>JADHWD010000065.1 GCA_016783645.1 bacterium
TGGGTTCGCCCCTACATTCCCTGATATTTGTGGTGTCATGCGTCCCCGCATGACACTAAGATATTGTTTATATTATGTATGGTGTCGACTGCGGAGAGTCGACACCACAATGAACTAAACCCTATTTTCAAGGTAAAAATCATGAGACACATCGAAGAATACAAATTATGGGAATACCTCGAAGATGAAATGCCCGCAGAGGAAACCGAATATGTGAAGGAACATCTGAATATCTGCGACAAGTGTTCTCTGGAATTGAAACAGCTGATAGATGACTTGGGTAAATTCGACACGCTTCAACCGGCGGAACCGGATAAAGTATTTTGGGCGGCTTATCTGCCGCGCTTGAAACAGCGGATGGAGGATAGAAAATCATCCGGGGGTTATATATATCAATGGATGTCCGCTTTCGCCAGCGCCGCCGCTGTAGTTATATTCACCTTGATGCTCACCGGCGGATTTGAAGCGGAGCGGGTGCCGATGTTCTATGAAGAATGGGCCGCTAATAATCTTTATCACAATTATCCTTCGGACATCGATGCCAACGCAGTCGATAATATCTTTTGGAGCATGCTGGACGAAGAAGAACAGGAATTGTGGCTGGAATACAATTACGATTATACAGAATCGCTGGAAAACTTGTCGGATGAAGAGTGGAATGAACTTCATAAGCGAGTGATGCAGACGCCGGTGTTGTGAAACATATAGACTTTAGACCTTGGACTTTGGACTTTAGACTAAAGACAAAAAAATATGTCTGAAAATTCATCATTTTCCTTATATAGGAGGTCGGACTTTAGTCCGACACATTTGAACAGACTAAAGTATGTTCTCCTAAATCCGCTGTACAACTGATTTCATAATGACGCGCTGTCAGACAGACAGATGAAACCTGAGATTTTGACTCGCAGTAGAAAGGAAAGGCGAGTTAAGAACCCACCCTACTAACAGCTAATAGCTGAAAGCCAACAGCTATTTTTAAAGTAAACCCTCATACGCCTTCGGCGCACCACCAAGCATGAAAATAGTCTCGAGGGCGAACACATGGGTTCGCCCCTACATTATCGGTTTTGTTCCCGTCAGGTTTCAAACGCAGAGTAACCTGACGGGTAGAGTAATGTTAAGAACGGTTAAAACCACCGGGTTACACCCGAAAATGGGCTTGAAACCCGGCGGGAACGGAGTATTTTGGGTGGGTTAAGAATCCACCCTACAGCTATTTTCAAAGTAAACAATAAAATACTAATTAACTCTAAAGGAGATCATAATGAAGAAAATGATTCTTGTATTAATCGCAGCGCTATCGCTGACGCTGGTATTAATGGCTCAACCGGGACCTCCGCCTCCCCCTGATGCGCCTGAAGTTCAGGAGCGGATCCGCACTATGCATATGTGGAAATTGACGGAAACGCTGGATATGACCGCTGAACAATCGGATAAATTCCTGCCGCTGTACCGGGAATTTGAAAATGATGTAGCGGCGGTCCGGAGCGATAATGATGCGTTGTTTGAGAGGATTCAAGCTTATATCGTGATCGGCGACGGCAAGGCTATAACCGGATTGATCGAAAAGATTGAGGCGAACGAACAGAAAATACTGGAACGGCGGTCAAAATTCCGTAAAGACGCCTCTAAAATACTGAATGAGATTCAGATTGGCAAGTTGACAGCTTTCCAGCGCGAATTCCCGAGTATGCTCAACCGCGAATTATGGGATATGCGCCGAGACCGCAAACGGCAGAGGATTCATTCGCCCGGAGTTGGTCCTAATTGCCCGCAGTGGCGAGGTCCGCAAAGCGGACAGGGACCGCAGGGTTCCGCTGGACCTTTCTGCCCCTGGAGATAATGGTAAAGCAGTAGATCGAAAACTGAATGCGGTTGTACACTAAGCCGTCTGATGATATTCAGACGGCTTTTTCACTCCGGATGAAATCCTCCCGTTTAATCCTTCCCTTTTTGGCGAAATATTGATTATTAATATAAAATTAGTTATTTTCTAAAGGTAAATTTATTTATCTTTTCTCGCTAATCTATTAGTAAATAATCATTAAGTTCACAGAAGCCGGGCTTGATACACCGGTCAATACAAATTTAACACTGGCCATGGAGGGTGTATTTAGAGTATGATTGAAACGAGTAAAATCAGAAATTTAGCTGTCATAGGGCACAGCGGGTCGGGTAAGACCACATTGACAGAAGCGTTCATGTTCGATACCGGGAAAATCACCAGAATGGGATCGACCGAAAGCGGCAACACTTTATCCGATTACCGTAAAGAGGAAATTGAGAGAAAAATATCGGTCAGCAGCACATTAATGACCACCGACCATGAAAACTACAGACTGAATATAATCGACACACCCGGATTCCTCGACTTTTTAGCGGAAGTCAAGGGAGCTTTGCGGGTAGTTGACTGCGCCTTACTAGTAGTGAATGCGCAGAGCGGAGTAGAAGTGGGCGCTGAACAGGTGTGGGAATATTCTCAAGAGTATGAATTACCCCGCATGATCGTGATAAACAATCTCGACCGGGAAAACGCTAAATTCGATGAGACCTTAAGGGAACTGCAGGAGGAATTCGGCAAAGGTATTTCCCCTATTCAATTCCCCGCTAATCAGGGCGAAGGATTCAATGAAATTGTTGATCTTCTCAAGATGAAAATACTACGCTTCGACCGTGACGGCAAGGGGAATTACACCGAAGAAGAGATTCCCCCTGATTTAGCGGACAAGGCAAATGAAATGCGCCAGACGGCGCTGGAAAATGCGGCGGAAGTGGATGATGAGCTATTAGAGACATTCTTTTCCGAAGGCGATTTAACGCAAGAGCAGTTTGAAACCGGATTACGGAAGGGTATAGTGAACGGAACTATCGTGCCGGTTTTCTGTAATTCCGCTTCAAAAAATATCGGCCCTTCACGCATCCTGGAATTAATCAATCAGCTCGCTCCCTCTCCCATGGATCTGCTCATCAGATTGGAGAAGGACGAGACGGAGGATTTTGAATCCGGCGCTCCCACAGCCGCGATAGTATGGAAAACCGTATCCGAAGGTCATGTGGGTGAACTGTCATTTCTGCGTGTTTATACGGGCAAAGTGGAATCCGGTATTGAATTGAAAAATACCAGCTCCGGCAGCGTGGAAAAGATCGGACAGATTTTCACTATGCAGGGAAAAAACCGCAAACAGGTTGATATGCTGGGACCCGGCGAAATGGGCGCATTAGTGAAATTGAAAGCCACTCACACCGGCGATACTTTAGGTGACCCTAAAAATCCCATAAAACTGCAGGGTATAAGATTCCCCGAACCTGTAATCCGCATCGCAGTTGAACCTAAAGCCAAAGGCGATGAGGAGAAGATCTCCACCGGTCTGCAGTCCTTGCATGATGAAGATCCCTCATTCGTATTCGCTTATGATCCGGAACTGCGGCAGACGATAGTGGCGGGTATAGGTGAAACTCATCTGGATATCATCATCGGCCGTTTAAAAGACAGGTTCAGCGTGGATGTTGACCGTATCGATCCCAAAATTCCTTATCGTGAAACTATAAAAGCCAGCGCTGACGCGGAGGGGAAACACAAGAAACAGAGCGGCGGGCGCGGGCAGTTCGGCGTTGTAAATGTTAAATTAGAACCGTCGGCGAGGGGCGAAGAATTCGAGTTTGTGAACGCTATCTCCGGCGGCGCTATACCCGGAAAGTTCATTCCTGCTGTTGAAAAAGGTATCCGCGAAAGGATGGAAAGAGGCGTGATTGCGGGTTACAAAGTGGTAGATGTGAAGGTTACTCTGTTCGACGGCAAATTCCACGATGTGGATTCTTCGGAATTAGCCTTCAAAATCGCCGGTTCGCTGGGATTCACCAACGCCTTCGTAAAATGCAAACCGGTGATGCTTGAACCTATATATGATCTGGAAGTGCGGGTGCCGGAGGAATATATGGGCGATGTCATGGGCGATATTTCATCAAGGCGGGGTAAAATTCAAGGTATGGAAGCTTCCGGAAAAATGCAGGTCATCAAGGCGAAAGCGCCTTTAGCGGAAATCAACAAATACTCCACTTCTTTGAGGTCGATGACCCAGGGGCGCGGAATGCACCGCCAGAAATTATCTCATTACGAAGATGTGCCCCGGGAAATCCAGGACAAACTGGTGGAGGAATATGAAAAATCGAGGGCGGAGGGGGGAGGTAGTTAAGAGTTAAGAGTTCAAAGTTAAGAGTTAAGAGTTAAGAGTTAAGAGTTAAGAGTTAAGAGTTAAGAGTTAAGAGTTAAGAGTTAAGAGTTAAGAGTTTAAAGTTTATGGAGGGTGATATCATGAAAGGGATACAATTTCTCGTGAACGACAAAGGGGAAAAGACTTCGGTTTTAATCGACTTGGAGGAATACAGAGAACTCTGGGAAGATTTTTATGACGCCATCATAGCACTGGAAAGAGCGGAGGAACCCCGGGAAACCCTTGAATCGGTCCAACAAGAGTTGATAAGGTCGGGAAAACTTAGTGGCTGAATATACCGTAACCTTTGCTCGTTCAGCCCGAAAGGATATCTATAAGGTTTTAACTTGATAAATCTGATTAAGTTATGAGGCATATAATGAAAACTCTCGACATAGAACTTCATCCACAGTATTTGGTCGATGAAGAAGGCAGGCCGAAATCGGTTCTGATTGATTACAGGGCTTATCAGGAAATCTTGGAGATTCTCGAAGATTTAAGCTGTGAAGATGTTATTTTAGAGCGGTTGAAAGAGCCGGATGTAGATTTTCCAGAAAAGCTCGAAGATATTTAAGCGCTTATTGCGCTAACATCGACAAAAAATTGTCGATATTTTCAATTTTTTTTCTTTTAGAACCGCTGATAAAAACTGATTTACGCTGATTCCGCTGATTATAATATCAGTGTCATCATTCTTTTATCAGCGTCATCAGCGGTTCAGAGAAGCGTAAATGTGCTGTCGACTCCCCGCAGTCGACAGCAATATACATCATTATACCTGATACCTGTGGAGTCGGGTTTGTCTCAAACCCGACATATATTGTAAACAAATCAATCTTCAATCAAATCAAGGAGCATTAAAATGAGAAGAGCTATTTTTATTTTCGCCGCGGTAATGATGATGTCATCCATCACTGCAAACGCCCAAATCCACATATCGGGCGCGCTCAGCGGGATTTTGGAGGATACGACTTACATCGTTGAGGGCGATATATGGGTAGAAGAAGGCGATTCTCTCGTCATCGAAGCGGGAGCGGAATTTCTGTTCAATGAAGGAGTTGAATTTGACATTAACGGCTACTTGTACGCTGTGGGGACGGAAACGGATAGCATCAAGTTCATGCCGAGCGTTGCGGATTCGACCTGGGGCGGGATTGATTTCAATGACAGCGCCGACGATTCAAGCAAGTTGGGGTATTGTTTAATTACAGGAAGCAACCAAAGTGGTATTGATTGTTTTTGTTCAAATCCTACTATTTCAAATTGCAACATAATTGGAAATTCTGATTATTATTACGGTGGTGGGATTTCCTGTAATTTTTCAGACCCAAACATTTCTTATTGCACAATAAGCGAAAACTCGGGAGGTGAAGGAGGCGGGATTAATTGCCATATTTCCGACCCCGCCATTTCCCATTGCATCATCATAGGCAATTATGCTTCCAATTATGGAGGAGGTATTATGTGCGGGATGAATTCCCGGCCGAATATTTCTAATTGCACAATCAGCATGAATTCGTCTACAAACAATGGTAGTGGTATTTGTTGCCTCTTTTCCGGCCCTACAGTATTAAACACAATAGTAGAAGGGAATTATGGGGACTACTGGATTTATTTCTATGATCCATTTGATGAATCAATAACATTCAGCGATTTTTACAATAATGAATACGGCAATTTCACTGGTGATGTGCCTGAAGGATTAGGAACAATCACAGGCGTCAACGCCAACAGTGACTCGTGCGACCAGTTTTACAACATCTACCTCGACCCGCTTTTCGCCGAGCCTGAACTGGGCGATTTCCACCTGCAGGCGGGTTCGCCCTGCATCGACGCCGGCGATCCGGAAAGTCCTCCGGACCCGGACGGCAGTATCGCCGATATCGGAGCATTTCCATATGACTCGACCTGGGTGTTTGTCGAAAAGCCGGATATTACCCTAAAACCGGTCGAATATTATTTACATGCCCCTTATCCCAATCCCTTCAATCCGGAAACGACTTTGACCTTTGATTTGCCGCGCCCGGGTCATGTTTCACTGGTGATTTACGACATACAGGGGCGGGAGGTTCAGTCATTGGTCAATAGTCAGCGGTCAGCGGGATATCATCAATTAATTTTCGATGGGAGCGGATTATCCAGCGGCATATACTTTGCTTATCTGCAGGTTGGCAGCTTTACCCAGAGCCGGAAATTACTGTTAATAAAATGAATATATTATCAACGGAGTAAATCATGGCTATTATTGAACGCAAAATTCTGCTTAGAGGGCCTTTGGGAGCGAAGGAAGTGACCGCTTTGTTTGACAGCGGCGCATCGAATTCATGTATCCGTCCGGAAATAGCCCGGGAGCTTGAGCAGCCAATACCTCTATGGGAACCTATTCGGATATCAACCGCAGATGAAAAAAATCATCTCGAAGTGAATGAAGCGGTATTACTTGAATTCTACATTAACGATCTTCGTTTTTCAACGGATTTCTATTTAGTCCCCAGATTATCTGAAGAGGTAATCATCGGAGCGACCACTTTACAACAGTGGCGGTTCAAACTGGATTTCGATAAAGAAGAGGTGATTATCGATCCGAGAGTGACGAGAATGAGAATTTAACTATAGGAGTAATCATGGCAATAATCGAACGGAAAATACTATTGAGTGGTCCTCTGGCTGTGAAGGAGGTTACCGCGCTTTTTGACAGCGGCGCTTCGATGTCTTGCATCAGACCTGAGATAGCTAAGGAATTGGAGCAGCCGATACCTCTGCGACAGCCGTTGTCTATCACTACTGCTGACAGGAACAATCATTTACAAGTGAATGAGGCGGTGATGCTGGAATTTTATATAGATGACTATAGATTCTATACTGAGTTCTTCTTAGTGCCTAATTTATCCGAAGAAGTGATTATCGGAGCGACCACTATGCAACAGTGGCGGTTCAAACTGGATTTTGACAAAGAAGAAGTGATTATCGATCCGAGAGTGACGAGGATGAGAATATAACTAACAGCAGTAAAATTAATCAAATATCATGGAAAAACTTTGGGCGCCTTGGCGCATGGAATATATCCGTACTTCTATCATCGAAGATCCCGGCCGCTGTATATTCTGCATCGACAGCAACAATGATGAAGAACATCATAAATTAATCGTACATCGGGGAAAAACCGCCTTCGTGATGATGAACAAGTATCCCTACAACAATGGGCATCTATTGATTGCTCCTTACCGGCATATAAAGGATTTCAACGATTTGACGGATGAGGAGCTTCTTGAGATGCAGAAGCTGATAGGCGGATGTATCAACGCTTTGAAGAAGACCATGCATCCGCAGGGATTTAACATCGGGATGAATTTGGGGCGCACCGCCGGCGCCGGAGTGGAAGACCATGTGCATTATCATATAGTCCCGCGCTGGGACGGCGACACTAATTTCATGCCCATATTCAGCGGTACTAAGGTGATTTCGGAAGCCCTGGCGCAAAGCTGCGAAAAATTGAAGGCGAATTTTGAATAATTAACACGGATATACAGGATTCACAAAGGCAAAAGTAAAAAATAAAAAGGCAAAAGTTTAAAGATTCACAGCCGATGAAGCGGATTAAGCGGATAGGAAATCGTCATTTGTCACCTGTCACTCGTCATTAGTGTTTCGGATTTCGGATTTCGGATTTCGATTTTTTTAGCTTTAATTGCTTTCATAGCTTGTGAATCTTTATTCGTGCATATTCGTGTTAATTCGTGGTTAAATCTTTTAAGGTTTCCGATTTCCCGACTTCGCGTTCGAGAGGCGGATTCACAACGAATTTAGCGAATTAAACGAATAAGTGCAGTCATGAACAGGATAAAGATAGTGCAGGGCGATATCACCGATTTGGATACGGAAGCGATAGTCAACGCCGCCAATAATGAATTGCAATTGGGTTCCGGAGTGGCGGGTGCCATCCGGCGCAAGGGGGGTCCTTCCATACAGGAAGAATGCGGCCGGATAGGGCCTATCAAAATCGGCGGAGCGGCTTTGACTAAAGGCGGAAATCTCAAGGCGGAATGGGTGATACATGCGGCCTCGATGGGATTCGGAATCCCCACAACTGCGGAATCGCTGCGAAGTTCCACCATCGCTTCCCTGCGGATCGCCCGCGATAAACGGATAAAATCGGTGGCTTTTCCCGCTTTAGGCGCCGGAGTGTCCGGTTTTCCCATCGATGAATGCGCGAAAATCATGATAGGAGAAGTGAAAAAGTTCTTGGCGGAAAATGAATATCCTATAGAAGTGGTGTTCTGCCTGTTCGGAGAACGGGATTATGGAGTGTTTGCGGAAGCGCTAGGGAATATCGAACAAGGAATATCGAACAAGGAATGTTGAAGTAATCGAAATTCAGCGTTCCTTGTTCATTATTCTTTTAAGTGGTAGCCCGGTTTCACCGAAACCGGGGAATATTTCTATTTAAAAGTAATGTATTAATTGACTAATAAAGAACTTACATATTGTAAGATATTGCAGGGGGACTGCCTGCAATGGTTGAAAGACAATCCCGAAGAAGAGATCCACCTGACTTTCCTGGATCCGCCGTTCAATCAGGGGAAAGAGTACCGCCATTTCAATGACAACCTTCCGCAGGAGCAGTATTGGGGGTGGCTGGGTGATATTATCAAGCGTATTAACGAGATTACTGTCCCCGGCGGAGCGATATATTTCATGCAGAGGGAAAAGAATACCGAGGAAGCGCTCAGGATACTGCGGGAAACCGGATGGGAATTTCAAAATCTTATCATCTGGCGCAAGAAAACATCGGCGATACCATGTGATATAAGATTCGGCAAACAATATCAGATTATAGTATTCGCCACTAAAGGCAGGAAACCCCGCGTATTCAATAAACTCCGTATAAATCCGCCGCTTCCGCCGGAATATAAACACGATAGAGAAAACGGTATATATGTTACCGATGTCTGGGACGATATCCGGGAATTGACTTCCGGTTATTTCGCCGGCGATGAGGCGATAAGGGATGATGACGGTAAGAGAATTCATACTCAGCAGTCCCCCATCGCATTGCTGTTGAGGATTATATTATCATCGTCGATTCCCGGGGACTGCGTATTCGATCCCTTCTCCGGTTCCGGAACTACTTTAACGGCGGCGAGTCAGTTGAACCGCAAAGCGGTGGGAATTGAGGTCGACCCGCATAATGTAGAGCTTATCCGGAGGCGGATCAGTCAGATAAGACCTGCGGATGAGGTGGGAAGATTTAGGAAGGAATATATTTATACTGAGAATTTGAGTGAGATATGGGGAGAACAAAATTTAGAAATGGCAATAAATTATAATTGAAAACATTATATGAATAATCACTTACTGATACCTATAGAAGAAGAAAAACCGAAAGAGGAGAAGGGGAAAAAACGAGCTAATCTGCTTTCCGGCGCGGAATGGGTGAAGTATTCGATGTCGGTGTGGGATGACATTAGAAAGACTCCGCAGGAAAATCAACTCAAGCATCCGGCAATGTTTCCCGAAATGTTGGTGAAACGGTTGATTTCCTGTTTTGCGTCAGATGACGATAAGATTATTCTTGATCCGTTTATGGGTTCGGGATCGACTTTATTGGCAGCCTACAAAATGGGAAAAAAGGGGATTGGGATAGATATTTCTCAAGAATACATCGATTTGGTTAAAATCAGAATTGAGCAAATTGAAATGGATCTGGCAAATAAAAATATCGATTTAATTGAACCCCAAATAATCTTTGGCGAAGCTAGAAATTTGGGAAATTTATTAGATCATGAAATAGATATGTGTATTACAAGTCCGCCATATTGGAATATTCTGGAACAAAAAAGGACAGCCGACGGAAAATCCATTAAAAACTATGGTGATAATGAAAAAGATTTGGGAAGAATAAATAATTATGACAAATTTTTACTTGAATTGAATAAAGTTTGGTCTGCTGTTTATAATCTGCTTAAACCTGGAGGTTATCTAATTATTAATGTAATGGATTTAAGAAAGAAAAATCGTTTTTATCCGCTTCATATGGATATAGTAAACAGGATTAGTAAACTTAATTATCCTTCATTCGACTTGGAGGATATAATTATTTGGAATCGAAAAAGTGAGTACAATAATCTGAGACCTTTAGGGTATCCATACAAGTTTATAGTTAATAAAATACATGAATATTTATTGGTGTTTTCCAAACCGAAAAGTATGAAATCCTATATAAAAAAATGGGAAGGCGATATATGACCAATAGGATAATTTCAAAAGTAGATTATATGGATGAGGATGTAGCGTATTTTATTGGATTACTGACCGCAAAAGGAAAATTGATTGAGGAAAAAGATAATCGTAGAATAATTATCGATTTCCCTTATCGAAACCTCTTTACTCGCGCTCCTGAAGAAAGCGGTATCAAATATTCCGTACCAGATAAGATTAAGATTGGTTTATTCGATATTCAAAAGAATCTTCATGAGCTATTAGGCGAAGAAGTTTCTATGGAAGAGACGGAAGGTTCTATTAGCTTTATTGTCAAGTTTTCCAGAAACACTATGGTGTGGAGAAATATCACTACCATTATGCAAGATAAGATAAATTTCTATGAATTTGAATTGAATCCTATTTTCTATGAAATGCCGGAAAGCATTCAAAAGTGTTTTATGCAGGGTTTTGCAGATGCCTCATCGATGCCCAGCGAAAAGGATCAAGATCAATTTAAACGAAATAGAATAGTATTACAGATACCTCATGATAATTGGAAATTACCGGTTCAAATATGCAAATTACTTCAGATTCATCTTAAAATACCGGTATGTCATATAATGTATGGTCATCCTTCTTTAAAAAGAGATTTTCGCGAACATCGGATGAGAATATTTCCGGAAGATTTTATAAAAATCGGTTATGGTTTTTCATTTAAACAAGATATCTTGAAAGCATTCATCAATCCAAAAAAAAATATAAAGCGTGACCCCAGTAGTTTATGCAATCCCAAAGCAAAAAGAATTCCTAAAAAGAAAGACAAAGACCCTAAAGAGAAAGACGAAAAATTGCCAGAACATGTGAGGAGGCATTTCAATGCTTATTGGCAAATATGTATGGCATGCGGATGCAAGCAGGGAAAGAAGAAACCGCAATTAGATCTATCTTTTATTGCCGGAGATGAAATTGATGAATGACAGAAGTGAAATAAAACTATATCCAGTGATTACAGTATGGCTTAAGAATTATTTGCTATCAAAATATAAAAATGCTGAGATTAGTGTATTTGATACTCATAAAACTAATCTTTCCAAGTTTCTCCAGATTAAATCTCTGCATAGAAAATTTTCCGAATTTGATACTTTTGAAATAAAAACAGATATAACAGCGGTTTTGACAATAAAAGAAAGAACTGAATTAGTATTTGTCGAAGTCAAATCCAATCCGATAACTCTAAAGGATATTGGTCAATTATTAGGATATTGTCGGGTAGCGAAGCCTATTGAAGCATTTTTAATTTCTCCTGAAGGTATAAGTACGGCTTTACATAATTTATTGATAAAATACGGTAAAATTGATATTCTTGGATTTGAAAAAAATATGATAAAAATTGCAAAGTGGAATATTGATAGTAACGACATCGATTATTCCAGTATAATCCCAAGAGGAAAATAAATTTACACAGAATATATAAAGAGTACAAACACTATGTCCACAATCAAAAAAATCACTCCCCCGTTGACTGACGATATCGTCAAAGACTTACAAGCCGGCGATGTGGTGTCCATCACCGGCGTCATCTATTCCGCCCGCGATTCCGCTCACAAGCGGTTAGTGGAAATGATGGATAAGGGCGAAAAACTGCCGATCGAACTTCAAGGGCAGGTCATCTATTTTATGGGCCCGTCGCCGGCAAAGCCCGGGCAGGCTATCGGCGCGGCAGGCCCCACCACTTCCTACCGCATGGACGCTTATTCGCCCCGATTAGTGGCGGCGGGTTTGAAGGGTATGATCGGCAAAGGCGCCCGCTGTAAAGAAGTGGTGGATTCCATGATAGAACATTGCGCGGTCTATTTCGCCGCTACCGGCGGAGCCGGCGCTTTATTATCGCAGTCGATCAAAGAAGCGGAAGTGGTGGCTTTCGACGATTTGGGCGCGGAAGCGGTCAGACGGCTGCGAGTGGAGGATTTCCCCTGCACCGTGGCGCAGGACTGCTATGGTGGGAATTTGTATGAAGAAGGGGTAAGGAAGTATAGAAGGGAGTAAACAATTTTATAGAAAGGAAAAAATAATGGGCGAATCAGCTACTCATAAGAGGTTAAAAAATAAAGCACCTGGTTCCAAAGAAGTCACTCTTTCATCGGGGAAAAGAGTAGATTCATTATCTTTTAAGAGAGCAACTGAAATCGAAAGAAAAGGAACTTCAACAGCTTTAAAGAAAGCAGCTTTAAGACTAAAAGAAAGCGACAAACCTCAGAAAGTATTACAAGTTCCTCAGAAGGACATGTTTAAAGCGGTTGCTGCGATGAAAGATGCGCATGTTTCAGGCACTGTCAAAAATCTATCCGGCACAAAAAGACAGTATGTTGGGCTAAGCAAGGTAAAAGTTAAGTAGAAAATTCCTATGTATAAACCTTTAATTTACTTTGATACCAATGTAATCAGAGATATCCTTCGAAAAAGAAGAGACGAATCGGTCGAATTATTCAAAAAAATAAAATCGGTAAAATATCCTTGTGTCAGCTCAATATTTGCACTTATGGAGTTAGTGGAATCGGAAAAATCCCAATATTATGCGAAAAAACTCCTTTTGGAGAACAAAAAAGACATCAATCAGATATGTCGAGAATATAGGAAATGCTGTTTAGACGAAAAAGAATTATCCTTTGTTGAAAATAATATTATTAATTCTGAAGTTTTTGATTTCATTGAATTGCTAAATTTATCTGATGAAAATTGGACAATTGCAAAAAAATATGCTTTCTCTACTAATATTTCAGCTACCGACTGTATACATATTAATGGGGTCAAATAATAGTTGCGCTTTTATTAGGAAAATCTGACACTAAAATGTCATTCCGGAATCCACTTTTTGGATTCCCACCCTCGTGGGAATGACAACTATTTAGTGCCCGGATTAATATTGTTACTGCGCAATTAGCCGGTGTCGAGTACTTTATAACATCCGATACAGATTTAGTAAAAGCAGCCCTTAAATTGGATGTTCGGTGTAAATCTCCTAAAGAAGTATTGAAAATATTAAAATAATTCAACAAACACATAATATTTATGCACTACAAATGGAAAACCGGAATGTGGGCTTGGATACTCCACCGGGCTACCGGCATCGGAATCACAATTTACCTGGCGATGCATGTGTGGGTAGTGTCCAGCCTGCAAAATCCTGAAAGATTCGACCGAGTGATGGCTTTCGTCAA
>JADHWD010000066.1 GCA_016783645.1 bacterium
TAATATAAACAATATCTTAGTGTCATGCGGGGACGCATGACACCACAAATATCAGGGAATGTAGGGGCGAACCCATGTGTTCGCCCTTGATACTATTTTCATATTTCGTGGTGCGCCGACAGGGGCATGAGGGTTTACTCTGAAAATAGGGTCTAGGGGCTGGGGGCTAGGGTCTAGGGTCTAGTTTTGTGTTCTGGCAGGTCTTGTCCGCCGTACGGCGGATGTGACCTGCCAGCACTTGGGTCTTGAGTCTTGGGTCTTGAGTCCTGGGTCTAAAGTCTAAAGTCCAAAGTCTCTATTTTCATGCTAAGTTGCGCGTCGCCGCCGCATGATAATTTAACCTGAAAATCAGATAAACAGTTCCCTAACTAAATCCGCCTGTATCTATTCTATCGTTCTCGATGGTATCTCAATGATTTGATGGTAGTCATCCATGATATCGAGATTTTCATATAGGAATTCTAACAGCCAGAATCCGTGGCGGGATAGAAAATGCGTTACATTCAAAGTCCTTTCCTGCAGGCGGTGCCGGGGATAGAGATTGGAGACAATCGCCCGCCAGTTATCCACCAGATTATGATTACGGGTTTTTAATATATTATATGTTCTCTTCTCCAGATGTTCTATCTGATACATTATCTTACTGAATGGATTGGAGGTTTGTGCAGGCAAAGAAGTATCGATCTTCACTAACTCTTCCTTAAGCCATATTTGAAATTCAATTAATCTTTTTTTCGCCTCAGCAAAGGTCATATCGGGATCATGGGTGATATCCCTTTCTAAAATCTCTTTTTCAACTTCTTCATAAGGGCGGAATATATCTTCGATAGAGACACCCGCTTTCTGGATATAACGCTTGATTTTATTATCCACTAAAGTTGCGGAAACCCGCGGCCATATTATCGGCATCTCTATATCGAAGAATTCATAGACCTTTTTCAGCTGAGCGAAGTATTTCAACTCTGAAGGACCTCCGATATAAACGATAGTGGGGAATAAAAAATCCTGAATGATAGGACGGAAAGATACTTTGGGCGAAAACACTTCCGGCGTATCAGATGCGAGCTGTAATAGTTCATTATCCTCTAAAAACACTTTCTCATCTTCCCCGTAACCCATCAATTCACCCAGCACCGATAAAGGAATGCGGTTGTTGTCTTTGGTGATAAAGATATTCAATAATTCTTCCCGCACCTTGATTTGAATCTCATAATGCTCGGAATCCAACTCTTCGCTCTGTTCCTTCAGCAGTTCCGTCATTTTTTCTTTTCGTTTCAAGTTGTGTATTATCACGGGTGAGGCCAGCCGTTTCAACTCCACATTCTCCGAATCCACCATTATCAAACCCCACCGCCCGCAAAGCCGGGTCATCATCTTGCCGAACGCTTCTCCGAAATAAACGCCGGGATAATAGGTTTCGCTTATCAGTCTTTGAACCGCCGCTAAATAGTCATTATCCGGAAGATATTTATAAACTTCATCGAGAAACTGGTTGAAATCATCGTTTAGTTTTATAGTGCCCACCGACTGATGGTAAGGCTTATCCTTCTCCCGATAGGATATTTTGACCGATTCCCGCCCGGATATCAGATATATATGATTTACCTCATCATAATCATGATCGGAACACTCCATCCAAAACAGGGGAACTACCGGCCGGTTTAATAATTTTGCCAGATAATCCGCTGCTTTAATGGTGGTGAACGCTTTTATCAAGGCATAAATAGGACCGCTCAATAAACCCACCTGCTGGCCGGTGATCACAGTCAAACACCTCTCATCTTGCAGCAGATCGATATTCGATTCGATTTCAGGGGTGATGTTGAAGCGGGAATTTATCTCGCGCAGTATCCGGCAGAGTTCCGGACGGCGGTAATCATGAGTGATGACTCTTTCGGAGAGTGATATTATATCATCCTCATTCCTATGATGACCGTTGTAAAATCTTGATATTCTGGGATTTCTGTCCAAGTAATCATAGAATAATTCTCCCTGATTCGGTATTTTGCGATAATTCATGCGATACATAACTTCTCTCCGATTAGTATCATCCTGGATGAATCTTCATTAAAAGTCGAGCCATCGTAACTCCCGATTATATCGATCACTTTAAAACCCGCGAGTTTGAACATCTCCATCAGATCTGACCGGCGCAGGCATTTTATTGATTCTATATATTGTCTGATATCATCCTCCCGGCTAATTTCGATTTTTTTCATCAACCGGTCAGACTCGGAATTATATTTCCGGTTTATTTTAACTTTCGCACCCTCGATGATGAAATCATCCTCAGGGATTAAATTCCGCAGATGAAAATCAATATTTATGAAATCCAGAACAAATTTCCCTCCTGGCGAGAGCATTCTAAAAATCTCATTTAATACCAGCCGGTTATCATCATCTTCAAAATATCCGAAGCTGGTGAACAAGTTTAAAATAATATCAAATCCGGTTTTGAAAGGCGGATACCGTATATCGCCCCGCACTAACCGGGATTCTTTAGATTCCGACTCCGTTCTTTTCCGGGCTTCATTCAGTAGTTCCGTGGAAAGATCCATCCCGTAAGCGTTATAATTCTTAGATAATAAATACTGCAGATGCCTTCCCACTCCGCAGGGAAAATCCAGGATTTTTTGCGCATACTTGATATAGCCTCTGTCGATGAGGAAATTCAGGAATATCCCGGCTTCCTCATCATCCCGGTGACTGTATAATTTCAAATAGTCGCGGTTGAACCATCGCCGGTACCATCCGTCATCCGATGCTCCGGTTTCAAATCTTTTCATCTTTTAAAATTACAAAAATAACATTTCAAAATCAATATTTGCCTTTCCGCATAGGTTTCGGATGAATAATATAGTAAACGGTAAACAGAGGATTAATTTTTAGGGTTCTTCGCTGTATCGTGTGGGTAGCGATTTTTATCATTTTCGAGGATTGTATTGTGGATGCGAATCGTTTGTTTTTATATCACTTGATTTCAATAATCCCCCCTGCCCCTCTTTAGTAAAGGGGGGAGTTGGTTTCCCCCTTTTTTAAAGGGGGACTAAGGGGGATTACACACAATTACCCATACAAAACAGCGAAGTGCCATTTTTAAGAATGTGGTTTTTCATTATTTTACATTTTGCATTCTGCATTCCTCATTTATCTTCCCTTTTTTATCCCGGTTTGTCCGGATTTTGGATTTATGTTAAATTTGTATACGGTTAATTTGACAATTATCAATATATTTTTTATATTTTAAAAACTATCCAAGGAGGGACTTTGAAGTCTATAATTTTGCTTTGCTTATCCTTTATTCTATTCGCATTTTCCGCTTCAGCGGAGAATTGGTGGTATGAATGGGATGAAGTAGTTAATTCATCTTTAGGCAATGCCGGCGTTCTAAAAGGCGGCGGCGAAAGCATGCTGTTCATCAATCCCGCCGCTATCGGCGCTTTAAAATCCACTTTTGTGAGCGGTCAGTTCGATGTATGCCGCAGAAACTGGCGGGAATTCGATAACAGCGGTCAGCAGTATATGAATCTCGTCTCCCGCAGTGGTGAGAGTGTAACGCTCTTTCTGCATAGACTGCCGGCGGGGGAAAAACTAAAAATCGGCTGCGGATTCGGACTTAGAACAATCCTCAATGAACAGAACGGTGATTTCTATCAGCAGAATCTGCGGCAGAGTTATTTCGCTTTAGGTGTCGGCTTTGCGCCGGCGGAAAGATTCACCGTCGGTGTCAGTATCGCGGCGGTGAATATCAGCCAGCCGCGGGAATACGCTTACAACGATTCCACTATTGAAAACTACTCCGCTTCGGGAGTAGTGAATTCCATCAGCGTCAACGCTTATCCTCTTTCCTTTGTAACACTCGGCGCCGGATTGACTCACACTATGATTTCCAAGGCTGATTTGATACATGAAGATCCTTTCGGACATCTTCTGCTGTTTGAAAATCCGCCTACGACTTATTTCTTATCCGCGGCGCTGGAACCTTATCCCAATTTAACATTTTTCGGTACGCTGAAAGGCTATTACGAAAGCGCCCTCACCGGAAAATATTATTCGATAAGCGCTGGCGGAATCGCCGGCGGGGAATTCGATTTTGATCCCGAATTAAGCATCGGCGCCGAGTTCGCCTTAATCCCCCAGCTTATTCATATCGATGATCTTAAGGTGATACTGCGCGGCGGTATGCAGAATAAGACATTATCCTTGACTCACCCCGATGTGCCGCTGGAAAATCCCGGCGATTACCGCCAATTTTTCCATGCCGGTATCGGTTTTGAATTCGCCGAAAAGATAAAGCTGGATATGGCGATGGCTGTAAGTCCTTATAAACAAATTATTGAGGATACTGTCCGGGATGCGTCTTTCAGGGAATCACCGCTTAATTGGAAATGTTCCTTCAGTTGGATTTTAGGCAAATAAGGAGCGAATTTATGAAGACAATAAAATTATTTCCGTTATTCCTGTTTATTATACTGTTAGCGGCGGGCTGTTCCTCCGAATCCGGCGATCCGGCGAATATATTGACATATTCTGAAGGTATCGAAATTAATTACGAATTCACCGGCAATCAGTTCTCCACTTTCATGTATCAGCCGTCCGAACCTGATTCCGTCTGGAGTTATCCCAAGATTATCGGCAGTGTGGAGATAAATAATATCAGCGATGCTCCCGCCACTTTCATGCTGGAAAGTTCGAATAATTCTCCCATCTACTCCCCCCAGGCGGACACTATCCGCTTCAATTCCTTCATCTTCCTCGATTATATCTGGATCGATTCCACTGAAAACGCCCTGCCTTATACAGCGGACAGACCGGTGGAGATTTATTTCGGCGACGGCCGCAGCTGCCCCATCAACTTCCATTACCAAGCGGTGACCGATATTATCCCGGGGCAGGGGACGCACAGGTTCAATTTAGGGGATGTGATTGATAATGTTAAAGATGAACTTGGAATAAATACCTTCGACTATTACGACAGTCTCGCTACAGGAGGAACGGAATTGTATTTCTGTCAATTCTATGACGGTTTTGAAGCGGGACTGTTAATGGAACTGAACGATATCAACGACAGTCAAACAGCAGACAGCCTCGACACAGTCAAGAAGATTATCATCTCCGAACCCTACACTCCCATGAACGGCAAGCGCGGATTCAGCGCCGGAGGCTGTTATGCCGGCGCCCTCAAGCCGGTTGTGGTAAGCGAATTTGGCGAATCCGAAACCGGTTTCTATGATGATTTTGGGATAGGGTTTATCTTTATCATTAGCGAAAGCGATACGACGGTAGAACAGATACATATTTATTGATGACTCCCGATAAAAAGGCGATGGAGGGTAATTTTTACTTGCGAGCCGATATCACTCGAGATCGGCTTTTTTGAATATTAGCGACACTTTAGTTGTTTAAAAAGGCAGGATTGAGACAATCCTGCCTCCACGGTGGATGCTCTTCTTGTGGAGTCGGTCCGCTGTACAGCGGATCAATCCCGACATCATGTACTTCACAAAGCTAAAATGTTACGAATATTACAAAAGGGATAATGACCAAAATCAAAGCCACCAATATTAAATGGCATGACAGCCATGTGAACAGGGCGATGAGGGAGGAACTTTTGAAGCAGAAAGGCTGCACCATCTGGCTGACCGGCCTTCCCGCCTCCGGCAAAAGCACCACCGCTTTCACCCTCGAACATGAATTAGTCCGTATGGGATATTTAGCCTATGTGCTTGACGGAGATAACATCCGCCACGGACTGAACAAAAATCTGGGTTTCTCCCCGCAGGACCGGGAGGAGAATATCCGCCGCGTGGGTGAAGTGGCGAAACTGTTCGCCGACTCGGGTATTATAACCCTTACCAGTTTCATCTCACCCTACCGCCGGGAGAGAGAATTGGCGCGCAAAATTCACGATGACGCCGGATTGAAATTCATTGAAGTATTCGTCGATACTCCTGTGGATGTATGCCGGGAACGCGACCCCAAAGGATTGTACGCCAAAGCTCAGAAAGGGATAATCAGCGGTTTCACCGGCGTGGACGCTCCCTATGAATCCCCGATAAATCCCGAAATCGTCCTGAAAACCGCGGATAATTCTCCCAAAAATATTGTCACCCTTATGCTGGATTATCTGTATTTAAATGGATGTATATCTGAGAAAATATAAACATAATTCTTTGTTATTTCTTGGGGATATCTATCTTTAAAAATAGGGTAAAGGGTCAGGGGTAAAGGGTAAAGAAAAGACAAAAATACACTGTCATATCTGCGCAGGCGGGAATCTTTTAGTGGTAACCCTTGTGGTCGCCCTTGAAACATTTCAGACTGTGCTGTCAGGCGTCCCCGCCTGACAGAAAACCGATTTTCATGCTTCGTAGTGCCGACGTGCCGAAATGAGGATTTACTCTGTAACTCTAAAGATAGAAATCCGGAAAGGGACTGACATAGCCAATTTCCGAGAGGCGGTTTAGGTTAACTAATACGAACGGTATAATCGGTTTGATGCGAGTCTCTAAATAGGATTTTATGAAATACGATCCTAATATACATCACCGACGGTCCATCCGTTTGCAGGAATACGATTATTCGCAATATGGCGCCTATTTTGTGACGATATGCACGAAAAACAAAAGATGCTTGTTCGGAGAAATCGTTAATGATAAAATGGTTTTGAATAAATATGGCGTAATTGCAATAATATATTGGTTTGATATCCCCAAACACTTCCCTGGTGTTGAATTGGATGAATTTATTGTCATGCCCAATCATATCCATGGAATTATTATGATACAAAGTCGTTATATCGAATCCGAATCCGTAGGGGCAGGGTTCACCCCTGCCCATAATAGGGCGACCGCAAGGGTCGCCTCTACGAATAACAATAGTACCGAATCCGTAGGGGCAGGGTTTACCCCTGCCCATAATAGGGCGACCGCAAGGGTCGCCCCTACGAATAACAATAGTACCGAATCCGTAGGGGCAGGGTTCACCCCTGCCCATGATAGGGCAACCGCAAGGGTCGCCCCTACGATTGGTGATATTGTTGGCGCGTACAAATCATTGGTGTCGAATGAATGTTTAAAAATGTTCAAATCAAAAAATGAATTTATGGGCAAAATATGGCAGCGCAATTATTATGAACATATAATTCGTGATGAAAAATCAGTAGGAAAACTAAGAGAATATATTTTCAATAATCCTTTTCAGTGGATAAATGACGATCTGTTTATAAAAAAACAATGAATAAAACGGAAACTATAAAATATCGTCTCCAGCGCTTATTTAATTCACGAATATTTGAATGTGGTTAATTAAATGCTGGCGAAATCGATAAAATACGGCCTCAGGGCTCTGCCGCATATTGTGCTCAACCGGAAAGTCTATCCCTATTACGCTTCCTTCAAATTGACCGATAGATGCCGCTTCCGCTGTCCTTTCTGCAATGTGTGGAAAGAACCTGCACCGGAGATGACCACCGAAGAGGTGAAGCGGGTGCTGGATAACCTCGCCGACTGCTCATTATTCATGGTATCCCTTGAAGGCGGCGAGCCCTTGATGCGGGACGATATCCCCGAAATATTGGAATACGCGGGCCGTCAGCCCTATTTTATCCTCTTCACCACCAGCGAACGGGATATCCTTTCTTATCCCTGGGATGAATACACCAAGCACATCGATTTTCTCCATATCTCCATCGATGAAGGGCATAACAACCTATTCCTGTTCGATAAACTGCCGGAATTGTCGCAATATCATTCGGTTCTGACTGTTCAGACGGTTGTCGCGCAGGGTCAGATTGACGCCTTGGAAGTAAAGGTGAAAAGATGTAAGGAGGCGGGGGCTAAAATACTGATAATGCCGGCAGTCCACCTTGAAGGGACGAAGGATCACTTCCCGAAATGGGAAAAATTTAGAGATGAGACGCTGAGATTGAAGAGACTTTATCCGCAGACGATAATAACTCCTTCAGGATATTTTGATAATTATGCTAAGGGCAATTGCAGCGCCTCGTCGATAATTATCGACTGCGATGGCGGGCTTTATTATCCCTGCCGTACCTTGAACTATAAACCGGTTAATCTATTGGAAGTTAGACTTAAAGATTTTCTCAAATCCCCTCCCGCTGAAGCGGCGAGAGCCGAGATGAAACTGTGTCAGAAAAGATGCGGGTGGTATCAATATTTCGCTATCGATGTGTTCACCAATCCTCTGCGCCTGCTTGAAGGCGTCTATCCCTATTTTCATGACTTGTTCAAATCCAACGGCGGACGGAGAAGATGAATACTGTAATAATCATATTTTATATAATCGCCGGATTATATCTTATAGCCGCTGTAGTTATCGGCTTGGCGGTGAGAATAAGAAAATATCCTCTTTCCGGCAGTATGAAAGTAAGCTTGGTCATGGCGGCCCGCAATGAAGAGCAGGATCTTCCCCGATGTCTGAAATCGATTCAATGGCTGGACTATCCGGTAGATAAACTGCAGGTGATTTTAGTCGACCACGCCTCCAAGGACAATACACTGAAATTATTCGAAAATTTCAAGACCACCTGCAGATTCAACACTGTGATTGTGTCTATGAAGGAGGAGGATTTGAAAGGGCATGGCAAAGTTGAAGCGTTACGGGCGGGAGTGGCTGAGGCTGACGGTGAAGTATTGATATTCGCTGACGCCGAATGCAGGTTTGAACCGGGATGGCTGCAGCGGATGACTGGCGCAGTGGAAAGCGGGTGTAATATGGCTGGCGGCGTCGTCTTCATCGAAGGCGATTATATCGGCGCCAGACTGCAGAAATGGGATTGGCTGTATCTATGCACCGTCGGAGCGGGATTCATCGGTTTAAATCTGCCTCAGTCGTTATTCGGAAAGAACTTAGCTGTCCGCAGGGATATATTTGAAAAAGCGGGCGGTTTCCCCGACGGGCATAGCTGGACGGAAGATCTTGATTTAGTGCGCCGGTGTAAGAAATATGGTAAAGTGGATTTCATCCTTGAGCCTTCAGCGGCGGTTATCAGCGTCCCCGCTAAGACTATCGGCGAATTTTTCCGGCAGAGAATCCGCTGGATGAAGGGCGGAATGCAGGTCGGAGCAGCCGGACTCGCCGCCATGATATTAGCGCAGATGATGAATCTGGCGGTAGTCATCAGCCTATTCACTTCAGTTTGGTGGTTCGCAGGTTTGTTCATCATTAAAGTACTGGCTGACACTATAATCCTGCACAAGACCATGAAAATATACAATCTTTGGGAAGTGTGGGGCTTCATCACACTATATCAATTATTCGCGATTGTCTATCAGATACTTTTAGCGGTCATCACCCCCTTAACCCGTTCCTTAAAGTGGAGATGACATGTATAAGCCGATACTATGTTTCTACTATTTAACCTATGCCTGCAACGCCCGTTGTCAGTTCTGCGATATCTGGCGCAGACATCCGCATACCGCCGAAACCGCCAAAGTTCAGCAGCATCTCCGGCAGTTGAAGGAATTGGGAGTCCGGTATATCGATTTCACCGGCGGTGAACCTTTACTGTATGAGGATCTGCCTCAGCTTCTGGAAACCGCTTCCAGGATGGGAATGCACACCACAATCACCACCAATTGCATTTTATACCCTCAAAGGGCGCAGTCTCTTAAAGGCTTAGTCGATTTTCTGCATTTTTCCCTCGATTCCGCTGATAGTAATCAGCATGACTCTCTGCGCGGCGCCGAATGCTTCAATAAAGTGATGGAAAGCATCGAAACCGCCAGACAGCTGGGCGAAAAACCTGATATATTGATGACAGTTACAAATAAGACTTTCAATCAGATAGAACCGCTGTGGAAATTCGTTTCCAGCAAGGGATTGATGCTTATCCTCAATCCGGTATTCAACTACACCGGGAAGGATGATGATCTGGATAAAGAATTCGCTTTGAAAATGCTGCAGATTCCCTACCGAAAATTTTTGTATAATAATAAAGCGTTTTTGAAACTGCGGTTAGAGGGCGGCAACAATACACAAAAAACGCGCTGCCGGGCGGTATCTTCCACAGTTGTGATTTCGCCCAATGGAAATATTCTGCTTCCTTGTTTCCATCGAGTTAAGCATAAAGTGTCTTTACTCAAAGGAATTTCAGCCGCCAGAAACACTGAAACTTTTCGTGAAGCTTTAGTTTATCAGGGGCGCTACAGTTTCTGCCGGGGCTGTAATATCAACTGCTACTTCGATCCTTCGTTCCTCTACCTGCCCGATGAGCTATTCTTCCGCAGTTTAATCGCCAAGGCGAAATATGTGTATGATAAATTCATCGCCGATTGAACTAGTCTTCACCGCCCTCTACCCGGAGATACATTACCGCTTCCGATATTTCCCTTTCAGCTTATATTTCCGCCGTCAGCCGGAAATCATCACCGATGTTCCCCGCAGAATCGAAAACAGCGTCATCCCCGTTACTTTGCTCATCAAAGATTCTCACCTTTTTCCCGTCAAATTTCTCTCCGATATAAAAATCACCCTGAACAATCAAAAATCGGAAATTCACAAATCATTCGCCTTCGACGATGATTGGATAAATGAATTATGGCGGCATAAGGTCTTAATAATCAAGGGGATACCGGAAGGCGAATGGCAATTGACAATAGCCGCTGAATATCAATGCGGCAAAAAAATATTCCGCCTGTTAAATCACAATCTGCCCGGATTGAAAAAAGCACCCCTTAAGATTTATATGACTGATAAATCCCTTCCCAGACCGGAAGGGTACCTGATAGGTGATATGCACTGCCATTCATTATTCACTTCCGATCAGGTGGAATTCGGCGCCCCCCTCGAATCGCTGGCGGTATCGGCGAAATCGGCGGGATTGGATTTCGCCGCCGTTACCGACCATACCTATGACATGGATGATCATCCCGATAATTTCCTTAAAAACGATCCGGTGAGGAGAAAATGGAAATCGTTCCTTAAAAAAGTAAATGAAATCAATAATTCCAAAGATGATTCCGCTTATCTTCTGCCCGGGCAGGAAGTGACTGTCAGGAATTCCAAGAACCGCAATGTGCATCTATTGCTGTTAGGCAGTGATAATTTATTTCCCGGTACCGGCGATTCCGCGGAAAAATGGTTTCGGACTAACAGCGAATATTCGATTTCCCAATTGGCTGATACTGTTTCAAATGACTGCATGCTGGCGGCGGCGCATCCCTGGGCCGAGACACCTCTCCTCGAATGGCTGTTAGTGAGGCGGGGGAGATG
Source organism: bacterium (assembly GCA_016783645.1). Classification (GTDB taxonomy): domain Bacteria; phylum Electryoneota; class Tariuqbacteria; order Tariuqbacterales; family JADHWD01; genus JADHWD01. Next base: position 11,236 of record JADHWD010000066.1, read on the forward strand.
GAGCGAGGCGGATTTCATCCCTTCTATTAAAGCCGCTCAGATTGTCAACGGGGGAAGTTTGGATGAAGTATGGATTGGAGTGGAAAGATGGAGGAGGCTGTTGGCTTCCGGGCGGCGGATCGCATTATGGGCGGGGAACGATTCTCATGGAAATTTCAACCGCTTCCGGCAGGTGGGGATGCCCATGCTCCGGCTGAGAGAAAGCGGATATCATCTCATGGGAATCCATAGAACCGGAATATTTTCACCGCCGGGGATAAGCGGTCTTAGTGATGGTATTAGATCGGGAATGACCTATATATCGAATGGTCCAGGTATCGGATTGACTATTAATGAACTCCCCCCGGGCTCATCAGTTCCCGCCGGTGAATGTAAAATAACGCTCGATACCGCCTCTTCCCCTGAATTCGGAAAGATAATCGACTACCGCCTGATTAATAATAATGATATTCATGATTTGAAGTCATTTATAAAAAAAGAATCCCGGTTTCAAATAAAGCTAAATAGAGATTTGAAACCGGGTTACGCTTTCGCCCAATGCCGCACCGATAAAGGAGCTTACTGCGTGACTTCGGCGGTGTTTTTACTCTGAAAATAGGGTCTAGGGGCTGGGGGTCAGGGTTTAGTTCAATGTGGTGTCGACTCTCCGCAGTCGACACCATATATAAGTTTAAGCTGTTCCGGCAGGTCTTGCACGCTTCAAGCGGGTGTGACCTGCCAGCATCCCCGGTATCGGAGAAACCGGGCTGCCGACTATCTTTAATCTGCTTAATCCGCTCAATCTGCTGTGAATTTTATTACTTTTGGCTTTCTAAATCCTGTATATCCGTAGTTTATTGATAGCTGAAACATCGAGCGGCTGTCCCGGAGCGAAAAGGGGAAAGCTTTCGCTTTCCCCTTGCTAACCTGCCGGTATCATCGATTAAGTTCCTATCTGCCAGCTGTGCAGGTATTCCTCCTGCTCTTTTGTCAAGGTGTCGATGGCGATGTTCATCGTCTTCAGTTTCAATCTGGAGATCCAGTCTTCGATTTCCGCCGGAACTTCATAGACTTTTTGGTCCAATTTACCGCGGTTTTTAATCGCCCATTCCGAAGCTAAAGCCTGGGTGGCGAAGGACATATCCATAACGCAGGCGGGATGCCCTTCCGCCGCCGCCAGATTGATCAATCTGCCGTTAGCGAGCAGAAATATCCGCCGTCCGTCTTCCAGAATATACTCATCGACAAAATTGCGCACTTCCTCGCGCACTTCTTTAGAAATCTCCTTCAATCCGGGAATGTCAATTTCAATGTCGAAATGTCCGCTGTTGCAGATAATGGCCCCGTCCTTCATAACTTTAAAGTGTTCCGGTCTTAAAACATGCATATCGCCGGTTAATGTGCAGAACAGGTCGCCGATTTTAGCCGCTTCCGCCATCGGCATCACCCGGAAACCATCCATCGCCGCTTCCAGCGCCCTGATGGGATCAACTTCGGTCACAATAATATTTGATCCCATACCCCGGGCTCTAGTAGAAAATCCCTTCCCGCAGTAACCGTAGCCGGATACCACAACATTCTTGCCCGCTAATAATATATCAGTGGCGCGGATGATGCCGTCAACGGTGGATTGCCCGGTTCCGTAGCGGTTATCGAACATGTTTTTAGTCTTGGCGTCATTGACTGCGATTACCGGGAAGCGTAAAGCGCCCTCCGCCGCCATCGCCCGCAGACGGATTACACCGGTGGTGGTCTCTTCCAGTGAGGCGATGACGCCCTTAGCGGTTTCATCGTATCCCTTGTGCAATGCGGATACCAAATCAGCGCCGTCGTCCATAGTCACCACCGGCTGATGTTCAACCGCTGAAGTGATATGCTTATAATATGTCTTATTGTCTTCGCCTTTGATGGCATGGGTGGAAATTCCGAAATCGAATACCAGCGAAGCCGCCACATCATCCTGAGTGGATAAAGGATTGGAGGCGCACAGCAGTAAATCCGCGCCGCCGGCTTTCAATGTGCGGACTAAATTCGCCGTCTCCGCTGTCACATGCAGGCAGGCGGACATTTTAATTCCTTGAAGAGGTTTTTCTTTCTCGAACCGTTCCCGTATTAACCGTAATACAGGCATATCGTTATCCGCCCACAGAATCCTCTTTTTTCCTTTTAAGGCGAGATTTTTATCTTTTATATCGTAATTCAACATTACTCCTTAATATTTGTTAATTTATTAAGCTCTTGTAGGGGCGAAGCATTTCTTTAAAGTTTATAGAATATTACTGATTCCGTTGATTTAATATCCTAATAAAATTACCGGATTTTTAGTCATTGACATCACTCTAAGGCATAATTCTTCAATTTAGCAATCCATAAATCCATTTATTGCGATAAATTGGCAATAAAATCAGAAAAATCCGGT
>JADHWD010000067.1 GCA_016783645.1 bacterium
TCAATCACGCCCGGCAAAGTTCTGCCTTTAATGCCTTCATCCATTGCGCACACGCCGAGTCCGTAGATCAGCGCTATCTGAGGGGGGATACCCCATTCTTCGTCGATATACTGCATATTATAGAAGGCGCCCAGTCCGATACCGGTCTTTTTCTCTCCTTCCAATTCCTTAATCTGGTCATCGATGTCTTTCCATCGGCCGACGGCGTCCACTAAATTATAATGAACTGCGGAGTCGGGCATTAACAGCGTATGATTATTGACGATATTATCGAATTCCTCCTCGCTGATTCCCCGCGCTTTCGCCACATCTTTCTTGACTACTTCGTATAAATCGTCCAATAGCGCCTGCCGCTGTTCACGGTCGGCCTCGGACATGCTGGTGCGGCTCAAATCTTCAAAGGCGGATTTGTAGGTGAATAACCGCCATTCATCCACGCCGATGCCGATCTTCTCCAGCATGTTTTTCATGTAGGTGCGCCCCATATTCAATCCGATGATCATCAGCATCCCTTGAGGATCGATGACGATTCTGTCAGCCGCGGAGGCGAAATAGTAACCCCAAAATCCTTCGCGTTCGAGAAAAATCACGACTTTCTTCCCGCTTTCGCGCAGTTCCAGTAGTTTCTCCCGCAGTTCCCAAGCCATTTCCCAGTTCCCGTATAATTGGGACATGTTTATGGCAACGCCGGCGACGCGGTCATCATTTTTTACCTTCTCCAAAGTGGACAACATTCCCATGAGAGTCGTCCCGCCAGTGTCGAATATCTTGTAACGCTGGTATTTAATCGGACCTTTGGGTTCGCATTTCAGGTAAACTTTATCCTTTAGCGCTATGGGTTCCACGAAGTTTCTGTAAGGTTTTCCAATCCGCACGCCATAGGTGTTATATACCTGCTCGCGTTCGCTGTCGAAATGGGGAGTGAAAGAGGCTCCGAAAGAACCGATATTCAATGATATTCCCGCCATAAAGGCGTGATTATCATCGTTGCCATCGCCGCCGATGTAATCACCGGAGTTGAGATAGTCATAGGAATCGATATACTTGGCGAAAAGATTGACGCCAGGAATAGGTTGAATTGCGGCGCCGGCTGTCCAATGCCATTCATCCGCAGCGGAAGTGTCGGCTATTACCAGGTCTCCGAATAGTGTTAACAGCGGTGTACCAAAAGGGCGGATACCCAGATCGAACACCGCCTGAAAGTCCTTTTGATTCAATGCATAATTTAGAACAGCCCCTATTGAAGCGTACCGGCAAGGGCGGGACAAAATCCCGGAGGACAGAATATCATCCCGTGGCGAATCCGCCGGGATGTATCCTTTCGACCAGCGGTAGCTGAAACCACTGTAGAACTGTTTATCTCCGAATCCCAGCCCGACATTATAATCGGTCAAAGTATGGGATTTTCCTCCGGATTCAAATTCCCATTGCTGCATACCGAAGCCGAGATTAGGGACGCCAAGCATCAGCGCCCAATTGTTCCAGCTCGAATCAGGGCGGTCATAGTCAGTCCAGAAGAATTGCGCTTCAGGTCCCTGCAGTGCGCCCCAGACCGCGGGATTGAAGAATCCTCCCGCTGCATCAGCGGTTACGCCGGGAGTGCTGTTGAGGAAATCTGACTGCCGGTAATAATCGGGGATGGTGAATCCCACTTCCGCAGCCGCAATCCCGCTTAGTAACAATACAATCAAGATGATTTTTAAATACTTCATCATTACTCCAATTGATTTAGTTTATTAGTCTTCAAATTTGCGTGTTCGTAAGTTTCAAGTTGCAAGTAACAAGTGGCAAGTCAAATAATTATTCCGGCGGGGCACACCTGCTTTTCGTAGTCAAGACCTGCCGGAACGGGAAATTGTCAACCTGTCAACCTGCCAACTTTTTAATCCTTAGCGTTACAGCCGAAATCTTTATGAAATTCCTCGGATTCAAACTGGATAGTAGTATGGTTAATGCCGAATTTTTCCTGAATCTCCGTCATTGCTTGTTTAAGCAGTCTGTCACGGACGGCGTCATCTGTAACAATCAGATGAGCGGTGAGGATAGAGCGGTCAGCTCCAATAGACCATATATGCAGGTCATGGCAGTATGACACTTCCGGCATATTTTCCAATAATCGGCGGACTTCTTCAATATCTATTTTACTCGGAGAACTTTCCAACAGTATCACCGCCGCTTCGCGGACTATACTGATGGAGCTAAATAATATAATCGCTGATATCAATAGACTTACAATAGGATCGATGAGTAACCATCCTCCATAGAGCATAACTAATCCTGCGATGATAGCGGCGACCGAACCTAAACTGTCCGCCATCAGATGCAGAAATGCGCCGCGGATGTTTATATCTTCTTTACGGTGGCTTTTAAGAACTAAGGCGCTGCCTAAATTAGCGAATAATCCGGCGCAGGCGATTATCAGCATCAGTAAAGATTCCACTTCCGGCGGATTGAACATTCTGATAACCGCTTCCGATGCGATTACACCGACGATGAACCATAAGCTTAGTCCGTTGATGAAAGCCGCCAGCACTTTCGCCCGCCCATGCCCGTAAGTCCTTTTTTTAGAAGAAGGTCTATCGGCAATCTTCTGGGCGATGATCGCAATGAGTAATCCGCCGATATCGGTCAGCATATGCCCGGCGTCCGCCATCAAGGCGAGACTGTTAGTCAGCAGTCCGCCGATGAATTCTACAATCAGAAATGCAACATTGATGAAAAAGGCTATGTACAGCGCTCTGGAAGCTGATCCTTTACCGCTAAGATGATGAAGACGGCGCAAGTTTTTTACTCCTCGAAATCAGGATTCAATTCCGCAACTCCCGGTTCAAACTTGCAGTCATCGTATTTGCCGACATTGGAATTGTCGATCGTGCAGATCAAGCCTCCCCATTTGTAGCATTGTTCCCGCGGATTGGGGAAGCGGGATTTCAGGCATTTTATACAGATTATTTGTTCCATATTAACCACAAAGGAATATCGAACAAGGAACAAGGAATAAGGAATATCGAATATCGAACAAGGAACAAGGAATATCGAATATCGAACAAGGAACAAGGAATATCGAATATCGAACAAGGAATAAGGAATATCGAATATTGAACAAGGAATAAGGAATGAAGAAGTGTTTGATTATTCATCTTTCGTTAATCGATATTCCTTGTTCGATATTTCATTTGCTGGCAGGTCACATCCGCTGTTAAGCGGACAAGACCTGCCAGAACGAGAATATATCAGCTCTTTCTTGACCCTGTAACCTTAACCCTTTACCCTATTTTCAATAAAATTCCATAAGATTAGACTATTGTATCATCATAGTTGTTGCAGTCTAACGCTCATTCTGTCGAGAGCTTCCAATAAAGTATGTTCGCTGGCGGCGAAACAGAACCGGATTAATTTTCTTCCCTTTTCGGGATTGGTGTAAAAACTGCCGCCGTGGACGGCGGCGACTCCGCTTTCTTTAGCCAGCCATTGGGCGAATTCGCTGTCATTCATTTCGCTTAAACCGGAGAAATCCGCCAGCACATAATACGCACCTTGCGGGAGTTCCAATTTGAATCCCAGGTCCATCAAACCGAAGCACAGCAGATCCCGCCGCCGCAAATAGCTGTCGTAAATATTCTGATAGTATTCCTCCGGCAGTTCCAGAGCTGATAAGCAGGCGCGCTGGAAAGGATGCGGCGCGCATATAGTCAGGTAATCGTGAATCTTCCTAACCGCAGAGGATAAAGCCTTCTTCGCCGCAACATAGCCAACTCTCCAGCCGGTGCAGGAATAAGTCTTGGAAAATCCGTTGACTAAAATAGTCTGCGCCTGCATCTGTTTAATCATCACCGGCGAGCGATGCCGTCCTTCGTACACCATTTGATGGTAAATTTCATCCGATATAATCACAATATCGTTTTTAAGGCAGATTTCCCCTATCATCGCCAATTCTTCATCGTTGAAGACCTTGCCGGTCGGGTTCATGGGGGTGTTGATGATAATCGCTTTGGTCTTTTCGGAAATTGCTTTCATTAGAAGGTCGAAGCGGATTTTCCAGGAAGGCGGCGATAATTCCACCCCCACCGGAACCCCGCCTGCCATGATTATACCTGGGACATAGTTTTCGTAATAAGGTTCAAAGAAAACCGCTTCATCGCCGGGATTCAATACCGCCATCAAAGCGGCGATGATGCCTTCGGAGACCCCGCAGGTGATGGTGATTTCGTCCTCAGGATCATATTCCGCCTCATATTGTTGGGAAAGGTGCTTCGCCAAAGCCTGGCGTAATTCAGCGTCACCGTAAGTGATGGAATACTGGTCGAATTCACTGCCGATGGAATCCCTGGCGGCGAACACCATATCCGGCGGAGCGGGAATATCGGGAAGCCCTTGAGACAGATTCACCGCGCCTTCTTTAATTGCGAGGCGGGTCATCTCACGGATGACTGATTCTTGAAATAATTTCGTTCTATCAGCTATTAATCCCATTATAAATTCCCGATCTCAACTATGTAATTCACGGCCGCAAATCCTTTTGTTAAAGTCGTGTTATCCAAAATATGTTTAACATCCAAGACTTGATTGTCTTTAAGCGTATTGTTCACCATCGCAGTGTATTCATTTTTGAAATCCGGCAGATCACCGGGCGGGAGTATCAGGCAGTGATTATGTAATGTCAGTCCGCCGCCGGGCACATTACCGGGATGAACATAAAAAATACGGTCGAGAGCATCTTGTTCAAAGCGGTGTTTATCCGGCATAAGTCCCACTCCCGCTGAAACCGCCAGATGATCCGCATATACCGGCTGTCTGTCGATGATGAACCATTTTTCAAAGTTTTCCGGATCCGTAAGCTTCGCTCTATGCGGGAGACTGCCTTTCAACGGCGAAGTCCGCACAAGTGAGCCGTAAAATTCGTGGATTCGGAATATCATGGACACACCGAACAGTCCCTTGAAATCCGGAAGGTCACGGGCTTTATCGAATAAAGCCGAATATAGTTCTTTAATCTGCGCCGGTTTTTCACAGTGAAAAGAATAGACTTCTTCAAATTCAGCGCCTAAAGAGACATTGAAGGGTGTATAGAATTCGGTGTCAGCGCCGCGGGAAACTTCCGGTATATTCTTTTCACCTGAACTGAGTACACCTGCCAAATTCGGCGTGGTGAATAGTTCGCCCAATTTCGATTTGACTGAATCGAAAGAATCGCCGACAGCTCCCAATCCTAAAGAGAAACCGGTCTGAGAAGGCGTTCTTTTAATCGTGTTTTGTTCATCCACCGCCGCAGTGAGGACATTATTAATACCGCCGGTCATTCTGATATGCGGTTTAAGAGTGCGGCTGTAAAGTAAAGTGAATTTAACGCTCATATTAACTGAAGTTTTTACTTTGAAAATAGGGTTTAGGGTTTAGGATTCAATTCAATGTGGTGTCGACTCTCCGTAGTTGACACCATACATAATAAAAACCCGTTCCCGCTGGGTTTCAAGCCCGTTTTAGGGCGTAACCCGGCGGATTTAACCGCTCTTAACATTACTATACCCGTCAGGTTACTCTGCGTTTGAAACCTGACGGGAACAAAAATATCTTAGTGTCATGCGGGGACGCATGACACCACTAGGAACTGTGCTGGCAGGCGTCCCCGCCTGCCAGTAATCCGATTTTCATGCTTGGTGGCGCGCCGCAGGCGCATGAGGGTTTATCTTGAAAATAGGGTAAAGGGTCAGGGGTAAAGGGTAAAGAAAAAAAATTGTCATTCCCGCGAAGGCGGGAATCCTGTAGGGGCGGCCCTTGCGGCCGCCCTTCCCCGAAGGGGAAAAACATAAATTGCACGCTGTACAGCGGATTCAGGAGAACAGACTTTAGTCTGTTCAAAGGTGTTGGACTAAAGTCCGGTCTCCTATATATAGAATGATGTATTCTTGGATAGACTGTCAAGTATGAGACTCCTTTTTTCCCTCATTTATAACCTATAACGCAATTATCGTATCTTCTTGAACAACTGTAGAAACCACCGATGCATACTATGAGGGAATCCGCCGGCGAATAACAAGATACAGAATCCCGAATAAGCTTTGATCCCATGTTCTTTGCAGAACATTAAAGCCTGCTGAGATTCGGAACCGGGCTGAAACCATACCGCCGGGATTTTCAATTTCAGGCATTCTTCCAATACCGGCATAGTATTACCGGGTTTAGTTACCATAATTACTCCCGCCGGAGGCTGTTTCATCATGGAAATATTTTGGTAACAATATAAACCGTCAATCCGTTCGGTTTTAGGATTGACCGGAACGACATCATGACCCGCCTGCAGTAAAGTGCGGAAAGTGGACAGCCCGAATCCTTTTTCCTGCGAGGAAACGCCGATCACCGCCAGCGTTCCCGATTTTAAAAATTTTTCAGCGTCTGTGATTAACATATTACATCAATACGGTTTATTTATAATAAGCGGTTTTAATACCAATTATTTAATAATCCCCCCTTCCCCCCTTTGGTAAAGGGGGAGTCATGTTTCCTCCTTTTTATAATGAACGAATTTAAATATTGCGAATATTTTGTAGGGGCGGGGTTTCCCCGCCCTGATTATAATCGGACAATTATAGGGCGCGGAGACCGCGCCCCTACAGTAAATGAAATTGATTTATTTCGTTTATTATAAAAGGGGGACTAAGGGGGATTATAATCATGAAAAAGATATTATAAAATAATCTCATTTGTCGTTTGTTATCGATAGTTTTATCGTTTCAAAATCGAATACCCGATAATCCCACCTATAATATAATGCGGAAAGTCCCAAAAATCAAAGCCTGAGCCGATTAATGTGCGTCCGATGAAATACGACCTGATGAATTCCAAAAAAGGCGGATGCCATAACTGTATAGTTTCCAAAATACAAGTCGCTAACACTACCCATATACAGATTTTGATACTTGAAACTGAGGGAAAAATTAATCCCGCCAATAAGATGAAGAATACAACATAGAGTATGCCGCCGAGATAGTTATTCGACCATAAAGCGCCGGGACCTTGATAGAACTTGCTGGCGAAACCTAACGGTATGATTATCGCCAGCATTATCAATAGGTTAATTTTATTGTATTTAATAGTATTCATTCTCCGGCGAATAATTCTCCCAGCACCGAGTTCATCTCCGCTTCACTGCGTAATACTTCAACCTGACCGGGCATAGAATCGCGGAATACTTGTCCCCATCTGGTATTGATCACGCGTGTATCACATATTAACACCGCGCCTCTGTCTATCGATGACCTAATCAATCTTCCCACACCCTGACGCAATTTGACAGCCGCTTCGGGGACGGTGTATTCCATGAATGCGTTCCGCCCCTGGCTCTCCAATTTCTCAATCTGCGCCGCCACTACGGGTTCTGAAGGGACGGCGAAGGGCAGTTTCACAACTACCAGTATTTCCAAAGCCTCGCCCGGCGCGTCTATCCCTTCCCAAAAGCTGTCAGTCCCCAATAATATCGAGCGTTCCTGCAGGAAGCGGCGGAAGATATCACTGCGGGAGCCTTCGATCCCCTGCGCTAACACATTCAATCCGGCTCTGGTCAAAGGGGCGTATATCCGGTTATAAACTTGATTCAGCTGGGTGTAAGAGGTGAACAGGATCAGCATGCCCTTATTAAATTCCTGCGCCAGTTTGATTATTAAATCCGATAGAGCGGAATTGAATTCGACAACTTTTTTAGGATTAGGTATGAAAACGGGGACGGCGAAGACCGCCTGTCTTTGATAATCGAAAGGCGAACCGTAATCCTTCACTGTCACAGTCTTGTCCGGCAGTAAGTCTACGCCTAATCTCTCGCGGAAATGGTTGAATGAGCCCGCTACTGTCATGGTGGCGGAGGTGAACACCGCCGATTCCAGCATGGGATATAATTTAGTGGCGAGCATTTCGCCGGGATTCAGCGGGGCGGCGAACAGGGCGGTTTCATAACCGCTTTGCCGCTTATACAATTCCCACCAATAGACCCAGTCGATGGTTTCCGCATCGGTGAGTTCCTGTATTAAATTGTGCAGGTTGGAGGCTTCTTCAGCGGCGCCGCCGATTTCCAGAACAATATCCCGCAGTTTGTCATCCGATTCGATTCCGGAGAGTTCATCCGAGAGCTTCTTCAACAACCGCATCAGATTAGTCAAGCTTTCAAGTAAATCCTCCCGCGCAGTCCCTGCCGCTTTGATGACAGCATCATTAGGACCGTAGCGGATTTTCAGAGTATAACCGGATTGATAATCACGATGCAGCTGAACCGCTTCTTCAGCCATCCGTCCGAAAAATTCACCGGCGTGAGAACGGATGAGGTTCACTTCTGTCAGCGCCTCGGTTATCTTTCCCGCCGGAAGCTCACTATCCGTTCCGAGCTGCCGCATCAATCTGATCAGCAGACCGGTTTCGGCTTTATCCTTGCGGTAGAGTTTGTTAGTAAAATTGCGGAAAGTCCAGATATTGGCTTCCAGTCCCAGGTGGGCGATAGCGGCTTTCTCCAGATTATGCGCTTCATCGAAGATAATGTGGCTGTATTCGCCGAGGACGGCGTTTTCAGCGATGGTATCGGTCAATACCAGCGCATGATTGACTACGACAATATGAGACTGCTGGGCGTTTTTCCGCGCCTGCTGTAAGAAGCACTGTCCGAATTTAGCGCATTTTTGCCCGCCGCATGCGCCCGCTTCCGAAGCGGCTTTGCTCCATAATCCCCAGGAGCGTTCCGATTTGAAACCGGAATTTTCCGCTATATCGCCGGTATTAGTCCGGTTCACCCAGAACAATAATGTTAAAGCGCGGGTCCGTTCATCATCCGCTAATATATAATCGGGATCGGCTAATATCTCCAGCCATTTTCTTCTGCACAGATAATTATTCCTGCCCTTGAGCACGGCGGCGCGGAATTTCAAATCGAGGGACTTAACTAAGAAAGGGAGGTCCTTGCTGAAAAGCTGTTCCTGCAGATTCTTAGTGTTGGTCGATACAATCAGCCGCTGTTTTTCGGAAAGAGCGAATAAGATAGCGGGGATGAGGTAGGCGAAGGATTTACCGGTGCCGGTGCCCGCTTCCGCCATGAGAAAATCACCGGAGAAAAGCGCTTCTGAAATATCATCCGCCATCTCCCGCTGGCGGGGACGGGTTTCGTAATTGGTCAATCCCTTCTCCAGAACCCCGTTAGGATGGAATACCTTATCCAATTCTTCTGATACCGATCCTATGGATTCGTCCGGATCCAATACTCCGAGGACATTTTCGGAAAATGTCACTCCGATTTCACCGGCAGCGGACGCTCCGATATCTTTAAGATAGTTCGTCAGTTGTCTGAACATTTCCGCCATGACGCCTCTTCCGAGGATTTTAGCAGCGGCGGAGGCTTCGGATACTCCTAACCCGGCCAGCATTTCGATTAAACGGAGCAGTACTAATCCGCAGCGGCGGGCGTCATCTTCAGCCCGGTGCCGTTCTCCGCCGCGGATTTTGAAATAATCCGCCAGCCTGGATAATGAATGCGATTCCAGCGCCGGAAGTAAAGCTCTTCCCAAAACCGCGGTATCGACCGCCGCTTCCCAAGTCTCCTGATGAGGGTAGAAAGCCTCGCCTAAACGGGCGAATTCACTCCGCAGAAAGCCCATATCGAAGGGCGCATTCTGAGCGGCGATGAGATCGCCTCCTAAAAATTCCATGAACTGCGGAAGGATTTCGTCAATATAAGGCGCGTCCTTCAGATCCTTATCGGTGATACCGGTGAGCCTGACTATTTCCTCCGGCAGTTTCTTTTGGGGATAGATCAGCGTCTGAAACCGCTCGGCTTCTTTCCCATCGATGAAACGGACTGCTCCGATTTCGATTATCCGTTCAACCGAGGCGTCGAGTCCGGTTGTCTCCAAGTCCACCGCTGTAAAGCGGTTCAGCGACAAGCGGGATAATATGTTGGAGGGGAGGTTCGTATATCTTTAAAACAGGGTTTAGGGTTTAGGGTTTAGGTGTACTGTTCTTTAAGATTATATCACACATTTAGTGTCATTGCGAAAGCGTGAATCCGGCAGCTGCCGGATGAAGACTTGAAGCAATCTTTCTGATTAATAATTATTTAGAGAGATTGCCACAAGGCTTTCAGCCTTTCGCAATGACGCATAGGATGTTCCTTTAACTGTAATACTACCTTAAATGACAATACATTTAGGGTTTAGGGTTAAGTTTTGTTAATGAAGTCTGCTCCTTCAGTGTCATTCCCACGAAGGCGGGAATCCAGTAAGGAGTATAATTAACCGCGAATAAACACGAATTTTACGAATATTTTTTAATTCTATAGGCGCTTCTCTGTTTTATGTAAAGAACTTCTAAGTCAAACCAAACAATCCGCTTATCGTCATTCCGGCTTGTCCGGAATCGGCTGGGATTAATGATAAGACACCGATTCCGGACGTGCTTCGCTTGCCGGAATGACTGCGTCAGCGATATTGTCACAATATTATAATATCATCAAATTTCAAATATCTTTGACTATATTTTATAAATCCTGAATATCCTGTATATCCGTAGTTAAATATAATTCCTAACTCCGAATTCCGCTTTCCACTTCACTTTTCCTTTTTCAACTCCACTATCGTAACTCCGTCGTCGCCTTCACCCCAGCGGCCATGGCGGAAACTCTTCACGCTGGGATTTTCCTGCAGTATATCGGTGGTCACTTTTTTCAGGACACCTTTACCTTTACCGTGAATAATATCCACCCGGTCGAAATTCTCAAAGGATATTTTGGCGAGGTATTCTTCCAATTTGGAAGCGGCCTCCGCTCCGTCCAATCCCCTGATATCGATTTCCGGCGAAATTGTGGCGACGGATATCGAATGTTTGATTTTAATATCCTGACTTTTCACCTCTTTCTGCGGTTTCAGTTTAATCAAGTCCTCCCGGTTCATCCAAATTTTCAATCCGCCCGCAAGTATGAGAAATTTCCGCTCTTTATCTTTCACCAGTAGGATTTCTCCGGTGACACCTGATTCTTCGATTCTCACCCGGTCGCCGACAGCGATAGGTTCGGTGACAGCCTCTTTGCTGATTGTTTTTTTGCGGCGGCGTTTTGACATCCTCTCCCTGCCGGTTTCGATGATCTCATGGGCGGATTTAATAGCATCTTTGGAAGCCTCGCCCTCTCTGACAGCTTTCACCGCCAGTTCCAAAGTACGGTTAGCGTCCGCCATTATCCGTTCAGCCTCAGCCATCGCCTTCTCTTTCAGTTTCTCCTCAATCGATTTTATCCCCTTCAGTTTTTCGGTGTATAAGTTACGCTGAGTTTCCCACTTGATTCTTTCCGCTTCCGATTTCACCGCAATTTTATTCGCTTCATTCAGCTTCGTCTGCAATTCTACAATGAGGCTGTCCAATTCATGTTTCTTTTCACCCTGAATCTGCCGGGCGCGTTCTATCAGCTCTTCGGATAATCCGACTTTTTTCGATATTGCGAAAGCGTAAGATGAACCCGGAATACCGGGCCGAAAACGGTAGGTGGGCGATAAAGTTTCCCCGTCGAATTCCATGGAACCATTGATCACACCTTCGGCGTTATGAGCGTAAGCCTTCAAATCGCCCTTGTGGGTGGTAACTAAAGTTAAAGCGCGGTCGGCGGTTAGTTTTTCCATGATTGCTATCGCTAAAGCTGTCCCTTCGTTCGGATCAGTGCCGGACAAGATTTCGTCAATCAATGCTAATTTCCTCGTTTCCGAATTTTTCACAACTTTAGTGAGCTTAGTTACATGCCCGGTGAAGGTGGATAAATCGGCGGAAATCGACTGCTCATCGCCGATTACCGCGTGCATCTCTTCAACTAAAGGCAGTTCGGTGCCTTTTTCCGCCGGGACGAAACACCCTGCCGCCGCCATCAATGTCAGCAGTCCCACCGTCTTCAAAGCCACCGTTTTACCTCCCGCATTAGGCCCGGAAATCACCATCGTCACATGTTCGCCCCCCAGTTCCAAATCCAAGGGAACAACATTCATCTGCTTCATCAATAGAAGCGGATGCCGCCCTTGAATAATCTTGATCTTATTTTCGGTGGAGATTACCGGCATACAGCAGTTGTAATCGCGTGCGTACTGCGCGCGGGCGAATATGCAATCGATTTCAGCCATAATTTTCAGCGTATCCACAACTTCCGCTTTACGGCGGAAGAGCATGGATGTAATCTGCTTTAAAATCCGCTCCACTTCACGCTTCTCCTCCAGTTCCAGCCGTTTGAGATGATTGTTGATTTCGACTGTTTCCAAGGGTTCGATGAAGGCGGTGGAACCGGTGGCGCTCTGGTCGACCAAAATCCCCGACACTCTCCCTTTCATGGTATCTTTAACCGGCAGGGTCAGCCTGCCGTCCCTGGAGGCGATGATCGATTCCTGTAGAATTCCGCTTTCACCCCATTCTTTTAAAAGACGGGCTAAAGTCTGCCGGACGCGCTGACGCTCCACTGTTACCTGCGACCTGATAGCTTTCAATTCAGGAGTGGCGCTGTCGCGCACTTCGCACGATTCGTCTATCGCATGATGCACCGCTCCTTCAAAATCCTCGAAGAATGATATATCGCGGCATAGAAACGCCAGCCTCGAAGCCTTAGAAGCCCGCGATTCAAAAAACTTGCGCACCAGCCTGGAACAGCCCAATGTGGAAGCGAATTTCAATAGCGAATCGGGTGAAAGCATGCTTCCTTCCACCATCACGGTTTTAAGCTGATCCCGCAGATCATAAAATCCCCGGAAAGGGGGAGCCTCGCCCGCTTCCAATACGCCGTCCATCTCGGATACTTTCTGTAACTGCTGTAAAACAATTTCATAATCGGAACTGGGATACAAAGCTGTGACTAAATCAGCTCCGGGCGGCGAGAACGCTCTTTCGGCGATATTATTCAGGACCCGATGAAATTCTAATATCTCTAATGTCGAAGTGTTCAACGCTGTAAAAGTTTAAATTGTGATTTTATCTTCAGTCTGCCGGCGGAATTCCTCAGCCCTGCCCGCGAAGGGCTGAACCAATTGGGTGAATATCTTCAATGTAGGAGAATACTGTAATTGACCGCTGACTATTTTTTGCAGAGGCGTGAAACTCAATAGCGTGAGTAGAATCATAATCAGCAGACATCCTTCTAAAAATCCGAATAACCCTCCCAGGACTCTATTAATCCAGCCAAGGAATAAGAACTTGACTGTTTTATGTATAAGATTGGCTATGATACGGATAGTCACCATAACTACGACATAAATGGTTACAAAGGCAATGACTATGGCGATAGCGTGCGGAATTCCTATTTTTACCGCATAAGGACTCAATAGCGGGTAGAATTTCCATGCCAGCGCTAATCCCGCTATCAATCCGATGATGGTCATAACCTGCTTGATTAAACCCTGAAATACTCCTTTCACCAGAAACCCGGCGAGGATCAACAGGACGATATAATCGATATAAGTCATAATAATATAGTATATTTATTTACCTTGAAAATAGGGTTTAGGGTTTAGGGTTTAGGGTTCAATTCATTGTGGTGTCGACTCTCCGCAGTCGACACCATACATAATATAAACAATATCTTAGTGTCATGCGGGGACGCATGACACCACCAGGAACTGTGCTGGCAGGCGTCCCCGCCT
>JADHWD010000068.1 GCA_016783645.1 bacterium
ATCATTTAGTAATCCCCCCTTCCCCCCTTTAGTAAAGGGGGAGTCAGATTTCCCCCTTTTTTAAAGGGGGACTAAGGGGGATTATAGTCATTGTAAAACATACTATCGAACAAGCTATAATGTCGTTTATTATAAAATGTTATGGATAATCAAAGAAGGTGAGCGGCTATGGAAGAAGTAAGAATATATTATGACCGCGAAGGGAATACCTTAACTGTTTGGTTCGGTGATCCCAGCGAGGAGGCTGTATGTGAAGAAACCGGCGATGAAGTCATCCTGATGAAAAACAAGGAGGGCAAAGTAATTGGTTTTGAAAAGCTGAATTTTTCATCTTCATCCGCTGATAGAATACGATTAGCCTTTGAAACAGCATCATTATAGATAGACGATCATATCATGCCGCCAAAAATCGATATAGACCGGGAGAAAATCGCCGATTTCTGCCGCCGGCATCATATCCGCAAACTGTGGCTGTTCGGCTCGGTATTGCGCGACGATTTCCGCGAAGACAGCGATATCGATGTGCTGTACGAATTTGAACCTGATTGTATTATCGGTTATAAAATCTTTGACATCGAAGAAGAGCTGTCTCAACTTTTTAACGGGAAACCGGTAGATTTGGTATCGGAAAAACATCTGAACCGGCATATCAGAAATCACCCGGATTTTAATTCAAGGATGATATATGAAGAAAGATGATAAAGTTTATATCGGACATATGATAGATTTAGCGGATCGTATTATAGATATGACAAGCAAGATCGACAGAGAGGAATATGATAAAAGTGAATATATCCGTTTAGCTTGTCTGCATTTATAATGAGCGACATTAATTTTAATCATTTAGTAATCCCCCCTTCGCCCCTTTAGTAAAGGGGGAGTCAGATTTCCCCCTTTTTTAAAGGGGGACTAAGGGGGATTATAGTCATTGTAAAACATACTATCGAACAAGCTATAATGTCGTTTATTATAGTGCAGAATTTTGGAGAAGCTGCCCGCTGCGTTTCGAATAGAACTCAGCAAAAATATTCTAATATTCCTTGGACTAAAATCATCGGTATGCGCCATAAAATTGTCCATGATTATCTCACTGTAGATGATAAAATTGTTTGGGATGTAGTGAAACACGAGATTCCCCAACTGCTTGCTGAATTGAAAAAAATCTTTCCTAATATTTCGTACGATCAATATGAGGAATCGGATGATGTTTGAAACAATGTTATTAGAAATGGGATAATCCTGCCGTGCCTCCGAAAATCGAAATAGACCGAGAGAAAATCGCCGATTTTTGTAAAAAGCATCATATCCGCAGACTGTGGCTGTTCGGCTCGGTATTGTGCGATGATTTCCGCGAGGACAGCGATATCGATGTGCTGTACGAATTTGAACCCGACCATTCTCCCGGCTGGGAAATTATCCGAATTGAGAAGGAGTTATCGGAAATCTTCGAAGGACGAAAAGTGGACTTTATTTCTGAGAAAGATCTGAATCGGCGGATTCGAAACCATCGCTATTTCCATTCGGAGCCTTTGTATGATGAAAGATGATATGGTATATCTTGGACATATACTCGATATGGCTCGTCGAGCGATAAACAAAGCCAAGGGTAAAAAGCGAAGAGATTTCAATCGAGATGAAGATTTACAGATAATCCTCGTTCATCTGATTCAGATAATTGGTGAAGCGGCGCGTCAAGTGTCTGATACTACACAGAAAGCCTATCCGGCAATTCCCTGGGAAGAAATCATTGGGATGCGTAATAGGATTGTTCATAATTATATAAATATCAAATATGAAGTTGTATGGAAAGTAGTTACTAATGATTTGCCGCCTTTAGTCTCTGTATTGGAAAGAATTATTCCGCCTGACAATTATTAAAATTTACATCATATAGAGGTGATAATGTTTGAACGAGTGGACAATGTCATAGAAGTAGTCGGTAAAATGGATGACGATGAAAAACGCGAGTTGATCCGCCGCATTATCGATGAAAATCTGCTTCCTGAAGATGATGAGGATGCGCTTATTATCGCTTCACGGCAAAATGATCCTATTACACCCTATAGCGATTTTTTGGATGATCTGCGAAAAGAAGGACGACCGGTTTGAGATGGAGACTGAATATTACATCACACGCAAAGAAGGAAATGCGCAGCCTGCCTGATAATGTATTACAGCGTGTCAATTCTAAAATATTGCAGTTAGAGCACAATCCTTTCGCTATGGGTGTTGTAAAATTGAAGAAAGGAATCGGCTATCGCCTCCGCGTGGGTGATTGGCGGGTAATATATATTATTGATTCAAGCAAGAATATGATAACAATCATAGGAATAAAACATAGAGGTAAAGCTTATAAGTAACTAATAATATAATTAAAGAGAATAAGATTCTTATATACTGTCAATCCTCTGTTATTAGCATTTCCTTAAAAAACAAATAAATGGTGTCGACTGCGGAGAGTCGACACCACATAGATACAAGCTAAACTTGCTGGCAGGTCACACCCGCCGTACGGTTGACAAGACCTGCCAGAACAGTATGTTATCATGTAACTTATTACTTGCAACCTGCCACTTGTAACTTGTAACTTTCGTTAATATAAATCACTAACAATCAAATAAATAGGTGATAATCAATGACCAACAAACTTGTATATTTCTTCGGCGGCGGAAAAGCCGACGGCAATGCCAAGATGAAAGAATTATTGGGCGGGAAAGGCGCTAATTTAGCGGAAATGACCAATATCGGACTGCCGGTCCCCCCCGGTTTCACTATTACCACTGAAGTGTGCACCGAATACTTCCAAAACCGCGGAAAATATTCCCCCGAACTGGAAGAGGAAGTGTCCGAAGCCCTGAAGCGGGTGGAAGAGCTGATGAACGCCAAATTCGGAGACGCTGAAAATCCGCTGTTGATGTCGGTCCGTTCCGGGGCGAGAAGTTCTATGCCCGGTATGATGGACACTATCTTAAATCTGGGATTGAATGATGACACAATTCAAGGTTTGATCGCCAAAACTGATGACGAAAGGTTCGCTTATGACGCTTACCGCCGCTTCGTGCAGATGTACGGCGATGTGGTGATGGGCGTCAGGCCCGAAGGCGTCGATGATATCGATCCCTTTGAAGAGATTTTCGATAAGAAGAAAAAAGCTTATGGTGCTAAATACGATGTGGAACTGCCGGCGAAGGCGCTAAAAGAATTAGTTTCCGAATATAAAACTATGATAGCGGAGCGCGCCGGTCAAAAATTCCCGGAAAAGCCGATCGACCAGTTGTGGGGCGCAATAGGAGCGGTGTTCTCATCGTGGAACAATGACCGCGCCATCGCCTACCGCGAATTGAATAATATCCCCGGCGACTGGGGGACGGCGGTCAATGTGCAGACTATGGTGTTCGGCAATATGGGGGAAGACTGCGGCACCGGAGTGGGATTCACCCGCAACCCCGCCACCGGCGAAAATGAATTTTACGGCGAATATCTGCTCAACGCGCAGGGCGAAGATGTGGTCGCCGGTATCCGCACTCCCCGCCCTATAATGGAACTGGAAAAGGATATGCCGGAGGTATTCAACGAACTTAATGATGTGCGGAAGACTTTGGACAAGCATTACCGGGAGATGCAGGATTTTGAATTCACTATCCAGAAGCGTAAGCTCTACATGCTGCAAACCCGCGCCGGTAAACGTACCGGTTTCGCTTCTATCCGAATAGCAGTGGAGATGGTCCGGGAAGGTTTAATCAGCAAAGAGGAAGCGCTGCGCCGGGTGGAGCCGGAGCAGTTGAACCAGCTTCTGCGCCCGGTATTCAATCTGAAGGAGAAGAAGAGGCGTATGGATGAAGGCGGATTATTAGCTGAGGGATTGAACGCGGGACCTGGAGCCGCATCCGGGCAGGTGGTATTCAATGCGCCGGACGCGGTCAAATGGGCGAAAGATGGGAAGAAGGTCATATTGGTCAGGATTGAAACTTCGCCGGAAGATATCAGAGGGATGAACGCTGCTGAAGGGATATTGACCGCCCGCGGAGGTATGACATCTCACGCCGCTTTAGTCGCCCGACAAATGGGTAAAGTATGCGTAGCCGGATGCGGAACTTTAGATATCAGTTACGCTAAGCGGCAGATAGCGGTTAAAGGAAAGATCATCAAAGAAGGTGATTGGATTTCCCTCGACGGCACCGAAGGGCAGGTGATAGAAGGCGCATTAGTCACCCTGCCTTCCGAAGTTGAACAGGTATTGATTCACAAAATTTTAAAGCCGGAAGATTCGCCGGTATTTGGGCTATTCAACGAATTAATGACCTGGGCGGATGCAGTCCGGCGGTTGAAAGTGCGCACCAACGCCGACCAGCCGGATCAAGCTTCCGTTGCCGTCCTCTTCGGCGCGGAAGGGATCGGACTATGCCGCACCGAGCATATGTTCTTCGGCGGTAACCGCATCGATGCTGTCCGGGAGATGATCCTGTCCGATACTAAAGAAGGGCGGGAGAAAGCCTTAGCCAAACTTTTACCCATGCAGAAAGAAGATTTCATCGGTATATTCCAAGCGATGGGGCATCGCCCGGTCACCATCAGGACTCTCGACCCGCCTCTACACGAATTTTTACCTCACGATGACGAGCAGATTGCGGAATTGGCTAAAGATATGGTAATATCCTTCGATAAATTGAAGGCGAAAGTGGAGTCCTTATCCGAGATGAATCCCATGCTGGGATTCCGCGGCTGCCGCCTGGGCATCATCTTCCCCGAAATCACCGCCATGCAGGCTAAGGCGGTATTCTCCGCCGCCGCTGAAGTTAAAAAGCAGGGAGTCGATGTTCATCCCGAAGTGATGATTCCCTTAGTGGGACATGTGAAGGAATTGAAACTCCAGCGGGAAATTGTGATCAAAGCGGCGGAGGAAGTTAAAAAGGAAACCGGGGTCGATTTCGATTACTTAGTGGGGACGATGATCGAACTTCCCCGCGGCTGCCTCACCGCTGACCAAGTGGCGCAGGAAGCGGAATTCTTCTCCTTCGGTACTAACGACCTGACCCAGACAACTTTGGGGATGTCCCGCGATGACGCCGGTAAATTCCTGCCGGATTATGTGCGGGAGAAGATCTATTCCCGCGATCCTTTCGCCGCTATCGACCGTGAAGGAGTAGGTCTATTGATGAAAATCGGCGTGGAAAAAGGACGCACTGTAAAACCGGACTTGAAAATCGGCATCTGCGGCGAACACGGCGGAGAACCCTCGTCAGTGGAATTCTGCCATCAGATTGGACTGGATTATGTGTCATGCAGTCCCTACAGAGTGCCGGTGGCGAGATTGGCGGCGGCGAAAGCAGCGCTGGGATAAGTTCAAAGTTCAAAATTAAGAGTTAAGAGTTAAGAGTTAAAAAATCGCAGGATGGTTTCTTAACCCGCCATCTGTATGCATTCCCACGCTGGAGCGTGGGAACGAGAAGGAAAAATCGTTATGTAGGGGCGAAGCATTTTTTTACAAATGATTATTGTCTTAAATGTCGACTTAAAATGCTTCGCCCTTACAAGAACATTGTACTGACTGGATTCCGGACAAGCCGGAATGACAGTGTTCTTAGTATTTCTTTACCCTTTACCCTTTACCCTATTTTCAAGGCAAGACAATAAATTGAATTACCGTTACCGCTCATTCAGCATGGGATTCGGCCGGCGGCTGACGCCCGCGGTCAAGTACCTGATAATCTTCAACGCCAGCTTCTTCTTAGTTCAAGAAATACTGCGGATTGACTGGTTCTTCTACCTCGGATTGGTGCCGGCGCTGGTATGGAAGGGATATGTCTGGCAGTTAGCGTCCTACATGTTCCTGCATGGCAGTTTCATGCACATTCTGCTCAACATGTTCGTGCTGTGGATGTTTGGCACCCAGCTGGAAAGTTTTTGGGGGACGAAAGAATTCCTGAAGTATTATTTCCTCACCGGTATCGGCGCGGGATTAACTCAAGCGGTTGTCAATTCTTCATCTATCATACCGGTGATAGGCGCTTCCGGCTCAATTTACGGACTGCTGTTAGCTTATGGTTTGACCTTCCCCAATTCGGTGATTTATCTTTACTTCTTGCTGCCCATCAAAGCCAAATATTTCGTGATAATCTTCGGAGTCATCGAATTTTTAGCGACGATAAATCCCCGCGGCGATGCAGTGGCGCATCTGGCGCATCTGGGAGGTATGGTCATCGGACTTATATATCTTAAACGGCATACCGGGGTAAAATTAATCGCCCGCAGTCTGAAAGATATATTGAGCAAACGGCGGTACAAGCGTGAAGTGCGGGATTATCATTACGAACAGCAAATTCGTCAGGAGGTGGACGATTTATTGGATAAGATTAACCAAATCGGATTGGAAAACCTCTCTAAAAAAGAGCGCAGGCGGCTGGATGATGCCAGCCGTTTCCTGCGGGAGCGGGCGAAGCGGTATCAGAAAGAGCAGAGCGGCGCTGACTGATGCCGGATATCGAGAAATACCGTGAGCGTCTTAAATACTGCCGTCTATGCGGACACCGATGCGAAGTCAACCGCCTGCAAGGTGAAAAGGGAAAATGCAATACTCTGGCGGAAATCCGCATCTCCAGTTTCGCACCCCATTTCGGTGAAGAACCGGAATTAGTCGGAAGGTTCGGATCCGGTACTATCTTCTTCACCAACTGCAATCTTGCCTGCGTATTCTGCCAGAATTACGATATCAGCCATCAAGGGAAGGGTGTGAAAATCGAACCTTCGGGTTTAGTGAAAGTGATGCTGGATTTACAGAAACGGGGATGCCACAATATCAACTGGGTATCCCCCACCCACCTTGTCCCCCTGCTGATTCCGGCGTTACTGGAAGCCCGCGAACAGGGATTAAATATACCTTTAGTTTATAATAGCGGGGGTTACGATTCTCTTGAAGCGTTAGAGATGCTGGACGGTTTGGTCGAAATTTATATGCCGGACGCTAAATACGGCGATCCGAGTTCCGCTAAAAAGTATTCCAACGCGCCGGGCTATTGGGAAATGAACCGGGCGGCTTTGAAGGAGATGCACCGGCAGGCTGGGGATTTAGTGATCGAAAATGGTGTGGCGGTTCGGGGATTATTAGTCAGGCATCTAGTGCTGCCGGAGGATTTAGCGGCTTCCTACGAAATTTTTAAATTTATTTCTCAGGAATTATCCACTGAGACTTATATTAATATCATGGATCAGTACCGCCCCTGCAACGATGCGGAGGCACATCATGAATTGAACCGCAGGATAACGACAGATGAATACCGTGCCGCCATCATTTTAGCGAAGAATTGCGGGCTTCATCGGGGATTTCAAGACTTTTACTGGTGATTATGATGGAACGAGACAGCGGCACATTCTGCAAACTATGCGGCCGGCGGATAGTTCAAGGCAAAGGACATTATATAGTCAGGATTGAAGTGTTCGCCGCCGGAGAACCCCCGGAAAAGTTAGTCTGGCTAAGCGGAAAAGGCGATTTCAAGGCGGAAGTCAACCATCTTTTGCAGGAAATCGCTAAAGCTGACCCTAGGGAACTGGAAGATCAGGTCTATAAATTCTTCAAATTCGACCTCTGCCGTTCCTGCCAAAGAGAATATATCAAAAATCCACTGCCGACTAAATAAGTTAAGAGTTAAGAGTTAAGAGTTAAGAGTTCAAAGTTATTAGTAACATTTTGGCTTTTTATCGGAAACCGCGCCATGTTCGTCATTCCGGCTTGTCCGGAATCGGAATCTTTAGTCGTCATTCCGGCTTATCCGGAATCGGCTGGGATAACCGATTGTGTACCGATTCCCGACGCTCCCGCCTCTGCGGGATTGCGGGAATGACGATGCGGGAGGGCTGTATGGGATATTCCGCAGATTATTTCCTGAACAAACTGGATAACTAATTGTCCTTTACCGCTTATAGCGGAGGTAGTAAGTAATGGCGGCTGTCGATTGGTGGGTGATAGTTTTTTATCTGACAGCGATTATCATCGCGGGGCTGTATTTCACCCGCCGCGCCAATAAAGGCTTAAACGAATATTTCCTCACCAACCGCAGTCTCCCTTGGTGGATAGCCGGCACTTCCATGGTCGCGACCTCCTTTTCATGCGACACGCCGCTGTATGTCACCAAATTAGTCCGCACCGGGGGAATATATCTCAACTGGCAATGGTGGTCATTCCTCATCGGAGGGATGCTGTCCGCTTTTCTATTAGCGAAACTATGGCGGCGGGCGGAAGTGCTGACCGATGTGGAATTGACCGAATTAAGATACGGCGGATTAGGCGCAAAAATACTGCGGGGATTCCGCGCAGTATATTTCGCAGTCCCCATAAACGGCATCGCTATGGGCTGGGTGCTGTTAGCGATGGCGAAAATCGCCGCCGCGATGTTCGGATGGGATAAATGGTTCTCAATATTAGTATTCTCCTTCGCCGCACTCAGTTATAGTATGATGGCGGGATTCTGGGGAGTGGTGGTCACCGATCTGGCGCAGTTCATATTAGCGATGATAGGAGCTTCAGCGTTAGCGTTTTTCGCGGTCGACGCCGCCGGCGGGATGCAGGCGGTGCTCGATTTCATCGCATCTCAGCCGGAGCGATATCCCGATACTATCAGAATTGTCCCTACTTTCAAATCGGAAACCGGGCGCTGGCTGACCCCGGCTGCGATTGGATTTTTAACATACAATTTAGTTCAATGGTGGGCGAATATTAATTCCGACGGCGGCGGCAAGGTGATACAGCGCATCAACGCCTGTAAAAATGAAAACCACGCGCTTGGCGCGGTTTTGTGGTATAACTTCGCGCATTTCGTGTTGAGGAGCTGGCCTTGGATCATCGCCGCCCTTGCCTCCATCAAACTGTATCCCTATCTCGACGACCCGGAAATGGCTTATCCAAAAATGATGATGGAGCTATTACCGGCGGGAGTGAAGGGATTAGTAGCGGCCTCTTTAGTGGCGGCTTTCATGTCCACCATCGACACCCAGTTGAACTGGGGAGCTTCTTATCTGATTAATGACTTTTATAAACGCTATATAAGTCCCAATCGTTCCGAAAAGCATTATATATTAGCCGCCAAGGCAGCGGTGCTATTTTTGATGATAACCGCCGGATTAGCGGCTTACTACACCGAATCGGTGACCGAAGCTTTCAAATTCATCATAGCTTTCGGCGCAGGAACGGGTCCAGTCTATTTACTGCGTTGGTTCTGGTGGCGGATTAACGCCTGGTCGGAGATTTCGGCTATGATCGCCTCCTCCGCCATCTCAATCTTCCTCTACAGCGCCACATTGATCGCCTATCCCGTCAAGATATTGATAATCGCCGGCGGGTCTGCAGTAGTATGGATTACAGTTATGTATTTGACTCCGCCGGTGGAGGAATCGATACTGCGGGAGTTCTACCGCCGAGTGCGGCCGGGAGGCAATTGGAAACCGGTGAGGGAAGACACCGGTTTGAAATCCCAGCCGGTTTCCATCGCGCTGGTGAACTGGCTGTTAGGGACTATATCATTGATTGGATATATCACCGCTGTCGGTAAATTTTTTATGATGGAAAATATAACGGCTGTCATCGCCGCTGCGGCCGCTTGTCTTTGCACCGTTATATTATATAGGAGGATGAGATTGGAGAGCGTAAAAGTTTGAATCATTGGAATAGCATCTATCCCTTTCCGGTTATCCATTTAGGTCAGGAAATCTTATTATTCATTAAGGGCGGGTTAAAAACCCGCCCCTACAATAACCTTTGGTAGGGGCAGGTGTGTAACCTGCCCAATAAATGGCTGAACAAACTGGATAACCTGAATCCCTTTTATCCTGATTCGGCGGCTATTAAAAAATTAACTACGGATATACAGGATTTTCAGGATTGGTAAATATTCACAAGCGATTAAAGCTATTAAAGCTAAGAGGGTTTTAATTTTATCTATAATTGCTTTTATAGCTTGTGAAATCTTA
This sequence comes from bacterium, assembly GCA_016783645.1. Lineage (GTDB taxonomy): Bacteria > Electryoneota > Tariuqbacteria > Tariuqbacterales > JADHWD01 > JADHWD01. The sequence goes on from JADHWD010000068.1 coordinate 9,961, forward strand.
TCTTTATCTATGAAGACACAACACACAAATGAATTAGCCATGAACCCGGCAAAAGCTCCCCGCAGTATAATCAAGTTGACGGGTTCGCTCAAACACAAAAAATACCGCCAACTGGAAGGATTATCCACCGCCGAAGGATATAAACTAATAAGCGAAGCTTTACGGTTCAGAATACCTGTCAAGTTTGCATTGTTGACACAGGACAGTATTGAAGAATATCCGGGATTGGTAAAAGGTCTGCATGAAGCGGGTATTGAGATATTTCTTTCAGCTCCCGGCGAAATGGAACGGATATCAACATTGAAATCGCCGCCGGGATGTATGATAATATACAAAACCGGATATAAACCAACAGCGCGGGATACCGGATTGATATTGTGTCTGCATCGGATTTCTGATCCGGGCAATTTGGGATCGATCCTCCGCGCCGCCGACTGGTTCGGAGTGTCAAAAGTATTGTTATCTGAGGAATCGGCCGAACTGCATAATCCGGCGGTGGTCAGGGGTTCGATGGGAGCGGTATTCAGCCATCCGGTGGAAACCGATGTGAACATTATTGATATAGTGAACCGTTCGAAATCATCGGGATGGCGGGTCATAACCGCAGTCACTAAAGGCGGAATTTTACCTCATCCGGCGCAGGGCGATACGATTCTCTTGATGGGTGATGAACAGGGAAATCTGCCGCCGGAACTGCAGAAATTATCCGATGAATATATATCTATCCCCAAACTGGGCAAAGTGGAGTCATTGAATCTATCTTCTGCCTGCTCGGTTTTATTGTATGAGTTGACAAAAGCTGCAATGAGTGCGAAAGTATGAAAGTATGAAAGTTGTAGGGGCGAAGCATTCTGACATATTGATGAAATAACTTATACCGCGGCAAGAATGCTTCGCCCCTACAGGAACATATATGGAATACTGGCAGGTCACACCCGCCTGCGGTGTGCAAGACCTGCTAAAACAAGGGACTAAACCCTAAACCCTATTTCAAGAGAAATTATTCTATTTTGACAGACGATAAAGACACATCAAAAGAAATTCCGAATTCCAAACCGCAGACTCATCCGCCGGAAACTCATGTGTTCATTGTGCTGGGGATCACTGTGGCGGTTATGGTGCTGGTTTCGGGACCTCTTACAATTGCGGTGGGCAAAGCGGGTTATCTTTTCGCGGAATTGGCGATGATTATTCCCGCTTATTTTTACCTGGTAAAATATAAGTACTCCTGGAAGAAGGTATTCCGCCTCAACGGTATAAGAGGGAATTTAGCGTCATTAAGTCTGTTGATCGGACTCACCATGACTGTCGTAGAGGATGAGATCGACCGGTTACTCAATATTTTAGTTCCCTTACCGCTGGAATTACTGGAGGCGATTTCCGATAGCTTGATATTCAGTAATTTCTTTGAATTTATCGTCATCGGAATGGGAGTGGTGGTGGTGGCAAGCTTCGTAGAAGAAGCGCTGTTCCGGGGATTTTTACAAGGGACTTTAGAATCCACCAGGGGAGTTACCAAAGCGGTAACTACTGCCAGCTTGATATTCGCATTGATTCATTTCAATCCCTGGTGGATCATTCAAATTTTGTTATTATCCATGATTTTAGGGATTTTAACCTGGCGGGCGGACAGTATCTTACCGGCGGTACTGATTCACGCCGTCAATAATGCGCTGGGATTATGGTCGGCGAATGCCGATATTGAAGAGATACCGGTCTATTCGGTGAACGGACATGTTTCACCTTTTTTCCTGATCCCCGCAATTTTGCTTTTAATCTGGGGAGTGAAACGCTTTTTCACTTTGACCGAACACCTTCATCCGGCTGATGACGATTCAGGGGATTCAAGCTGGGAAATTAAGGCATGAAGGTACGGATAAAAATAGGTGATTTCCCGGACAGTGTTTTCGTTGGAGCGCCTAAAGGCGGAATCATATCGGAAGATGACCACATCACACTACCGGAAAAAATTCAAATATCTGTCGATGAACAGGAAGCGATAGCATTCGGCGCCAGGCTGGCGGTCATTCACGGAAAGGAAAAAGCCGAGCGTGAATACGATTCAAAATACCGGCGGGTCGATGGTAAGCTGGATATCATACCCGCTTTCACTGAGATGGGAGGACGGGAGATTCAGCGTTATTGGATTGCCCGCGAAGGCTTCATCTCCTATAAGCTGGCGGAAGAATGGATAGAAGCCGCATCTGCGGCATACCGCAGAATCATCGGTTATACAATACCGGCGGTGACCGGCGTTTTCCGCCGATATCCCCAGCGGATAAAATTTTCCGTAAAAGTAAAATTACTTGACGGTGAAATCCTGCGTCAAGGTAAAATCCTGCGGATGAAGGCGGAAAATGGGCTTATAGTCAAAGATGCGGAGGTAGGGACCGGTTTTCATTGGCAGCATCGTGAAGATTTGTTATTCATGGGTATTTTGGAAGCCCGCCCCGGCGAAAAAGGCGTCTTACTGATTAACGAAATTGATTTAGAAGATTATACTGCTTCAGTCAATTCATCCGAAATGTCGAATCACTGCCCGCCGGAATATCTTAAGGCGCAGACTATCGCGGCAAGGAGCGCCATACTCGCCACCCGCGGCGGACATCATTTGGGCGAACCCTTCGATCTGTGCAATGGCGACCACTGCCAATGTTTCTATGGCGCAGGGCGTTTATCCGCCAATTCCCTATCGGCGGCGGAATCGACCAAGGGATTGATTCTGATTCATAATAATTTCGTTGCAGATACCAGATACGCTAAAACCTGCGGCGGCCTGCGGGAACGGTATAAATATGTATGGGAGGATTTCAATCCGGGATACCTCCCGGCGGGCTGGGATAACGAAGGCGGTGCGAATTCATTTGACGGATGGAAATCTTATATAGATAATTCCCCGGTATGTCACTGCAATCCCGAATATTATCCCTATCCCGATTATCATCAAGATACAGCGGAAAATTTCCGCTGGGAGCGGTTATTTACTCATGAGCAAGCCGGAAAAATCATTAAGGAACGAATAGGCGCCGATTTAGGTAAAATACAAGAGATAGTCCCTCTGCAAAGAGGTGAATCGGGCCGGATAATCAAGCTGGCGGTCATCGGCGATGAAAAAATAGTTGTGAATGGAGAACTAAAAATCCGGCGGCTTTTGTCAGACACTCATCTTCCCAGTTCATGTTTCACGATACAAAAAACAGCGGAAGGATTTAAAATCAAAGGCGCGGGATGGGGGCATGGAGTAGGTATGTGCCAGATGGGAGCTTTAGCGATGGCGGAAATGGGATTTGACCACCGAAAAATATTGAATTTCTATTTTCCGGGAACAGAGATTACCCCGATTGAATAGGAATAATACCTAACCCGGACAAGCCGGAACCAAAAAAGGCACATGACTCAAGGCTCAAGGCTCAAGACTCAAGGCTCATGACTTTAGTATCTTACGCATTAAGTATAAGAGTCCATCTCTTACAGTGATATTTCCCCTTATTAAAATTTACAGGGATGAAAGGGATAAAAGGGATGAAAACATTGAATTTATTCAATTAACTCTTAACTCTTAACT
>JADHWD010000069.1 GCA_016783645.1 bacterium
CGAACCGCCCCTACATCGGAAATTTCTTTTTAAAACTGGTATATCTCAAAGTTACAGGATTACCAGTAGGATTATTAATTAACTTTGGAAAAACCAAATTAGAATATCGGAGATTTGATAACAGGATTTCATCGAAGATTGAATAAATTCAATTTATTTATCCCTTGCATCCCTTGCATCCCTGTAAATTTTAATAAGGGGAAATGTTAATGTAAGAGATGAACTCTTATAGTGAATGAGTAAGTATCTAAAATCCAAAGTCTAATAGCCGGACTAAATGATGTTCAGACTTATTAGAAATATTTTAATCTTCAGTGTAGTCATAGCGGTAATCACGGGAGCATTTTTCATGACCCGAGGCTGCGGCATGTTACAGCCGGCCGACGGTTATTTTGTGAAAGATTTGAGAAAAATCGGCAGTTATCCGATTTTGACGGTGAAAGATAAACACCTGACATTCTATCCCGCGTTGAAAAATGTCGATATGAAAGGGATTAGAGATCTTTTCACCTCTGAAGAAATAGTAGATATAATCAGCCGGCAGGTGGTGAACGCACTGGACACTATCTTGTATCTCGACAAACTGGATCAAGCGACGCTGATAAATTCGATTAATGAAAGTATAAAGGATATATTACATAACCAGGTGGCGCAGGGGATAAACATCAGTAAAAAGACAATTATACTGCCGGTCGATCTTGGCTTCATCACGGATCAATACCGGGAATATATCAGAGAAGATATGCCTTTTTTGGCGGATTCACTGAAGAACTTGGATATCAAAAGCGCGCTGGATAATATACGAAATTATTGAGAACTTAAAAAGGGCTTTAAATGGAAGCGATATTAAAAGAAGCGTTTAAAAATTCGTTGATACGGGCGTTGGAGGCGGTCGGCGGGACTGCGCCGGTATCCGGAACGGATATTTTTGATTCATCTGCAGTTCCCGACAGCTGTTATGTTGGGACTATCGGCATCGAAAATGAGGATTTCACCGGGTCGGTATCGCTTATATTTTTAGATGAAACTATCAACTCGATTCATGATAATATCTACAACAGGCTTAAGGTGGCGGGTAAAAGGCGGATGGAGGATATAATCGGAGAAATTGTGAATTTAACAGTGGGAGGCGCCCGCAAGGATTTGGAACAAGCCGGAATAAAATTCAAGATGACCCCTCCCAGAACCGGCCGGGGCGGACTTCACTATGAAACTGAAGATATAAGCGTGCTCCATAATGCTTTTCATTACTCTGATAAATTATTTATTATGGAAATATGTACCCGTAAAACGGAGAGGGAATGAATATGCCGGTTGTAGCTCCCAAAATATTGATAATCGATGATTCCCAGATGCTAACCGACATGTTGAAGGACGCATTGACGACACAGGGGAATTTTCGGGTGGTTTCCGCGCCTGACGGCGCCAGCGGTTTAGCAATAGCGGAAACCGAAAGACCGGATTTGATATTACTCGATATCTCCATGCCGGGTTTAAGCGGATATGAAATCTGCCGGATAATCAAAAACGATGAAAAACTGCGCCACATTCCTATCGTTATCATAAGCGCTTTAAGCGCGGATGAAGATAAAGAAAAAGCATTCATCGCCGGCGCTGACGGATACCTGGTCAAACCCATCCATATAGATAATTTATTAACAAAAGTGAATAATCTGCTTTGATATTATTGGATATTATTAACAAGTCATATCATGCTGATAACCGGGAAATATTCCCTGAAATTCCCGATGAATCAATAGATTTAATACTGACAGACCCTCCCTATAAAGACTACCAAAGCCAGCGTCCGGTTCTCTATCCGAAACAGAAACCGATATCGGAATCCGAATTCGATCTTGAGTTCTTTCTGAGGGAATCCTTTCGAGTTTTAAAAGACAGCGGACATTTCTATTGTTTCACTGACCATTCCAAATTTCCGGCGATAAAAAATGCGCTGGACGCCAGCGGTTTCAGATATAAAAACTGCCTCGTCTGGGTGAAAAACAATCATGGTTCGGGAGATCTGAAGGGAGATTGGGCGCCTCAGCACGAATTTATCATCTTCGCCGTGAAAGGTAAAGGCAGGCATATCAACCGCCCGCGTCCGTCAAATGTCCTTAAATTCCCTAAAGTCAAAAATGAAAAATACTCGCATGGGACAGTGAAACCCGTCTCTTTATTGTCCAAAATAGTAGAAGCTTCTTCTGAACCCGGGGAATTGGTATTAGATCCTTACGCCGGTGTGATGTCCACTGCAATAGCCTGTATTAGAAGCGGCAGAAATTACCTGATGATAGAGAAGGATGAGGATTTCTTCCGACGGGGTTTCGAAAGAATTGAGGCGGAATTATCGGAGAAAAAAAGTCAGGCTTTCAGTCAATCGAAAACCTGACTTCACATTCTTTTTACCGGTTATCCATTTAGGTCAGGAAATCTTATTATTCATTAAGGGCGGGTTAAAAACCCGCCCCTACAATAACCTTTGGTAGGGGCAGGTTTGTAACCTGCCCAATAAATTGGCTGAACAAACTGGATAACCGATTCTTTTTTCTACATTATACTTTTAAACTTTTATACTGTCTTATTTAATAAGTAGCATCTTCTCGGTCTGAATCATATCTCCGGTTTGAAGTCTGGCAAAATACATACCGCTGGATAATCCGGTTCCATCGAACACCCTTTCATGGCTTCCTTCATTCAACCATCCCTCCGCTAAATTCACTATCTCCCGCCCGCTGATATCAAAGACCGCCAGTTTAACGAAAGCGTCTTCCGGCAGTTCAAAGCTGATTATAGTCACCGGATTGAAGGGATTAGGTGAAGGCGGGTGCAGTTTAAATTCCGAAGGCTGCAGGGTAACTGATTCAGAACTGAAACCGGATAACGCATCGACGGAAACTTCCGGTGTGAAAGCGGAATAATGTATCTCAGGATAATAACTGTCATTTTCATTGCGGGCGCGGTAGACATGATCAAATGAGGCGACAGGTATGGTATAGGGGAAATTACCGCGCTCAACTGTCAGTAGGTATTCACCGTCTTGAAATATCTGCGCTGCGGTGGTAGTGACATCTCCAGGATAGAATTGGCAGTCGAATATGATTCGCCCGCTGCCCACCGCCGACACTGAGAAATTCATCGGTTTGGGAGGGGTTTTTTCCAGCAGATCCAGCGCTAAAGTGGACATGTAGACATAGCCGCAGGTGTTGGGATGGATACCGTCAGAGCCTATATACCAGCCGCTGGGCTCAGTGTGTCCATGCAAAAGATTATATATATCCAATACGGGGCAATCATATCTATCCGCTATCCGCTTAATCCCTTCCATCCATTGTTCGAAGGTGAATCCGCCGCCGCCGTGAGGATATACATTCAGCGAGGCTTCATGAAAATTAGCCACCCATACTTTAGTTTCGGGAAGGTCGCTGGCTAATCTGCCGAGGATGTAATCCAACTGTCGGAGGTATCGGCCGAAAGGTGTGAAGGGCCAATCGTTCCCGCCTATCTCCACTATTGCTAAATCGGGTTCATCACTGATGCATCCTGGCAATTGACCGGTGATCAAGCTCAATGCGTTAGCCCCGGGAACAGAGAAGTTCTCTTCATCCAATTGAATCCCAGTCCCTTGCTGGTGAGCTTCAATGTAATAGATTAATCGATTGTACAGGGTATTTGAGGGTTCAAAATAGATGGTGAAATTGCCAAAGCCCATGGAATCTCCCATCCAGCGGACTCTTTGATAATATGTAGTCACCTGTCTCCAGCCGTTGAAGGAGAACTCGCTATAATCGGGATTCATGGTGTTGTTCGAGTCAGCGCTTATAAGGCCTTCGATTTCCACTGTGTAAATTTGATCAATCATAGGAATGGTCTCTAAAATCACCCTATCAACTCCCAGTGAATCGTTTTCCTGATAAGATGATAATACCGGCAGCCCGTCAATATAGAAATTGCTGGTATCCGAGGCTGAAACAGGATCGATGGGCTCAGAGAACCATAGCTGGATTTGATTATCCGCGTTGGTATTCGCCGCGCGAAGTTCAATCACGGGGTCCGCAGCCGCCGGATGCGAAATCGCAAAGATTGCAGACAGAACCGCTGATATTATGAGTAAAGCAAGTTTATTGTTATACATTTTAAGTTCGACTTTAGAATTATATTATCAAGACTAATTCGTCGGCTGAAAATTGTAATTTAATCTGAATTATCGTAATATTATAGCATTATGCCAAAATCCCAATCGCCGTCATTCCGGCAAGCGTAGCGCGTCCGGAATCGGAGCATTGCTATTAATCCCAGCCGATTCCGGACAAGCCGGAATGACGAAAAGGGTGCAGTAGGGGCGGGTTTTAAACCCGCCCTTGATGAATAACAAGATTTCCTGACCTAAATGGATAACCAGATTAAGTTATATCATTATTTTCATGGAAGCAAATTTAGTACCATTAAATCATAAAAGGTGAAAGCTAATGGAAGATCCGAGACTGCAAAAATTCGCCGAAGTTCTAATCAATCATTCTGTCAAATTGCAGAAAGGTGAGAAAGTCCTGATTGAAATGTTCGATGCGCCTCAGGAAGTGGGATTGGCGCTGATTAAGGAAGCTTTCAAAGCCGAAGGAATACCATTGCTGGAAATTAAGAACCAGCGAATGCAGAGATCTTTGTATATCAACGGCGGTGAGGAGTTCTTTAAAACCGCCGCTGACTGTGAACTGCACCGCATGAAACAGATGGACTGCTACATCGGTATCCGCGGTATCGCCAATGACAAGGAGCTGGTTGATGTCCCCGGCGACAAGATGAGCATGTTTGAGAAATTGTGGCTTCTCCCGGTGCATTTTGAAGAACGGGTCAATAATACCCGCTGGGTGGTGACCCGATATCCTTCACTGTCCTATGCGCAGAAGGCGAAGATGTCCAGTGAAGCTTTTGAAGATTTCTTCTTCAACGCCTGCACCGGCTTAGACTGGGAGAAGGCTTCCGCGGCGATGGACAAATTAGCCGCATATATGGATAAAACCGATAGAGTCCGTTTGTTAGGAGAAGGCACCGACCTGACATTCTCGATCAAGGGTCTGCCCGCCATTAAATGCGCCGGTCAGTTTAATATTCCCGACGGTGAAGTGTTCACCGCTCCGGTGAAGGATTCGGTCAACGGCGTAATTTCGTATAACGCCGCTTCATCATACAGAGGTTTCACCTTTGAAAATATCAGATTGACATTCAAAGACGGTAAAATCACCGACGCTAAAGCCAATGATACCAAGCGCATCAATGAGGTTTTCGATTCGGATGAAGGCGCCAGATATGTCGGTGAATTCGCCGTCGGTGTGCATCCCGGCATCGACAAACCCATGGATGACATACTATTCGATGAAAAAATCGGCGGCTCTATCCATTTCACTCCCGGCAACTGCTACCACGAATGCGATAACGGCAACAAATCCGCCATACACTGGGATTTAGTGTTAATTCAAACCCTGGAATACGGCGGCGGGGAGATGTATTTCGATGATATATTAGTGCGCAAGGACGGCAGATGGGTGGTGGAAGAACTGAAGGGATTGAATAAAGAGAATTTGTTGGTATGAATTATAGTAAACGAATAAATTAGATGCGCATTAATATGTCGGGATTGAGACAATCCCGACTCCACAAGAACGGTACACACGGTGAAGTCAGGGTTGTCTCAACCCTGACTCTAAACTGAACATGAAAATAATTATTTCGTTCAGTATAAACAATAACAGAAAATATTATGGAAACTTTCGAATATATCGTCAACGAGAAAGGCGAGCGAAGAGCTGTCATAGTTCCATATAACATTTTCAAGGAATTAATGGAACTTGCTGAGGATACTATAGATATTTCATTGATCAAAGAAGTGAAGAATGAACAATATCTCGATTGGGAAGAAGTCAAACGAGAATTTAGAAAAGCTGGGAAGATAGACTAATTTTTTCTATAAGCTTCTTTTCTGTGAGAAATTTTATCTATATACAATAATTTGTTTGCATGGTCTATCCGGTATAATAATCGGTATTGCCCAATTCTTATACGGTAACAGTCTTCGCAATCGCCCCGAAGTTTTTTCGTTCCTCTTGGCAAGGGATTTTCTCCTAATTCGTCTATACGGTTTGATATTCTTTGGAGCAGTTTCTTATCAAGATATGCGATTTCCTTCTTCGTTCGAGAATTGATTTGGATTTTATATTTCAATTTGAGGTCTTAGTTATTAATATTGATTGTTCAAAGCCGGCTTTTAGAGCCGGCTTTGCTTGATCAATCAGAAGTATTCACTTCACGCTAAATTGAAACAATACGCTTCCTAACGGATTTATAAGATTGCAATATTTAATAATGCCCTCCTAACCATTCCACTTCGCCGCTTTCGATGTCGTACCAAGCGGCGGTTATTTCTAATTCTCCTCTTATCGTTTTTTCTTTAATTAATATACTTCTTTTCATCAGTTCCGCCGCGGTGTTGCGGGCGTTTTCGCGGGATACCGCCTCGATAAAATCATCTTCGGATAAATCCGGATTCTTTAATTTAGCGGTCAGTTCGGCGTGTTTTATTTTGTTGATGATTTCCCGTACAGCTTCGCTCACCGGCGAATTCTTCACCGCCATAGATACTACGCCGCATTTGCGGTGCCCTAAGACCACTATTAGTTTTGTAACGCAATGATCAGCGCCTAATTCAACCGAGGCTAATACTGTTTTACCGCATATATTTCCCGCCACACGAATCACAAAAATATCGCCTAAACCCTGGTCGAAGATATAAGATGGCGGCGTCCTGGAATCGGAACAGGCGATTATAGTGGCGAAAGGCTTCTGCCCCGCAAATGTTTCTTTTCTCCTTTCAGGTGAAACATTAGGAAAGAGTGATCTGCCGGAGACGAACCTGCGGTTGCCGGCTTTCAATTCCTCTAAGGCTTGTTGAGGTGTCAGCATTCAGGCTCCTTTGTTTATTCCAAATTGAGTTTGCAAGTTGACAAGTCAGCAAGTCGATGTCTCAGGTCTCGTGTCTCATGTCTCAAGAATCTGTTCTGGCAGTAGTCGTAATCGTAGTTGTAGGGTGGGTTCTTAATCCACCTTTGTATGCATTCCCACGCTGGAGCGTGGGAACGAGAGGGGAGAGCCAAGAGCCCAGAGCCGCTATTTTCATGCTAAGTTGTGCCGGCTGGTAGGCATATGGATTTACTTTGAAAATAGGGACTGGGGGCTAGGGTCTAGTTTCTTGTTCTGGCAGGTCTTGTCCGCCGTACGGCGGGTGTGACCTGCCAGCATCCTCGGTTTCGGAGAAACCGGGCTGCCTGTAGGAGCAAACGGCGTTTGCCCTCGCAATAATTTTCAACCGCAGTGAGGGCGAAAACCTTTCGCCCCTACAAAAGTCGCTAAGGTGCAGGGTGGGTTCTTAATCCACCTTTGTATGCATTCCCACGCTGGAGCGTGGGAACGAGTTAAAACAAATACCGTCATTCCGGCTTGTCCGGAATCGGCTGCTATTGTTCCCGTCAGGTTACTCTGCTTTTGAAACCTGACGGGAACGAATATCGAAAAAATAATGTGGGAATGCGTGCAAGCTGGGACAGAACATTGTTCTGTCCCTACAAGCGACTGATTACTTCAGATACTTGAATAGTTCTGATTCCGGAGACAGCACAACAGTTGTTTTATCGTCGAACACTTTTTTATATGTTTCCAGTGTGCGAAAGAATTCATAGAACGCCGGATCTCGCTGGAAGGCGTTAGCGTAAATTTCGATAGCTTTGGCTTCGCCTTCAGAGCGGATGATCTGAGATTTTCGGTATGATTCCGCTAATATGATTTCCCGTTCCTTGTCAGTCTGGGCGCGGATTTTTAAAGCCTCCTCTTCGCCTTCACTGCGGTACTGATTGGCGATTCGTTTCCGCTCAGCCCGCATACGCTCATATACCGGTTCCTCATTCTCCTTGGCCAAATCCGCCCGCTTGAGACGGACATCGATGATTTCGATACCGTATTCCCGCGCTTTGATATTGGAAGCTTCAGTCACCAATTGCATCAACTCTTCGCGGTTAGTGGTGACTATTTCCTCCAAATCGTGGTTGCCTAACTGCACGCGCAGTCCACTGTAAATAATATCATCCAAGCGGGCTTGAGCGCCCTTCTCATCGCGGACTACCTGCATGAACATTAAGGCATCGATGATACGCCATTTGGCGAAATTATCCACTATAAGATATTTTTTATCCTTAGTCAGGATTTCAGTCGGTGAAGCGTCGTAATCCAACAGACGATCCTCGTAATTAACCGCTGATTGGATGGGCCAGGGGAGTTTGAAATGCAGGCCGGGATCGGTCACTGTCCGCATCGGCTTGCCCATCTGCAGGATGACCACCTGCTCCTTCTCATCCACCGTGAACATGGTCATCAATAGCAGTACGACTATGATGATGATTACGATTATTATGAGTGTATTTTTCATTTTATTGTCCTAAAATTGATATAACATATTATGAATATTGAATATCGAACAAGGAATATCGAAGTAATCGAAATTCATAATTCCTTGTTCCTTGTTCATTATTCTTTTAAAAATTATTTCCCGCTTTTCAGGATTTCACTTCCCGCTAAGGGGAGGAGATTGATTGTTCCTTCACCGGTCAGGATATATTTGTTGACTCCGGGCAGTATCTGCTCCATAGTTTCCAAGAACATGCGCTTGCGGGTGACATCTTTCGCTTTAGAATACTCCCTATAGATATTGATGAAGTTCTTGGCGTCACCTTCCGATTGGGCTATTCTGCGGGCGGCGTACCCTTCCGCTTCCAGCACCATTTTCTCCGCTTGTCCCCGCGCTTTGGGGATCACATCGTTGCGGTAGCCCATCGCCTCGTTGATTTTCTTTTCGCGGTCTTCCTTAGCGGAAGCCACATCCTTGAAGTCAGGCGCCACTTCCTGTGGAGGATGCACATCCTGGAGCTGAACATTCACTACCAGGATTCCGGTTTCATATTTATTCATCAGCTCTTGGACTAACTTCATAGTCTCTTCCTGGATTTCAAACTTTCCGACAGTAAGCGCTTCATCGATATCGTGTTTGCCGATTACCTGCCGTAAAGCGGCTTCCGAAGCTTTATGCAATGTCTCCTCCACATCGCGGACATTGAACAGATACTGCACCGCATCGCGGATTTTGAACTGCACGATCAAATCGATGTCGATGATGTTCAAATTTCCGGTGAGCATCAGAGATTCCCGGTCAACGGAGCGGTATCTGGCGGGAGGCCCCGGATCAATAGTACGGAAACCGATTTCAGCCCGTTTGACTGCTGTCACTTTGGGCTTGTTCACCACTTCAAAGGGGTAGGGTATATGATAGTTGATACCCGATGTCGCCACTCTGGTCAATTTACCGAACCTGCGCACTACTCCCTGTTCATCCGGACCCACGAAGTAGATTCCAGATAACATCCAGATGATCAATACTATGAATATCAGCAGTTTATAACCGCCGCCGAATATTTTTTTAAAATCCGGCACCTCGAAACTCTCCCCGCCGATATTCACTCTTCTTTTGGGGATTTGCATGGATTGTTCTCCTTAGTTTATTTAATTAATTTACTGACTTTTAAAGACTTAAGACTTAGGACTCAAGACTCAAGTATGAAAGTGTGAAATATAGGAGGTCGGACTTTTGTCCGACACCTTTGAACAGACTAAAGTCTGTTCTCCTAAATTTTTTCCGCGTTCCGCTCTCCGATTTCCGGCTTCTCATCAGCATATTACATGTCTCAAAATTTGATTTGATCTTCGCTTCCCTTCTGCGCCACAATCGTGACCGGCCGCTTGAGGATAATTATCATACTGCCCATTTTCTGTCCTATACCGGCGGCTTCCCAGCCTTGAAGTCCGTATTGATTCAGTTCCGCTTCCAGCCGGTCGGGACTGCGGAAATAATGCTTGATGACTTTGTATTGGAAGCCTTTCATGACTGCGCCTTTCTGAAATCAACAATATTGAATCATTTACATCATATTCTATAAAGTAAAACAAATATTTTGATAAATGCAATTATTAGGGGTGGAATTTTGCCGGAAAATAAGTTTTCAAGTCAGCAAGTCGCATGTACAATTCAAAGACTATAGTACCATCAGTCTGTCCGAGAATGTCATTGCGAAAGGCTGAAAGCCTTGTGGCAATCTCACTAATTGATTATTAATAAGAGAGATTGCTTCGCTTCGCTCGCAATGACAAAAGGTGTTCTTCATATTATCGGACAGACTGCCATGATTTCGGATTTCGGATTTCGATTTTTTCCGCTTCCGCCGGATTTAGTCGTATTTGCGATAACAGGTAATAATTTGTATATTATCACCTTAAAAATTATGGATTGATTTGAAATATAACTATATTAAATACATAATATTAACTTTGTTGTCACTGGCGGCGGCGGTTATCGCAGCGGAAGCCGATTCCACTTTTTTGCCTCAATCAGCGCCGGCTTCATCTGATACAGCTTCAATCGATATTCCGGCTGTCAGCGATTCCGCCGCGGTCGACACTGTTAAAAAGCATAGACCTTCCCCAAAATCCTCCGAAATCGACACTATAATCACCTACAGCGCCGATTCGGTCTTTTTCAGCGTCAAAAACCGCAGTACGGTTTTATATAAAAACGCTAAAGTATCCTACAAGGATATGACCTTGACCGCCGGGAAAATCACGGTGGACTGGGATGAAAATAAATTAATCGCCGAATGGATAGCTGACACATTATGGACAGACAGCCTGATAATGATACCGGATTCCACTTCGGACGATTCTGCGCATATTGACACAATGATTATAATTGATAAGGTGATTAAGAAAGGTCATCCCCAGTTCCGGCAGAAGAATGATGTCATCGAAGGGGAATTCATGATTTTTAATCTGAAGACCAAACAGGGGTATGTAGTCGAAGGGGCGACGGAATACAGTGAAGGATCTTATTTCGGCGAGAAGATCAAGCGGGTGGAAGCTGATGTGATGAATGTGGCTGACGGATATTACACCACCTGCGATGAGGACACTCCCCATTACAGCTTCCGTTCCAAACAGATGAAGTTGATAGTCAAGGATAAAGTTGTCGCTAAACCGGTGGTATTATACTTTGAAAGAGTTCCCGTAGCAATTATACCCTTCGGCATATTCCCCGCCCGTTCCGGCCGCCGTTCCGGGGTGATAATCCCTACATACGGCGAGAGCTCATCGCAGGGAAGATTCTTCCGCCATTTAGGATATTATCTGGCGGAATCGGATTACTGGGATGTGAAATCATCACTCGATTTCTTTGAAAAATATGGTATCAGGTTCACCGGCGACCTGCGCTACACTAAACGATACCGCTTAAGCGGCAACCTTTACGGTTCCTACGACCGCAAACTGGCGCGCTACGATATGGGATATCGGCATAATCAAACTATCACTCCCACTTCGCAGCTCCGGGTGGACGCTTATTATGTGTCCGACACCAATTACATCAAGGATTTGAATATGAATCCCATAGAGCGGATGAACCGGAATATCCGTTCCAACGCCATGTTTTCCAAACGCTTCCCTAATATAAACGCCAGTTTCAGTTTGAATCTCAATCATCAGTTGAACCTGGATACGGAGGAGAGTACTTTCACGCTGCCGCAGGCAAGTTTCAGTTTATCCCAGCGGGCATTGTTCCCCGCGGAAAGGACGGGGGAAGAACAATGGTTCAATAAGATATATTTCAGCGCCGGCGGTAATTACACCAACCGCCATCAGAAGACC
The DNA here is from genome assembly GCA_016783645.1 of bacterium. Lineage (GTDB taxonomy): Bacteria > Electryoneota > Tariuqbacteria > Tariuqbacterales > JADHWD01 > JADHWD01. The sequence goes on from JADHWD010000069.1 coordinate 11,791, forward strand.
CGTCATCTCTCACCACCAATAACTGTGACTGAATATGATTCAACTACCGGTCAGGATACCACTTATCAGATACAGGATTATTACTTCAAGAGGACTGTCGGCGCCGCTTTAAAGAATAATTACACGATAAATTCGCCGCAGGTCATCTTCAAATACATCAATCTCAATCCTTCCATGTCCGTCAGCCAGGATTGGACTGATAAGGTTTATAATTACCATTATACTACCGCTTCCGATGACGCTGACAGTTTAGTGAGCGAGCGGGAATACGGCGTATTCGCGCGCCATACCGCTTCCTTCAGCGCCGGTTTGACCACCAAATTATACGGCATGTTCCCGGGCCTCGGGAATATCCAAGCTTTCCGGCATGTTTTAACGCCTAATATCTCTTTCAGATACACGCCGGACTTCTCCGATAAATTCTTGGGATATTATCAATATATCTTGGATAGTGAAGGGAATGAGCATAAATACGACCGTTTCAGCGGCAACGCCATGATCGGCGGCACTCCGGCAAAGAAAGCAAAGAGCATGAATTTTTCACTGGATAACCTATTCCAGATGAAACGGGTGGTGATGAAAGGTGAAGAAGAAGTGACGGAGAAACTGGATTTATTCAGCCTCACCTTTTCCGGTAGTTACGATTTCATGAAGGATTCGCAGAACTGGAGTAATTTATCCAGCCGTCTGCGGGCTCAGCCTTTGCGGAACGCCAGCTTGTGGGCGGTCAATTCCATGTCTTTGGAAGTGAGCGCCACTCACTCTCCCTATGCTTATGAAGGCGCTTCTACAGTAGATAAGTATTATTTCGAAGGCGGCAACTTAGCAAAGGGGAAACTGCTGAGACTGCTTAATCTGGGAGTGAGTTCCAGTATAAGCCTCGCTTCCACATCAGGCGCGGGCGGCGGAGGCGCTCCGAAGACGCCTGCCCGGCAGGCGGATTTCGCCGAGACTACCGGCGACTCCGCCTGGAATGAATTTGTCGGCGAATACGACCGCCATTACACTTCACCGGAAGAACTGTGGCAGCCGCCGGCTATACCCTGGTCGATGAATCTCAGTTTCAGCTACAGCCGTTCAACTCCCAATCCCAATGTGAAGACCGAAACATTCTGGCTGAATGGCAGTCTCGATTTGTCTTTAACTCAAAAATGGAAACTGGGCTATACTGCAAGATACGATATGAAGGAAGGCGATTTAGTGTCCAGCGGATTATCGCTTTACCGCGATATGCACTGCTGGGAAGGGCGTTTCCAATGGTATCCTTCAGGCTACGGGCAGGGATTCTTCGTCAAAATCAATGTCAAAGCCTCCGCTCTGCGCGACCTCAAGATTGAAAAGACTAAAGGCGTGGGCGGAGCCTATGGATATTAGGTTGAAGATATGTGATATGTGATATGTGATATAAGATTTATCTTGAAAATAGTCGACAGTGAACGGTGAACTGATAACTGAGAACTGGAGTTACCCTGAAGGGGAAAAACATGAATAGCCGTAGGTGAAACCTACGGAGAAAGGAACTACAATAGCCGACCCTGAAGGGGTCGAACAAACACAATAACTGTTCTGTCCCTTCTATTTCATCAACACCATCTTCCCGCTGTCT
>JADHWD010000070.1 GCA_016783645.1 bacterium
CTCGTTCCCACGCTCCAGCGTGGGAATGCATACAAAGGTGGATTAAGAACCCACCCTGCACCTCAGCGACTTTTGTAGGGGCGAAAGGTTTTCGCCCTCACTGCGGTTGAAAATTATTGCGAGGGCAAACGCCGTTTGCTCCTACAGGCAACCCGGTTTCTCCGAAACCGAGTATGCTGGCAGGTCACACCCGCTGTCAGCGCGCAAGACCTGCCAGAACAAGGTACTAGACCCTAAACCCTAAACCCTATTTTCAGAGTAAACCCTCATGCGCCGGCGGCGCACCCCGAAGCATGAAAATAGTAGGGTGATGCTGTCAGGCGGGGACGCCTGACAGCACGGTTTGAACATTATCAAGGGCGACCGCAAGGGTCGCCCCTACATTCCCTGATATTTGTGGTGTCATGCGTCCCCGCATGACACTAAGATATTGTTTATATTATGTATGGTGTCGACTGCGGAGAGTCGACACCACAATGAACTAAACCCTATTTTCAAGGTAAACCCTCATGCCGCTGCTGCGGCACAACTTAGCATGAAAATAGCGGCTTTGGACTTTGGACTTTAGGCTTTGGATTCCGGACAAGCCGGAATGACGGTATTTTTCTTTACCCTTTACCCCTGACCCTTTAACCTATTTTCAAGAGAAATTGCATGGAAGATATAGATACGGTACATGCCGGGCGAAAGATACTGTTTGTAGATGACGAGCGGAATATTTTAATGGCTTTGAACCGGCTGTTTTTCGAGGATGATTATGAGATATTCACCGCTGTTTCCGGTGAAGCGGGATTGGAGTCGCTAAAACAGAATGATATTCAACTGATAGTATCGGATCAACGGATGCCTGGGATGGCCGGCGTCGATTTTTTGATCAAGGCGGAAGAATACGCGCCTTCAGCCGCTAAAATCATCCTCACGGGTTATACCGACCTGGAAGCCGCCATCAAAGCGATCAATGAAGGCAAGGTGCAAAAATTCATCACCAAACCCTGGAATGATGATGAACTTAAACTAACTGTCAAGCAGGTTTTTGAATACCTCGACCTGCAGGCGCAGAATCAAGCCCTGCAGAAACTATTAGAAGAACGCAACAAGGAGTTAGTGGGGTTGAATGAAACGCTTCAACAGAAGGTCAAAGAGCGCACAAAAAAGATTGTTCTTCAGAACCAGGAATTGACCAGATTAAACGCCAAACTGGAAGAGAATTTTTATAAGATAATCAGAATTTTCCTCAGTATAATTGAAATTCGAAGCAAGGAAATCGCCAGCCACTGTAAGCGGGTGTCGGCGGCTTCCAGATTCCTCGCCGCTGAAATGGAGCTGGAAGAACGGGAGATTGAGACTATCGAATTAGCCGCCATGCTGCATGATATCGGTAAAATCGGCATTCCGGAAAAAACCCTGAAAAAAACCGAAAATATATTGACGACGGAAGAGAAAAATTTATACCGCCAGCATCCGCTATTGGGCGAACAGACTTTATCGCCGATAGATAATCTGAAAGATGCGGCGAAAATTATTAGGCATCATCATGAAAATTATAACGGCAGCGGTTATCCTGATAGATTGATGGCGGATTATATCCCCATCGGTTCGCGTATCATCGCGGTTGTGAATACTTATGACCAGTTAGTTAATAAAGTGTATATGAATGTCAACAATACCAGACTGAGGGCTTTCAAAGCGCTGAGACTGCAGTCCGGGATCGAACTCGATCCTGATATCACCATCAAATTCATCCTTTTGATGAAGCGTCATAAAGCGGAGGTGAATGAAAGGCGGGAATTAGAGATTAAGCCTTTCGAATTGAAATCCAATATGATACTCTCCCGCGACCTTTTCACCTCCCGCGGCACTGCAGTGTTCACCAAAGATAGAAGACTATCCCCGGAAGATATCAAGCATATTATGGACAGCGACCGGATCGAAAAATTATTCACCGCGGTTTATGTCTACGCATGAAGATGGAGGAAGTAGGGGCGAAGCATTTTAAGTTAACAATAAAAATATTAATCACTTGCAAAAAATGCTTCGCCCTTACCAGATGTGTTTTCATACTATTGCAAGAGGCTAATATTTTGTGAACATTACAAAAATGCTTCGCCCCTACAAGAATTTACATGCAAATTTACAGACGCTTTTAGATGAGTTGAATGTCTCCAAACACCCGAATAAAAGTCAATATCGCCGATAATGGCAGCCGCGCTATGGTTTTATTCCTGCCCGGCGATGACAAACCTGTCGATAAAGCTGATGTCCTGCAGACGCTTGGCGAAGCGGGAGTAGTGCATGGTTTGATGGAGGAGAAAGTCGACGAGATAGTGCAAAGCAATATTTTCAATCGGTGGTTCACTGTCGCTGTTTATACTCCTCCGTTAAACGGCGAGGACGCCAAGCTGGGATATCTGGTTTCCGAAGATTATTCCCACAAGCGGAAACAGAACGGTTCCGCCGATTATTATGATTTGGACCGCTTTAAAAATATCACCACCGGACAGCCTTTAATCCGCAAGATTCCTGCGTCGGAAGGTGTGGAAGGGACAACAGTCTTGGGAAAAGCCCTCCCGGCTTATAAGGGACAGGACATCAATCTTAAAGAATACATCGGCGGCGACGGTGTATTTGTCGATCCCGATGACCCTAACCTTATAATTTCCGCTATAAACGGCGTATATTATCGTCTGGGCTCGGTTGTGAATGTCAAGAAGATATTCACTATCAACCATGATATCGACTTTAATACAGGCAATATTAACACTTTATCCGGGATAAGGATCAACGGCGATATTAAAGGCGGATTCACCGTTATCACTAAACGAAATTTGATAGTGGCGGGAGTGATTGAAAACGCAGCGGTTAAGGCGGAGGAGGATATCGAGGTATTAAAAGGGATCGTCAGGGGCGATGCTGAGATTTCCGCCGGAGGTAAAATCACCACCACTTACATTGTGGAGCGGACGCCGGTCAAGGCGGATAAAATCGTAGTCAAAAACATGGTGGTGGGTTCGGAACTATTCGCCCGCGATTTCATCAAAGCCCGTAAGATAGTGGGCGGAAAAGTGATGGTGGGAAACCTCCTGGATGTGATTGATCTGGGCAATAAACGGAGCAATCCCACTGAAGTGGAGGCGGGAATCAATCCTTTACTGTTCATCCGGCATCAAAAATTGCTGAGTGTAATTGCAGCCCTTAAATTTGAAAAGCGGAAATTGCTGGAATCCAGAGTGGAAGCTGAATTCGATTACGAGGGTACCGAGGAGAAAATTGAAAGGATGCAGTTCGGCCGTACAATAAGATTATCCAGCGGGTTGTCTCGTAAACTTGAAGAGAGATTAAAACGGGCAAGCCGCGATATTGAAAGATATAACCGCAAAATCAAAGAACTCGACGCTAAACTTCTCAAGAAATACAACGAATTGAAAAGTATCTCTCCTGGCCTTAATCTGAAAAACCCGGAAATAATCGTCAGGGGCACTATCTATCCCAATGTTTATATGCGGCTGGGTCCCTACGCCGAACTTCGGACAACCGAAGAGATGTCCAATATCAAATTCTTCTTGGATTCGGAAGGAGCGTTAGCGCATGAATCACTCGGATAATTAGATATGATATGTGATATGTGATAAAAAAAGACTCAGGACTCAAGACTCAGGACTCAAGACTCAGGACTCAAGACCCATGACTCAAGAGTCTGTCCGAGAATAGGAAAATTCGGACACATAATGTGTCGCAGAGTCCCCGCACTCTGCGACAATCTCTTAAATTACAAATACATGCAACAGAGTGCAGGGACTCTGTTGCACATAGGTAACTTTGTTCCCGTCAGGTTTCAAACGCAGAGTAACCTGACGGGTATAGTAATGTTAAGAGCGGTTAAATCCGCCGGGTTACGCCCTAAAACGGGCTTGAAACCCAGCGGGAACGGAACTTATACCGCAGCAAGAATGCTTCGCCCCCATTAGACCCTAGACCCTATTTTCAAAGTAAAGTTTATCATCTAATTGATTTGCCAATTATCCCCGGAAACCGGATTTTATAGATGGAAATCACACTGCCGGATATAGAAAAAGTGATGCTGATACTGGCGAGGATGACTACTTTAATGGTGGTGATGCCGATATTTGGTTATGACAGCGTTCCTTTACCGGTTAAAGCCGGATTGAGTATATTGCTGACTATAATTGTATTTCCGTTTGTCACCTTCATCGAAAGCCATATCGTCTACAATCCCATCATGTTCATGGTTATGATAGCCAAAGAAGTGATCGTAGGATTGATCATCAGTTTCATGATAAATTTAGTGTTTTTCGGTGTTCAGTTCGCCGGGCAGATTGTGGGGATTCAGATTGGATTCGGGATAATAAATGTGATAGATCCTAACCTTCAGGTGCAGGTGTCGCTCATCGGGCAGTTGAATTATATGGTGGCTTTACTGGTGTTCCTCGCTATAGATGGTCATCTTTTTCTAATCAGAGCTATGGTGTATAGCTTTGAATATATCCCTTTGGCGGGAGCGGTTTTCCCCGGAGGATTAGTAGAGAAGGCGGTGTTATTAAGCGGCGCGGTGTTCGACATCGGTATCAGGGTGGCGGCGCCGGTGATGGTGGCTCTATTCATCACCGATGTGGCGCTGGGTATCACCGCCAGAGTGGCGCCGCAGATGAATGTATTTATAGTGGGTTTCCCCTTGAAGATAGTGGTGGGATTGTTGGCTTTGGCTTTCGGTATGTCGCTTTTCGCCTATGTCTTCAATAAATTATTCACTCAATTTCAAGAACATCTGATACATACTATAAGGCTGATGGCTCCATGAACGAAAATACCAACATACCTGAATCCGAAGAGAAAGCGATAAGGGTGGAGATCGCTCCCCATAAAAAAACCGCCTGGCTGTTGTCCGATGAAGGGGTTAAATACAGCGTGGAAAAATTGCGGGAAGCACTGAACAATGCGGGAGTGGTCAAAGGGATCAATGAAGAATATTTAAAGCTGGCCGCTTCCGGGGAAAAACTGCTCCGTTCACAGCCAATCGCCAACGCTGTCCCGCCTCAAGCCGGAGCGTCTGCTAAACTGAATTACCTGATGTCCGATGAAGTCGGCGCTAAATTAAAGGAAGACGGGCGGCTGGATTTCCGGGAAATCAACTTGATTAAAAATGTGACCGAAAATCAGCCTTTAGCGGTGAAAATCCCTCATCAGCTGGGCGAAGTAGGTTACCTGGTGACCGGCGAAGAAGTGCCGGGTAAGATGGGAAAGGATTTCGATATCAAGATTTTCTGCGGGCCCGGGGTGAAGATCATGCCTGATAAAGAGAATGTGATTTTAGCCGCGGTCAACGGCGCCTATAAGCGGGATAAGAGCGGCAGAATCTCGGTTTCGGAAGTTTTCAAAGTCGACAGTGATGTCGATTATCGTACCGGTAATATCAGATGTTCCGCCAGCGCCGAAATCGAAGGTGATGTTAAAGCGGGTTTTGAAGTGCATGTGGAAGGCGATTTGGAGGTTAAAGGATTGGTGGAGAATGCGGATATCGAAGTCAAGGGCGATTTGGCGGTGCGGTACGGTTTCACTCAAGGCGCCGCCCCGGTAACAGTAGGGGGTGAATTGAGGGCGATGTATATCTACAATCGTTCACTTATCAAAGCCGGTTCGCTTCAGATAAAAGAGATGATCGGTTTTTCCGACTTGATAGTGGACGGTGATGTGACAGCTAACAGGATTGTAGGAGGGAAGATTATCGCCAAGGGGGATATCGTATGTGAGGAGATCGGGTCCGCTCAGCATGAATCTAAAACCTACATCATCGCCGGTCTTGATTTCGCCAAGAAAAAGGAACGGGATAAAGTTAAAGAAGAATTTGAGGAGGAGCGGGAAGCGCTGCAGAAGCTGCGGAAGGAAAATGTCGATTTAGCGAAATGGGCCGCCGAATTTAAGAAAAACGCTGGCAAAGTCATGGAGGAAATCACTCAGATTGCAAGTTCGGAAATCGCTGCCAAAGTCCAGCAGAATTTGAAACAGAAAATCGCCCGTATACGGGAAATCACTTTCGAAATTGAAAATCTGGAAAATTTCATCAAAGAAAATGAGGTTAAAATAGAGGAACTTAATAAGGCTTTGCAGAATCCTAAAGCTAAAGTGATTGTCAATGGAACAGTCTTTGCGGGAGTGCATATCACCATAGGGGAAAATGCGGTTTATCAATTGAAAAATCCCCGCCGGAAAGTCCAATTCCGCCTTAATAACGAAGGTGAGATAATCGTGGAAAATTTATAAGCAAGTTATAAAAAATATTAGAATTACCTGTTTTAACAGGTAAATATTACCTATTTACCTTTACAAGTTTACAAGTTGACAAGTCAGCAAGTTAATAATCCTTTTTCCGCCGGGTTTCATGTGAAGTGTAACTCTGCGGTCGAAATATTCCCCGATTTCGTTGAAACCTATCTATAGGAGGACAGACTTTAGTCTGTTCAAAACCGCCGGACTAAAGTCCGGCCTCCTAAAATGGGAGGATGATATATTCTCGGACAACCTCTTAAGTCCTGAGTCCAAAGTCCAAAGTCCTGAGTCCTGAGTCCTGAGTCCTGAGTCCAAAGTCTAAAGTCCAAACAAAGATAAATGGCAGCTGACGACGCTGAAAAGACAGAACGCCCTACACCGCGGCGAATAGGCCGAGCCCGCGGGGAAGGCAATGTCCCTAAAACCGGGGAATTGAATTCCGCCGCTATTATGCTGACCGGCACCATAGTGCTCTATATTCTGATTAAAAAAACCGTGATGGAGCTGATAGCGTTCTTCACTGTCTTATGGGGCGAAATTCCCTATATGTCATTCAGCATCACTTCTCTCCAGATCTACTTTTCAGCGGGATTTCTCAAACTGGCGGGAATACTGGCTCCGGTGCTGTTAGCCATACTGGTCATCGGAGTCGTTATAAATATCGTTCAGGTTGGATGGCTTTTCACATTGAAACCCTTGATGCCCAAGCTCAGCAAGATCAATCCGTTGAGTGGTTTTTCCCGCTTTTTCAATGTGAAATCGTTCATAGAACTGCTAAAAAATGTCCTGAAAATAGCTTTCATAGGATATATCGCTTACTGGTCGATCCGTTCGGAATTCGATGATTTCATAATTTTAGTCGATATGAGTGTGGGGCAGATCGCCAATTTCATGGGGATGCTGACTTTTAAAGTAGCCCTGCGGTGCGCGCTTGGTATCTTACTGATAGGCATCCTCGATTATATCTGGGTCCGTTACAAATATTTCAAAGATCTACGGATGACTAAGCAGGAAATCAAAGAAGAGGCGCGGCAGGCTGAAGGTCCCCCGGAAATCCGCTCACATATCAGAAAGATTCAAATGCAGACGGCTATGCAGAGGATGATGCGGGAGGTGCCGGGCGCTGAAGTGGTCATCACCAACCCCACCCATATAGCGGTGGCTTTGAAATATGATGAGAAGACTATGGCGGCCCCGGTTGTCGTCGCCAAAGGGAAGAAATTGGTGGCGGAGCGGATTAAAAAGATCGCGATGGAGAACGATGTCCCTATAGTCGAAAACAAGCCTTTAGCGCAGACTTTATTCAAAGCGGTGGAGATCGGCGGTTATATACCCGAACAGTTATTCGCGGCGGTGGCGGAGATATTAGCGTTCGTCTACCGCCTGAAAAATAAGCGTTTTGAGCCGGCGGCGGCATAAAAGAAGTTTGCAAGTTTGCAAGTTTGCAAGTTTGCAAGTTAATATGATATGTGATTCTAAATATGGGCACTTGTAAGAAATTTAATTCATTGCTGAAAAAAACAAATTTCTAACTTGCAGATTTGTAGACTTGTGAACCTGCAAACTTGTAAATTTATTTAAATTTAAATTTTTATAACATTATAGCTTTATGAAAAAAACCATAACCGTCATTCCGGCAAGCGAAGCGCGACTGGAATCGGAGTATTGTTATTAATCCCAGCCGATTCCGGACAAGCCGGAATGACGATTAAGGCGTGGGTTCTGACTAAAATGAACGAATTTAAATATTGCGAATATTTTGTAGGGGCGGGGTTTCCCCGCCCTGATTATAATCGGACAATTATAGGGCGCGGAGACCGCGCCCCTACAGTAAATGCAATTGATTTATTTCGTTTATTATAAAAGCTAAAATGTAACAAATTTTTTAATTATTAATGCTTAATACCCAGTCCATAGAAAATCCCATATTGAAACGGCTGTTCTCCCAGGCGGACATCCTGTTAGCGTCGGGGATAATTTTCATCATCGTGATGATGATAATCCCCATCCCCACTTTCATGGTGGATATATTGTTAGCGCTGGACATCACTTTGACTTTGGTGATTCTTTTAACTGCGATTTACAATACGGAGCCGCTGGAATTTTCCGTCTTTCCGGGATTGTTATTAGTCATGACTTTGTTCCGGCTGGGTCTAAACATCACCACCACCCGTTTGATATTGAGCGAGGCTTACGCCGGGAGTATAATCGAAGCGTTCGGCGGATTTGTCATCGGCGGGAATTACGCCGTCGGTTTGGTGATTTTCATCATCCTCAATGTGATAAACTTCGTGGTGATCACCAAGGGTTCGGGCCGTATTGCGGAAGTCGCCGCCAGGTTCACTTTGGACGCCATGCCCGGCAAGCAGATGTCGATTGACGCCGATTTGAATAACGGCATCATCGATGACGAGGAAGCCAAAGCCCGCCGGGATAAGATCGGCAAGGAAGCCGATTTTTACGGGGCTATGGACGGCGCTTCCAAATTCGTCCGGGGCGATGCGGTAGCCGGTATAATCATCACTTTCATCAATATCCTCGGCGGATTCATCGTCGGTGTGCTCCAGCTGGGTATGAACTGGTCCGAAGCTTTACAGACATTCACCACCTTAACCGTGGGCGATGGCTTAGTGAGCCAGCTGCCGGCTTTGATGATTTCCACCTCCGCTGGTATCATAGTTTCCCGCGCCGCCGCTAAATCCAATTTAGGCGAGGATTTAACTACACAGCTATTCACTCAGCACCGCGCCCTGTTCATAGTCTCCGTTGTGCTGTTTATGTTCGCTTTCGTGCCGGGGCTGCCGTTTATCCCCTTCTTCATCCTCGCTGTCGCTGTATTATTTATGGGCAGGGTAGTGCAAACCGCTTCTAAAAAGCAGGAGTTAGAAGAAGCCCGCAAAGCTGAGGAGGAAGTCGAAGAAAAAGAAGAACGAATAGAAGATTTATTGTACCTCGACCCGTTGGAAATTGAAATTGGTTATTCATTGATATCTTTGGTGGATCCGGATCAGGGCGGAGATTTGCTCGAAAGAATCACCATGCTGCGCAAGCAGTTTGCGGTTGAACTTGGCATCGTCATACCGCCTATACGCATCCGCGACAATGTGCAGTTACAACCCAATCAGTATGTGATAAAACTGCGGGGGAATAAAATCGCCGAATGGAATATTATGATAGGTTATTTCATGGCGCTCAATCCCGGTGATGTCACCGCCGATATTGAAGGTATTCCCACAACCGAGCCGACTTACGGGTTACCCGCCAAATGGATCGCTCCGGCTAACAAAGAGCGGGCGGAATTGAATAATTGGACGGTGATAGAACCCGCCGCAGTGCTCGCCACCCATTTAATGGAAGTTTTAAGGCGTCACGCCGGCAGTATTTTAACCCGCGAAGGAGTCCAGAATCTGCTGGATAATATCAAACGAACTAATAAAACTTTAGTGGAAGAATTAGTGCCGAATGTGTTATCGGTGGGGCAGATACAGAAAGTTCTGCAGAACCTGCTCAACGAAGGAGTATCCATCCGAGACCTGGTAACTATACTGGAAGCGCTGGGCGACTACGCTTCTCTGACTAAAGATGCGGAATTGCTCACCGAAGCGGTGCGTAGTGTGATGGGGCAGACCATCGCTAACAGATATAAGGATGAATCGGGCGAGATAAACGCGGTCCTGCTTGAACCCGAATTGGAGCGGATGATAAACGAAGGAGTATCCCGCGCCGCTCAGCAGGGGACGCAGTATATACTGCCGCCGGATATATTCCGCAGACTTCATCATGACCTGATCAAAGCGGCTGAGAATTTGCGAAAAGCCGGCAAGGAATTAATTTTAGTGACAGCTCCCAATGTCCGCAAATTCTTCCGTAATTTTATAGAGCCTTTCCTGCCGCAGGCAGCGGTGCTGTCTTTCAATGAACTGCCGCCGCAGGTGCAGATAAATTCATTGGGTACATTGAGCCTGAAGGATGAAGATTAAGAAGATAACAGCTTCCACGATGAAAGAAGCGCTCGCTTTAGTGAAACAAGAACTGGGCGAAGACGCTATCATTTTGAAATCGAAAAAGATCACCCGCGGCGGTATCTTCAGTTTCCTTTCGAGGGAACAGATTGAAGTCACCGCCGCTATCGACCCTTCAGCTAAAACTGCCGGGGATGAAAGGCAGAATCCCAATCCTGCGGTTCAACCGCGGGAATCGTTCAAAGATAAATATATACTCCATGACATCAAGGATGAAGTGAAGCGGATTGAAGGCACGCTCTCTGAAATCAGTGAGCATATGAAATATGAAGGGATGCCTTCACTGCCCCCGGCGCTCGGCAAATATTATGTCACCATGGTCAACAACGGGGTAGATAAGAAAATATCGGGGGACTTAGCGCAGGAGATATACTTCAATCTTAGCAAAGATCAGCTGAATAATCCGCTCACTGTCGCAAAGGCGGTTCATAACCGCATCAGCCGGATGTTCACTATTTCCGGTCCTATAAATTTTGACGGAAAATCACAGCTGACCATCGCGCTCATTGGCCCTACCGGAGTTGGTAAGACCACCACTATCGCCAAGATAGCTGCTCATTTGAAATTCTTTGAAGGCAGGAAAGCGGCGCTGGTATCCGCCGATACTTATAGAATGGCGGCTATAGAACAACTCCGCACCTTCGCCCGTATAGCTTCAATACCCATTGAGGTAGTCTATCAGCCGGGCGATATGACTTTGGCGCTGAATAAGCATAAAGATAAAGATGTAGTTTTAATCGACACGGCAGGTCGTTCGCATCACGATCAGGACAAAATGCGTGAATTGGCGGCGTTTTTGGAAGCCGCCCAGCCTGACCAGACGCATTTGACATTGAGCGCCGGAACTAAAATGAGCGACCTGCTGGATATCATCGACAGGTTCAAGACTGTTATGTCCCAGCATCTTTTGATAACTAAATTGGATGAAACTGTCGGATTCGGCAATTTACTCAATTTGGCGCACCTCAGGCCCAAGTCTTTCTCTTTCTTGACATTGGGGCAGAATGTGCCGGACGATATCACTTTAGCCGACCGGGCGGCGCTCACCAGGCTGGTATTGAGCCGTGAACTTAAAGACGCTGAAATTGAGAAAGGAATAAATGTTAGACCAAGCCAGCAGACTGAGGGAATTAGCATCTATTGATAAGCAAAAGCGGGGCGGAGCGGTCAGAACCCGCAGGATAGCTGTCACCAGCGGGAAGGGAGGAGTGGGAAAATCTAACTTCTCGCTCAACCTCGCAGTCCTGGCATCCAAACTGAACCGGAAAGTCCTGCTCATCGACGCCGACACCAATCTGGCTAATATCGATATCCTGCTGGGAATATCCCCGGAATTCAATCTTTCACATGTGATTTCCGGATATAAATCTGTCAGTGAGATTTTAGTCAAAGGTCCCGAACGGATTTCCATTCTGCCAGCCGCTTCCGGTGATTTGGAACAAGTATTCCGCGAAGGGCTGGCTTCGGAAGCTATCATCAGCGACCTCAATAATCTGGAGGATGATTACGAACTCATAGTGATAGACACCGGCGCCGGTATAGCCCGCAATGTGCTGGATTTTGTGACATACGCCGACACCGTAGTCATCATCACCACTTCCGAACCCACAGCTATCACCGACGCTTACGCTATGGTGAAAGTGCTGTCGATGGAGAGAACTGACCCGCAGATCAAGATATTAGTCAATATGGTCAGGGATAAGCATGAAGCGATGGATGTGTTCGATAAACTGTCGGCGGTTATTAATCATTTTTTAAAACTGGATGTTGAATATCTGGGTTTCATACCCCGGGATGTCAATGTGGAAAATGCGGTGCATCATCAAAAGCCGCTTGTATTAGAGTATCCTAAGACGCCGGCTTCTATTCAGATGAAATTCATTACCCGCCGTTTGGTGCAGGGCGAATATATTGCGGATAGAGACGGATCCGGGCTGTTCGGCAATATTTTTCGCAAAATGATGTTTAAATGAAATTGATGCCGGACTAAAGTCCGGCCTCCTACACATAGGAGAACAGACTTTTGGTTCCTCGCTAATTTATGTGGGTAAGGATGTATAATCCCCCTAAATCCCCCTTTAGAAAAGGGGGACTTTCCCGTTAACAACTTTCTTCTTCCCCCTTTCTTAAAGGGGGGCAGGGGGGATTATTGAAATCAAGTGATATAAAAACAAACGATTCACATCCACAATACAATCATCGAAAATGATAAAAATCGCTACCCACACGATACAGCGAAGAACCAAACTTTTAAATGTTCCCGATAGGTTTCAAGGGCAAAGCTCGTAACCTGTCGGGGATATACCTGCCGCTTTACGCCTCTTGTGGAGGCTTGAAAAGCGGCAGGAACGCAATATCACATATCTAAAATCAAATATCAAATATCTTTAGATAGTGTTGTCATTATTTCAGACATTAGCGGTCTCCGCCGCTTTCATAGCGGCTTTCCTCGCATTTTGGAACGGGAATGATCCGGTCAACGCCCTTTTCAGGGGAGCGGTGGGATACTTCGCCGTTATGTTAGTCACGCTCGGAGTCTATTATTTATATTTATTGATGGTTTCCGCGGTTCGGCGGAATGAATTGATGGCGAAACTGAAAAAGGAAGCGGAGGAGGCGGAAAGGATTTTGAAAGAAGCCGAAGAATTGAAGAAGAAGGCGAATGAGAAACGGCAGATTTTAAATAATATGAAAGCCGCTTCATGATCCATAAGAAACATTCATGACGGCAAGACAGCGCAGCGAAGTCTAAAGGGCGGCACGCAAGGGCCGCCTCTACATTCCCGGATGTAAGTGTGGTGTCATGCGTCCCCGCATGACACTAAGATATTATTATTATATATGATATCTACTTCAGAGAGTCGACACCACAATGAACTAAATCCTATTTTCAAAGTAAACCCTCATGCGCCTTCGGCGCGCCCCGAAGCATGAAAATATTTTTCAGGGCGAACACATGGGTTCGCCCCTACAGTTCCGATGTTTATTTGTAGGGGCAGACCAATGTGTCTGCCCTTCCATCTCGTTCCCATGCTCCAGCGTGGGAATGCGTACCAC
>JADHWD010000071.1 GCA_016783645.1 bacterium
GCCTGCGCGGGAATGACAGGTTGTGGGGTGGGTCACTAATCCCCAGTCCTCAGAATCCAGTTGCCAAAAATCGATATGAAATTCTTAGCGCATAATAAACAAATACATAGAAATACCATTTAACTAGCACAAGTCGTTAAACAAATATTATACATTTCAATTTTTTCAAGGAGAATTATAATGGCAAAAATCGATCAAGCTCACGGTTACAATCAGGCGGAAGCCGCTTACAGAATGCGCGGCAGTGACCGGGCGCATCAAGCCGCTCAGGAACGCCCTGAAGCGAAACAAGCGGTAAAGGAAAAAGAAGCCTATGCGGCAAAGCAGGATAGAACCGATAAGGCGCATCAAGCGGCGCAAAATCGTCCTGAAGCGAGACATGCAGTCCACGATAAGAAGCCTGAAGCCGGATCTGAAAGAATCGACAAAGCGCACCAGATCGCTCAAGACCGTCCGGAGGCGAAACACGTTGTCCGCGAAAGAGCGCATGAAGCTAACCAGGCTAAAACCGACAAAGTGGAAATCAGCGAGCAGGGCAGAACAGCTCACGCCAAAGAAGTTAAGGAACGCGCCGCCAATAGGCCTGATATGGGCCAGCAGCCCCAGACCGGACCCAATGCCGCACAAGGAATCGGCGCAAGCCTGCAGTTCTCCGAAAGAAGCGGAGTCTCTTTCGGCGGTAAAGGATAAAAGAATATCGAATATCGAACAAGGAATGATGAATAATGAAGTATTTCGTTCCTGCCGTTTTTCAAGCCACTGCAGGAGGCGTAAAGCGGCAGGCATCCCCCGTCAGGTTACTTAGCCGTACGGCTGATTGAAACCTGCCGGGAACAAAGTTTTTTAACATTCATCATTCATCATTTATAAAGGAGTCATACTATTTATGGACGGCATAGCTCCGGTTGATACCGGTTACATTCGTTCCTCGGTCCAGGAAATCGGCGGCATATTGAAGGAAGCCAAGCAGGCGCAGATTGACGAGGTGATGAACATCATCAGCATCCAGCAGTCTATGGTCAGCGCGGCTGAAATTTTAAACGCCGCTAATGAACTGGGGGGAACGATCGATTTTATCGCTTGAAGAAAGGCGGTTTTAAAATGACAGATGAAAAGGTAAATGCGTACGAACCCCGCATGGAGATTAAGCGGGAGTGGCTGGACCGCAGATTGACAGCGCAGGAACATGAAGATACGCGTAAGAAAGCCGATCCTCCGCCCCGGGAACCGCCGCCCCCCCCGGAAGACCGTTTCCAGCAGGTTGGTCCTAAATCTGACACTCAGCCTGAAAGGACTAATCTAAACGACACCACTCAGCGTACGGCGGATGAATCCAGGGAAGAATATCTGCGGGATGAGCGCCAGATGGCGGAACAATCCGTCGTCTTCCGCACTTATTATAAAGGCGGAGTGGGGATGAACTTCGACGAAAAAGCTTGAAAAGCGGAGAACGGAGAACAGAGAATTCTGGCTCTTCGCTATTTCGAGTGGGTATAAATTGTTACACTCTTCGTAAGTCAGCGTTTTGATTTGAACCGTTATTAAAATGAACGAATTTAAATATTGCGAATATTTTGTAGGGGCGGGGTTTCCCCGCCCTGATTATAATCGGACAATTATAGGGCGTGGAGACCGCGCCCCTACAGTAAATGCAATTGATTTATTTCGTTTATTATAAAATCAGCGGCTTTGATATCAATCATTTAATAATCCCCCCTGCCTCCCTTTAGGTAAGGGGGGATTTTGATTTCCCCCTTTTTGAAGGGGGACTAAGGGGAATTACACACGATTACCCATACAAAACAGCGAAGAGCCGACAAAATTAATAAAAAACCCAATACAACTAAAATCTAAAGTCCAAAGTCTAAAGTCCAAAGTCTAAAATCTCCTCAATCATACTTAATTATCGCATCTGCTGCATAAGGATTTAACTAAAATTTAACAATGAAAATTTGATATTCTATTCTCAAACTTGTAAATTATCAACTTATTTTAATTTAAGAAACAATAAAATAATTTGATTATATAAACAATTAACTTGTGATGTTGACTAAAAAGATTAACCTCATTATTTTCACGCTATTATGCCTGATAACAATAGTTCAGGCGGAGGGCATAATCCGCGGGTATGTGATCGACGCTTACAGCGCCGAACCCTTACCGGTGGTGAATATTTTAGTTGAAGGCACCAAGCGGGGAGCGTGCACCAACCTCGACGGCTACTTCGTCATCGATAATCTTCAGCCCAAAGTTTATAACCTTATTATCAGTTTCGTAGGCTATCATACAGCGGAGAAACAGGTCGTAGTCACCTATGAGGTGATGAATCCGTTGAAAATCGAATTGATCCCTTCTTCGGTGGAACTGGAAGATGTGGTGGTGGAGATCGAAGCGGAGGAGAAAGCGGAAGATATCCGTAAAAGTCCGAGGGTGTCAGTAGTTCCGGTGGATAAAGCCACTATCCGTTCTTTGCCTTCTTTGATGGCGGAGACCGATGTTCTGCGGGCGATTCAGACTATCCCCGGGGTGAAATCTTCGTCTGACGCTAACAGTTCGATTTTTGTGCGGGGCGGCAGCCCCGACCAGACGCTGATATTATTGGATCATAATATCCTGTTCAATCCCACCCATATGTTCGGTCTGTTCAGCACTTTCAACGCCGATGCAGTCAAGTACTTGGAATTGAAGAAGGGCGCTTTTCCCGCTTATTACGGGGGGCGGATGGGCAGTGTGCTGGAAGTGATAACTAATGACGGCAACCGCCGGAAGGCTGAAGGGATGGCTTCGATAGGAATAATCTCGGCCCGGGCCTCTTTGGAAGGACCCCTTCCCAATAACAAAGGCTCGTACGCTATTGCGGGCAGGCGGACCTATATGGAGCCGGTTTTAGAAATTATGCGCAATGCTATGGATGTGGAATTGCCGGATTATTATTTCTACGATGTCAACGGCAAGGTCAATTTCGATTTGACCGACCGCACCACTCTCACTGTCGGAGCGTACCGGGGGAATGATGTCATGGACATGGAGATGGGGGATACTGACAACCGATATTCTCTCGGACTGCAATGGGGCAATCGCTCGATTTATTCCCGCCTGCGCCATGCCATGAGCCGCAACCTGTTCGTTTCGTTGGTCGCCGCTTGGAGCCGCTATCATTCCGATTTCTCCATCGCTAATGAAGATGTCACTATCAATGATTATTACAACACTTTCATGGACTGGACATTCAAGGGCGATGTCGAATATATGGGACAGGAGAAGCATAAGTTCAAGACCGGATTCTGGGCTCGGAGATATTACACACATTTTTATTCCCGCACTGAAGATGTCTCCTATGTCGATGTGGAAGAGCACACTTATAATTATTCCATTTTCGCGCAAGATGAATGGCGCATTCATCCGCTGTTTGAAATTCAGCCGGGAATCAGAGTCTACTACCATGAAGCGGGACAGCATTTCATGGTTGATCCCCGCATGGCGATGGTTTATTATTTCAATCCACAAATCCGCTTCAAACTGGCGGGCGGCCGATATTCGCAGTTCATCAATATCATCACCGTCGGTGAAGGATTCAATATGTTCGATATGTGGGTGCCGGTGGACGATTCAGTGGAACCGAGTTACGCCGATCAGATTGTATTCAGCGTGGAATATGATCCGAAAGAAGATTTACAGTTCACCACCGAAGCGTATTATACGGATATGAATAGAATCACCAATTTCGATTATATGAACACTGGCACTGATGATGAGGCGAAGGACGCATTCATCATCGGCGACGGTTACGCTTACGGATTGGAATGGATGTTAAGGCGGACGGAAGGGCGCTGGACCGGATGGCTGGGATATTCATTATCTTGGACTAAACGCCGTTTCCCCGGTTCTTTCATGAATGGCGGCGGATGGTTCTATCCCAAATGGGACAGGCGGCACGATTTCATCGCCGTATGCAATTACGCGGTGAATAAGCGCTGGGATATCTCCGCCACCTGGAGATATAATACGGGACAAGGATTCACTCAGGGAGTGGGTTTGACCACTATCCGGCTGGCAGGCATCGATCCGGAATACTGGAGCAACGGCGCTAATTGGGTGATGACCGGCGAAGTGAACAATTACCGCTTCCCCGCCGACCATCGGCTGGATATCACCGCCAGTTATAAACATACTTTCTTCGGCCTGCCGGCGAAACTCAATATCAGCGTATATAACGCTTACAACCGCCGCAGTTTCTGGCGAAGATTTTACAATACTAATGAAAATCCGGTGGAAGTTGAGGATGTCAAACTTCTACCGGTCATACCCCTGCTTAGCTACGAAGTCAGTTTTTAGATGTAAGGAGAAATTTAAATGATGAATCAAATATTAAATATAATTAAATGCGGGTGGTGTCGGTTAATTGTCGACACTGCTTCTCAATCTGCATATAATTCTTATAATACCGTCATTCCGGCTTGTCCGGAATCAATTCCCGGCGTGTCCGCCGCACAGCGGACTTGCGGGAATGACGAGGTAAGGGAAGGGCGCTGTCATGAAGGGACGCTGTTAAAATATACAGCGCTGATCATAATCCCATTCCTGCTGATTTTATCCGGCTGCGATGTCAATAATCCCTCGGAGGTGGAAGATTATGAGCCCGCGCCCATGCTGACCGCCTACTTATATAACGGCGAACCGGTAGAAGAAGTCTATATGCAGTGGACTGCGCCCTTTGAATATCACGCCACCGCTTATAATAACGCTATACCATATAACCCGGATGATTATATCATCACCGATGCGGTCATAAAGATATTCGCCTTGGATAATCCCGCGGTCGACATATTGATATTAACGCATGACAGCGAAGTTCCCGGTCATTATTATTCTGAGGATGATGACTGGCTGCCGCAGGGTAAGCAGAAATACGGCGTCATCGTTGATTATACCGGTCCGAATATTTATGAGGATACCGTGACCTTTCATCTTGAATCCACCACCATAGTGCCTGATCATTATGATATACATATATTTCATCCCTATATTCCCGGCGGTTCAACTATCATACCTCCGATGCCGGATAATTCGCTGGTGATTGAGCCGGTGATGACCCGCGATGATTCCTCATTTTTCATGTATTGGAATCCAGCGCCGGATTCCGGGCATGGCTATATCGTTAATTTCATCACCATGGTGGATTCGGATTCTTTAGTGCCGCTGGATCCGGATTTCGTAATCGGTGAAGATGAGATTGAAGAGGACGAATATTGGCGGTTCTCAATTGAATTCATGCCGGAAGATCAACTGCAGTACACCATGGGATGGTATTATTTCAATTGGGAAGGGCTTCATCAGATAACTTTCATGGCGGTATCGAAGGAATACCATGATTATATGTTAGCCGGTATGAATATTATGCAGGGATTGGATGTGGATATGCCGGGTAATATAGAGGGCGGCGAAGGGATATTCGGCGCCGCCTGCCGATATAGAATGTATATTGAATTGGAGAGAGTGGAAAATGCGCCCGGCGGAAATTAAAATAAGTTAGCAAGTTGGCAAGTTAGCAAGTCAACAAATCACGTTCTGGCAGGTCTTGCACGCCGCAGGCGGGTGTGACCTGCCAGCGCTTGAGTCCTGAGTCCTGAGTCTTGAGTCTTATCCTAAAGTCCAAGGTCCAAAGTCTCATTTGAAATATTAAAGAATTTCTGAGTACTGCCGATAGAGATAGTGTATAGTCCCTTTCGATAGTAATGAAGTTCTAATAAAACGGAGTTCCTCCCGAAACCCTTGAAAGGGGGGAAGGGGGAAGGAAAGATGGAAATGAATGCAGTGCCTCAAGATGCGAGAGCTTTTTCGGTAGATCCGTCCAAGTTGTCATCCATCGGTGACGCTAATTTCCTAGAGATTCAGAAGAATTTCGGCGCCGGCTTCAAAGAATTGGAAGCCCTGCGCGCTAACGCCAACAAGATCACTTCCACCGAAGTAGATGTCCGCGCGTGATTTAAGCGTGTCGAAATCCTGAAATTCTGATACGGAAACCGAAACCGTCTAAACAAGCCGGCGTTTTACAGCGCCGGCTTTTTACATTATGTACTGTCCAAATAGGTTGTTTCCTAATGTAGATTTATATTGGTAGATAGGAGGGGGTATCCCACATAAGCGCTTGAATAAGCGGAATTGGATGTGCTTATCAGGGCGAAGCATTTTTTGCAAGTGTTTGATATTTTGCTTGTTACCCTAAAATGCTTCGCCCCTACTAAAGTCCAAAGTCCAAAGTCTTGTATAGCATGAAACTTGATTGTTACGACAAAAAATCCTAATTTTCTTTGTTATATAGATTAGTATAAGTCTAAATATTTTATATTTCCGGGAGACGACACTATTGCACAGTCCTGACATCGTTCTGTTCTGGGCCGCCTTCATAGCGTACCTCTGCGGTTTCATCCTGTATTCGCTGTACATATCTTTTAAAAACAATTTTTTTGCCCGTCTCGCCCTGATCGCAATGACCACGGGGTTTATAACGCAGACCGCGGGATTCATCGTCAGGTGGATTCTTTCCGAACATGTCCCCTTGTCGAATATGTATGAATATATGGGAATTATGTCCTGGATGACCACGCTGTCGCTGTTTATAATATTATCTAAATACCGCCGGCCGGAATTCGGCGCTTATATTTCCCCCATCGTATTCATGCTGATGGTGACTGCTTCACTTCTGCCCAAAGATATCAGTCAGGCTTTAGTGCCCGCATTACAAAGCTATTGGATCACCATTCATGTAACATTAGCGGCTTTGGGTTCAGGCGCATTCACCGTTGCCTGCGCCGTCAGTTTAGTTTATCTGCTTAAATCAGCCTCCGAAAGAAGATGTTCGGTTTTAAGCGCCCAGGGATCTCTGCAAAACGCAATTATAAGTTATTTCATATTCCCCGCGGTTTTCACCATTATCATGAAGGCGCTGGGCGTATTACCGCAGAATTCCCAATTTTTACTGCATATCGGAGGGAGTTCGGTTTCGGGGATGGGATGGTTTTTAAGCGGAATCGGATTAGCTCTGCCTTTCGCCGGACTGCTATGGAGTTATCTGTACAGGCGTAAAGCTGACAACGGTGAACGGGTGAGTGACGGCGCGGGAGTATTCACTTTAGTGATCATCACTTTGTTGATATCCGCGCTGATAGCAGGACTTTTAATAAAATGGGGATATTTGGAGTTTTCCCCGCAAAGCTCCTGGAAGGTGTTTGAATTTTTCGGGGTGATGTGGTTTTTAGCGGTTCCGCTGGCTATCCCAATCTATTGGATTCTCATCATCAAGGGATTTCCTTATCTGCATAAAGTCAATATCAATACGGATTTACTCGATGAAATCAACTATAAAACAATCAGTCTGGGTTATCCGTTGTATACTGTGGGAGCGTTATTTGCGGGGGCGATATGGGCGGAGCAGGCTTGGGGGACTTTCTGGGGATGGGATCCCAAAGAAGTGGGCGCATTGATAATCTGGCTGTTCTATTCGGGATTTTTACACGCCCGGCGGCAGAAAAGCTGGCGGGGTGAAAGAGCGGCGGCGCTGGCGATATTAGGTTTCCTCATGATTCTGCTGTCTTTCTTCGGTAATTATTTCTTTGGCGGACAGCATGCGTATACATAGTTAAATGGTTAAGTGGTTAAGTAGTTAAGTAGTAAAGCGGTTATCCGGCTGTCCGATTTCTTTGAAAACGGGGAGAAAATTATAAACTTTCTCGGTTTTCCAAAGTTCAAATAGTTAAGAGCCCTGCAATTTTATATTAAGCTCTCAAGCGTATATAGGGTGGTGTCTTTATATAATTGTTATGGTAGGCGGGGGTTTTATCCCCCCGCACAATTTGTCGGGGGACAAGCCCCCGGCCTACCATTTTTTGATTTTCAAATCAGCATAAAATCGAATTTAATGCAATAAAACAACTATATAGGGACACTACCGTATATAGCGCTCCGCTAAATATAAAAATAGAATTTTTACAGGGATAGAATATTGTTCTGTCCCTGCTGGATTCCCGCCTGCGCGGGATTTACCCTGAAGAAGCACACATTTTATGAAACTATACCCTAAACACTTTAATTTAAAAGATGCGAATTAAATTGTATAAGAAAACATTATTGCCGCTGTTAATTCTTCCGCTGATCGGTTTTTCATCCGCCTTCAGCCAGCAGTTCGGCAAGAACAAGGTTCAGTATGATTTTTTGAAATGGAATTTAATTCAGACGGCGCATTTTGATATCTATTTCAGCGAAGGAGGGCATGATATCGCTGAATTCACTGCGCGGGAAGCGGAAAAGGCTTACAGCTATATCACCGAGACTTTCAGGTGGCAGTTACCGGAAGGCGACCGGCTGTATGTCATAACCTATAATTCTCATAACGATTTCGCGCAGACCAATGTTACCACCGGCGATATAGGAGAAGGCACGGGGGGATTCACCGAATTTTTCAAGAACCGCGCGGTTGTTCCTTATACCGGTTCCTGGGAAGAATTCCGCCATGTGATTCATCATGAGTTGACCCATGCGGTAATGCTGCGGATGATATACGGCGGCGGCGTGCAGTCTATACTCACCGGATTATCAAGACTGCCCATCCCGTTATGGTTCATCGAAGGGCTGGCGGAATATGAATCGCGGTTCGGAATGGATACCGAATCGGATATGTATATCCGCGATATGGTGGTGAACAGCTATCTGCCCGACTTGGAATACCTGAATTATTACGGCTTTCAAGGCGTATATAAAGGGGGGCAGTCTTTCATCTATTTCATTTCGCAGACTTACGGTGATGAAAAAGTGGGCGAACTTCTGCACCGCATCAAGAATTCCCGCGATGTTACACATGGTTTCAAGGACGCTTTGGGAGTGGATATGAAGGAATTGAACCGGCGCTGGCAGCAGTTCGTCACCAAATCGCCCTGGCAGGTAGGCGCGGTGACAGAACAGCCGATGGATTTCGCGGAAAAACTCACCGAACATGATGAAACTTACGCTTATATCACCTCCCCCGCTATTTCACCTTTAGGTGATAAATTGGTGTTCATCTCCAACCGCTCCGATTACTTCGATATTTATCTATATTCATTAGTTGATAAAAAGGTCATTAAAAAACTTGTTTCGGGTCAGCGCACTAAAGCCTTTGAAGATCTGCATGTAACCCGTCCGGGGATTTCCTGGTCGCCGGACGGAGGCCGTATAGTGTTCGCTTCCAAAGCCGGCGGTCAGGACGCTTTGACTATCGTGGATTCCGAAAAGGGTAAAATCCAGCGCACTATTTCCTTCGATCTTGACGGAATATATTCACCTTCTTGGTGTCCCAAAGGTGATGAAATCGCTTTTATGGGAATCAAAGAAGGAAAGTGCGATATCTATCTGATAAATCTTGATGACGGCGGATTGTCGCAAGTGACCGATGATGTTTTTTCCGATTTTGAACCCTCCTGGCCGCCTGACGGGAACACTATCATTTTCACCTCCGACCGCGGTGATTATGTCCATCCTAAATTGGAAATTCAGGATTATTCACTGGCGAATCACGATTATTCCAATTATGACATATATTCTGCGGAGAGGACCAGCGGCTGGAAAATCACAAGATTATTAGCCACTCCCGACAATGAGAAGACGCCGGTGATGGCGGGTGAAGAAGATATAATTTATGTCAGCGACGCTAATGGCATTTTTAATTTCTACCGCCTGAATCTTCCGACCGGAGACACTTATCCCATCACAAATGTGATAACCGGCTGTTTCCAGCCTTCGGTATCCTCGGACGGTAAAAAACTCGCCTTCGTCTGCTACTACAACGCCGGATACGATGTGTTCCTGATGGATAATCCGCTCAATCCGGATTTGAAGAAGGAAATGAAGTTGACCCCTTTGAAGGAGCGGTTGAACGCGCGGGGGGTGATTGAACCGCCTGTGGGTTTTCAAGGCGCAGTGAATTTAAAAAGCTATAACGCTGACGACAGGCCTTACCAAAATTATGTATTCGACTTCAACCGTCGCAGAAATGACATAACGGAGGAAACGGAGAGCGCTGAAGTTGATACGGCCTCTTTCCGCACCCCTGAAGGCAGTTATGCGGTGAAAAAATATCAGGTGAAATTCACCGCGGATTATGTCTTCGCCAGCGCATATTTTTCATCGGTATGGGGTGCGCGGGGTTTAGCGGTGGCGCATTTCAGCGATATCCTCGGCAATCATAACTTGACCCTTCTTACCGACCTTCAGGGCCGCATCGATGTATCGAACGCTTTAGTGCAGTACCTGTATATGGGATATCGGATAGGTATAGGCGCGCAGGCTTTCCATTGGGTGAACTATTTCAGCGATTACGACCTGTATTATCTGGAAAGAACATATTTCCGCGACCGTAATTATGGTCTGGGAGTGAACCTGACCTATCCCTTGTCCAAATTCGACCGTTTTGAACTTGACGCTGATTTTATCTCGATAGACCGCGACACCGCCACCGCCTATTTCGCCGAATACGGATCTTTTGAGCATAGACGGATTATCCTGCCGCAGTTGTCCTATGTGCACGATACGGTAGTGTGGGGAAACACGGGTCCGATGAACGGCGGGAGATCATATATCTCTTATCGGATCAGCCCGGATTTACTGCCTAACGCTTCACCTAACGCCAACACTCAGGGATTGGATTTTCAGACTGTAACCGCCGATTACCGCCGATATTTCCGCATGGGTAATGACTACAGCTTCGCTTTAAGATTCACCGGCGGCGCTTCTTTCGGACATAACCCTCAGCAGTTCTTCCTCGGCGGCGTATATAACTGGATCAACCTGCGCTACAGCGGCGGAGTCAGAATCGATAACATCGAGGATATATATTTTTCCGATTTCGTAGCGCCTTTCCGAGGCGGCAGTGTCTATGAAAAGGACGGCGACCGGTTCTTTCTGACAAATTTGGAATTCCGCTTCCCGCTCATAAGATATTTATTGTTCGGCTGGCCTCTGCCGATTTATTTCTACAATATCCGCGGTTCATTCTTCACTGATCTCGGTTCCGCCTGGGATAATGATCCTGCGCCTCCGATAAAATTAGTGATGAAGAAGAAAGATGGTAAGTATTTAGAAGAGGGTATTCTGATGGGCTACGGCTGGGGTGTCAGATTGAATTTAGGATATTTCCTGGTAAAATGGGATGTGGCATGGCAGACGGATATGGGGAATCACTCCAAACCTAAGTTCTACCTGTCGCTGGGCTCGGAATTTTAAATGATTCACTACGGATTTACAGGATATACAGGATTAAGAAGTAAAAAGGCAAAAGATTCACAGCAGATTAAGCAGATGAAGCGGATTATAAAGTTTCAGCTAACTCACTTAATGCACTGTAACATTATAGCTTTATGACAAAAAAATCCTAATCGTCATTCCGGCAATCCCGACTTGTCGGGAGCGTCCGGAATCGGAGCGTTGTCATTGATTCAAGCCGATTCCGGACAAGCCGGAATGACGATTAGGACGCGGCTTCTGGTAAAGCGCTAAAATGTTACAATACACTTAATCTGCTGCTAATCTTTTTCGTTTTATTCGTTGTGAATGTTCTTTTTTGCCTTTTTACTTTTACCTTTTTACTTTTGCCTTTTTAATTTTATGACCGATTGGATAATTTCACAATCAACAAAGTTCTTCACTAATTTCGGACGGGTAACGGTTCTTTTAGGGCGCATCCTCCTCAATCTAAGGTTCGTTTACGCTGACCGGAAAAATATTTTAATTCAATCGGTATTATTAGGGTACAATTCGCTTCCTATGGTTCTACTGATCGGTATATTCACCGGGGCGGTATCAGCCTGGCAGGCGAACTATCAGTTTGAAGGCTACATTCCCATAAAGTTTTTAGGTTCAGCGGTCTACAAGGCGGTTATAATAGAATTAGGGCCGGTGATGACGGGATTGGTGATAGCGGGGAGAGTGTCGGCCTCCATCGCCGCCGAATTAGGCTCAATGCGTATCACCGAGCAAGTGGACGCTTTGGAATCATTAGCGATAGATCCCATCAGATTTTTAGCGATGCCCCGTTTCTTAGCCACCACTATGATGATGCCGGTGATGGTGACTTTAGCGAGTTTTATAGCGGTGATGGGCGGGTTCGGAGTGGCGCATATCTTCCTCGGCGTCACCAGCTCATTGTACTTCACTGAAATCCCCCGCCATTTTTTAGTTTATGATATTTTTGTGTGTTTAATCAAAGCCTTGTATTTCGGCGCTATTACATCTTTGATGGGATGCTATATCGGATTATCCACCGAAGGCGGCGCTGAAGGGGTGGGGAAAGCCACCATTGAAGCGTTCGTATGGTCGTCCCTGCTCATCCTGTTCGGCGATTATATATTAGCTACTATATTTTTTTAAATATGAAAGTATAAAAGTGTGAAAGTGTAAAGGAGTGTTAGATTCACAACGAATTGAACGAATTGAACGAAAAAATTCACAGCAGATTAAGCGGATTTAGCAGATAAAATTCACAGTGAATTAAGTAATTATAATGAGCGACAATAATTTTAGGTATTTGTGCGACCCCTTTAGGGTCGAACCGTTTCGTTTAATTTATACCGTATGTTTCACCTACGGCTATTCACATGCGACCCTTTCAGGGTCGAATACTAAGACATATGTTCATGTAAAAATCGGTCTCTAAAGAACAATTATTATTGTCGTTTATTATAAGTGGATTACAAAGTTCCATCTATAATGAGCGACATTAATTTTAATCATTTAGTAATCCCCCCTTCCCCCCTTTAGTAAAGGGGGAGTCAGATTTCCCCCTTTTTTAAAGGGGGACTAAGGGGGATTATAGTCATTGTAAAATATACTATCGAAGTAACTATAATGTCGTTTATTATAATTCACTTAATACACTCAATCTACTGTGAATCTTCACCTTTAATTACCTTAATTACCTGTGAATCTTAATCCGAGAACAGAGAACGGAAAACGGATTCCAAAATCCAAAATCTAGCCAAAGATATTTGAAATTTGATATTCACCACAGAGAACACAGAGATACACAATGCAAAAGGTTAAAGACTCAAGATAATTAACAGGGATTAAGGGGATAAAAGGGATAAAAAATTGTTGTAGGAGCAAAG
>JADHWD010000072.1 GCA_016783645.1 bacterium
AACATATGTCTTAGTATTCGACCCTGAAAGGGTCGCATGTGAATAGCCGTAGGTGAAACCTACGGTATAAATTAAACGAAACGGTTCGACCCTAAAGGGGTCGCACAAATACCTAAAATTATTGTCGCTCATTATAAATTAGAGTAATACTTCAGATGATTAAAAAGGCAGGATTGAGACAATCCTGCCTCCACGGCGGGTAATCTTATCGTGGAGTCGGGGTTGTCTCAATTCCGGCATCATGTTTCCTCATGCAATATCAATTCAACATTTTCAATTCACTATTCACTATTTCTTTAATTCACTATTTCAATAACAGCATTTTTTGGATACCGGTGTAATCACCCGCCTGCAGTTTGGCGAAATATATGCCGCTAGATAATCCGCTGGCGTTAAAAACAGCCTCATGCGGACCTGCCGATAATGAACCATCCACCAATACCGCTGCTTCCCGCCCCAGAACATCATAAACCGCCAGTTTTACTTGACTCGTAACTCGCAGCTCGTAACTGATAACTGTCATAGGATTGAAAGGATTGGGATGATTTCCCTTTAATCTAAATTCCAAGGGGGATAAGATTTCATGTTCTTCGACTCCGGTGAAGAAATCGGGCGGCGTAGTTGAAATACATATCGCCATCTCATCACGCAAAGTATCAGAGGTCACAGCGTATTGTTTGGAAAACACATACTGCAAAGCCCGCTGGTGCATATAATCGGTTATTCCGACAGTAGAGTAATTATTGTCATTATCCACATCATTCACTACAAGATATTGAAATAGGATATCCCCGTCGCCGGTAGGTCCTGACTGAGCAGCGGGGTCGAAGAGAATCAATTCGAAGGTTTCTTCTATCTCTGCGGCGGTGATATAACGGTTATCGGTTCTGCTCCATTCGATGATGAATCTGTCCTCAGCGGAATCATACAGATAGTAAATATCCACTAAAAGATCGCTGGTGTCCTTCAGGTCGTCCCAGAAAGGCATTATCATATTGGGGGGTCCCAACGGTGATGGGATATCCCAGTTGCGGAAATTTGCCATCCAGGTTGAACCGAATGAAATCCAGCCGTTGGAACAAACTGTAATGGTGTCGAAATCTTCACCATAAAATTTGAATGTGAAGGGTAGTTCGATCACTATACTGCTGTCATCCGCCAAATTTATCAAATCCGCACCGGGAATATAACCGGGATCGCCGGAATAATTGGGATCCAACTCTACCCAGTCGAATACGGGGGTTTTGTAATAACCGATATCTCCGTCATCGTAAGCGAAATAGCCGTAGGGATCGGGACCAGTAGGATCAGATACTTCAGGAACTCCGGCCATTATATCGAAATAAACCGGCGACTGATTGTCGAAGGGAGTGAGCGTCATCTGAATCATACGCCCGTTCCATATCCCCTCCAGCGGTTTGATTATGAAAGGATTACTTGAATTATCGGCGCTGGCGCCGGGATTTAAATCGCCGAAATCAGCGGTCCCGTCGATTATCTGAATATCTTCATCATAACTGCCGAGGGTAACCTGCAAGTTTTGAATAGTGAAATCGCTGTTGTTAATCAAAGTTACAATTAAATCGCTTTCTACATTGACCTGTAAAGATCCCCCTGCGATGGAATATTCAACAAAATCCAAGTTGAACCCGTTGAAGGGGACATCGAATTTTGAGATATCGCCGGTTGAGGTTTGAATGGTGAAAGAAACTTCATCCACTGCGTACGCGTCCTCATCCGCTGAAACATTATAATCATGATGAATGGTTGCACCCGAAGCGAAATTCCCGTAATTGAAGCTGGGATTGGATACTGTGATACTGGGATTATCGGAAGATAATGTGACATTGACATTGTTAGCGGCGGCGCTTCCGTAATTTTTCAGGGTGACTCGGATAGCAGCGTTTTCGCCCGGATTGAGGGCGTCATCATCGATGCTTTCGACTGTGAGACTATCCGAATAATAACCCACAAATTCCTGAGTTGATACCGTTATATTAGCGGTATAGGGATAGCAGTTATGTTTTGTGACAGTCAGAATCGCGGTACCCGCTGTCAACGGGGTGAAATTGATTGTTATATCCCCGTTTGAATCAGTATAACCGCCGCCCAGCAGTTCACTGTTCTGCACTATTGTCACATAAGTTTCAGATAATGGAGCGCCGGATTGATTAACCGATACATCGATATAAGAGCCTCCGGCGGGGAGGGATGAAACATGACTCACAGTCATATATTGCGGAGTATCAGTCCAAATATCTAAAGAAGGTTCGCCCAGGAGATTATAAACATGGAAATAGAACCAATTCATCAATCCCGCGGGCTGGGTATGAGGGAATCCTTCGTATAGGTGCATTTTAGCGGCGGCGAGGGTTTGACCCACAATATGCAGGTCATCCTCTATAAGCGCTTGAACAAATCCTGCGGAGATGGAGTTGTTATAATTAGTGTTCGTATTCAGGTCTGATGGACCTATGAAGGCAACAACCCCGCCTCCGTTTGCGATAGTTCCATGCCTTAAAATAGCCTCGCCGAAGCAGGCGGGTAAATCGGGATAATTGAAATTACCGGTGTTGCAAACGAAGGAGCCCATTACATTGAGTTTCCAGCCATTACTTAAAGCTCCGGGAGGGCTAAAGTCATCAATTCTGAATTGTGGATACTCCCATCCTTCCTGGTCGGACCAGCCGCGATAGAATGATAGCGCCCGCCCGTCATTCAAAGCCGCTAATATCTCGCCGGTGGCGGGATATGTGGGATCCCAATTGCCCCAATAACAGATAGTGTCAACTTGAGTATAACCCGCCATACGCAGGTGGTCGGCGATCCACCAGATAGTTTGGCAGGGTGTGATAGGGATGAAGCCGTCGGAATAGTTGCCGCCGACGCACATCGCTTTTTTATACCAGGTAGTGTCGGTCATCATGGGTTCGGCTTCGTAGCGGCGAAATTTATTCAGCATTACCTTAGCTTGGGTGCCATTACTGACAGAGGCTCGGCCTAAAAATATATCGGAAAAATAATCATCGCCTTCCAGACAGGTATAATTATGATCAGTAGGATCATTTTCGCCGCCGCCGGGTTTGACTATAGTATAAGTTGGAATGCGGTAAGTGCCGCCGTCGACATCACCGACGAGCAGCACATATTCTAACGGAGGATCAAAATTTTCGTAAGCGTTTTCGATCAACGCTAAAATCTCCGTCTTCGGCGGATTAGTTGTGGAATACGGGATCAGGTGAGTCTCCATATTATAACCCTTTTGGCGCTTCCAGTTGAGAAATGAGTCGAATTCAAGCTGGGCAAAATCATAATAATATTTCGGAGATATGACGAAATAACTGCCTCTGCCGGCGGAGGAACCGTTCTCATCGAGCCAATCATAGTTCAGTACTGTCGAACCATATAAACTGGCGAAGGATTCGGAGGAAGCTCCGGTGAAGACTTTATTGTTCACATCGGAGTAACCGGAATAAGTCATTCTGATAACGGCTGATTTCAATATCCGGGCATCGCCGGTATTCTCGTCTAACTGCACCGGATATATGGTGACGGGAACGATGCGCAGATCGCGCATAATTGAAGGCTGGCCGGCAGTTACCGGATTTTCCGGGATCTCAAAATCCACCGGATAGTCGAATAATTCGTACTCTGCTTCCGTTATTTCCACATTGACTTGTTTATAAGCGGGGATAGCGATCAAACGGGTGAGCTGCGGTATCGTTCCCGGAGTCTCACCGGGGAAACGGTATAGAGTTTCGCCTTGGTCGCCGATGAGGATTTCCAAGTCGCCTATGAAAAACTCGATTTCAGTGCCGCTGTCATCGTGGTGAATTACTTCGATGTAAGCGGATTGCGGCGCGGTTCCCAAAGCAGCGTGAGCCGGAATCAAGGAAAGCGCGGTTAAGATGAGGATAGAGAGCGTTGTGATTTTTCGCTGCATGATTTACCTCTGTCTCTGAGTCTCATGATTTTTATAGAACTTATAATATATGAATAATATGCGAAACTATCAAGTAAATGGAGTGATTAATCGGATGGGGAGGAGATTTGAATTTTCACTTGTTATTTTTATCTTTTCAAATCCCGTAGTTTAATCAGCAGGTCATCAGCGCTTTGACCCGCCTGCCGGCGTTTGATTATCTCCTCTTTCAACATTTTACTCTGCTTTTTCAAGTTTTTGTTTTTCAGATTGCTGATATAATCGGTCAATAATTCGATGGAATCACCAGGGGGTTGAGTTTCCAGGCTTTGCGCGATAAAACCGGTTATCTTCATATCATCATATTCATTCATCAATTCATGCGCCGGCTGCGAAACACTTTTCAACCATAGTTTTTTTAGGTCGATGAACAATCTCCCCAGAACCGCATTTTGGAACATATCCTGCGATAATTCTTCATAAGCTTTACCGCAGATTTCCGGTTCGATCAGAAGCAGTTGTATTAAATCCCGTTCCGGTCTCTCTGATAGGGAGAATGTGAGTTTATCCTGAATAATTTCATCGGCTTCTGAGTTCTGACTGCGGCGGATGCGTCTGATTTCACTGCGTAAAGCCTGCACTGGCAGTTGCAGTAATTCTGCAATCTCTTCTAAAGCCAAACCCTTCTTGATTTCGCCGGGGAGATTCGCTGCATGTTCCAGCATCTCTTTAGCCAGCGATTCCCGCCCCTGAGATGTCAAAGCGCGTTCATGATTATGATGATATTGAAAAGCGAAAAGGGATAGAGTTTCAAGTCCTTTCAATCCATCTCCGCCTTTTTCGCGCAGGTAAGAATCGGGATCATGTTCCGGGGGAAGGACGGCGATATCGACATTCATTCCGGCGGAAACGATAATCCCGCCGGTTTTAACCGCCGCGCGGATTCCGGCTTCATCACCGTCATATAGCAAAGTGACCTTTTCGGTATAGCGGCGCAACAGGCGCGCCTGCTCGATGGTAAAAGCGGTGCCTAATCCGGCGCAGCAATTTTCCACCTCTTCCGACACCAGCCGCAGTAAATCAGTGTATCCTTCGACTAAATAAACGAAACCCGCTTTACGGACAGCTTCCCGGTTCATCTCCAGAGCATAAAGCATACCTCCTTTTTTATATATCGGGCTTTCGGGAGAATTCAGATATTTGGGGATATCCGGATTTATATCACCTAAATACCGCCCCCCGAAACCGCAAATTCTCCCGGATAGATCCTTGATGGGAAAAATCAGACGGCTGCGGAAATAATCGTAATGCCCGCCGCTTTCACGCTGACGGACTAATCCGACTGTCATAAAATCTTTGGCAGGTCCAGCGATGGTCTTAGCGAAGCCGTCCCAGGAATCCGGGACGTAACCCAGTTCCATCCGCTCGCAAAGTTCCGATGAAAAGCCGCGGTTTTTCATATAATACTGGGGAAGCTGGTGTCTCTTGAAATTCTGCCGGAAATATGACTGCCCCTTGCTCACCGCCAGATACAGTTTTTCCCTGCCCGATTTCTCACCCCGGGCGGTATCTTGGGGGATTTCAATTCCCGCCCGCTTGGCTAAAGACTCCACCGCTTCCGGGAAACGCATATTCTCCCGCATCATGACGAAATTTATCACACTGCCCCCCGCCCCGCAGCCGAAACAGTGGAAAATCCCTTTAGCGGGATTGACCGAAAAAGAACCGGTCTTCTCCGAATGGAACGGGCATAGACCGAACCAGTTGCCGCCCCGCTTCTTCAGGGTCACATATTGGCTCACGACATCGAGGATGTCAGACGCCTGACGGACGCGCTCTGTAAATTCCTGAGAAAAAGACATATAAAAAAAGTTACAAGTTGCAAGTTACAAGTTGCAAGAATATTCACAGGTAATTAAGGTGATTAAAGGTAAATACCAGCCGATTCCGGGCAAGCCGGAATGACGAGGTGGGGCGAAGATTCACTGGCTATTAAGGCTATTTTTGGCTATGAAATCCGAAATCCGAATTAATAATTAACCACGAATGGACACGAATATACGCGGATGAACACGAATAAAAAATTCACAAGCTATGAAAGCTATTAAAGCTATAATTACCATCATTACCATTATCACCGGTGAGTATTATTTCCAATCACCAATAACCGATGACCAGCTCTTATCTGCTTAATCCGCTTAATTTGCTGTGAATCTTCTTACTTTTGCCTTTTTACTTTTTACTTATCTTGAATATCCTGTATATCCGTGTTAATTTATTCTTTAGTGTATTTCAGCTTCAATTTACGGCTGGCGGCAGCTTCGTCAAGCTGGCGGACCGGGGTCGTATGCGGCGCGGATTTGACCATTTCCGGATTCTCGTCGATTTCCTTATCAATGTCGATCAAAGCCTGGGCGAAGGCGTCTAAAGTCTCCATTGTTTCTGTCTCAGTAGGTTCAATCATCAAGGCTTCCGGGACAATCAAGGGGAAGTATACCGTAGGGGCGTGGAAACCGTAATCTAATAATCTCTTGGCGATTTCGCGGGTTTTCACGCCTTTTTTTGCCTGGCGGCTGCCGGAAAAGACCACTTCATGCAGGATATTTTCGCTGTAGGGCAGGTCGAAATATTCCCGCAGTTTATTCTTGAGATAATTGGCGTTGACAATCGCCGCTAAACTGGCGCGGGTCAATCCTTCGGAGCCCATCATCAGAATGTATGTGTAAGCGCGCACCATCACCGCGAAATTGCCGTAAAATGAACCCACTCTGCCGATGGATAACGGCCTTTCGTAATCGAAGATATAGCCTTCATCTTTAACATCGATGACAGGGTAAGGCAGGAAGGGTTCCAGCTTATCATTGACCGCTACGGGACCGCTGCCGGGGCCGCCGCCGCCGTGAGGGGTGGAGAAGGTTTTATGCAGGTTGAGATGAACCGCATCGAATCCCATATCGCCCGGGCGGGCGATACCCATTAAGGCGTTAAGATTAGCGCCGTCCATGTATAATAGCGCATCGGCGTCGTGGATAATATCGGCGATTTTTTCAATACCGCTTTCGAAGATGCCTAAAGTATTGGGATTGGTCAGCATCAAAGCGGCGGTGTCTTCGTTGACTGCAGCTTTCAAGGCGTCCAAGTCCAGCAATCCCTTGGAATTGGATTTAATCTGCTCCACTTCATATCCCGCCATGATGATGGATGCGGGATTAGTTCCGTGAGCGCTGTCGGGAATAATCACTTTCTTACGGGGGCTGCCGTTATGGGCATGGTAAGCGCGCATCATGAGTAGTGCGGTGAATTCACCGTGCGCGCCGGCGGCTGGCTGTAATGTGATAGCGTCCATGCCGGTGATTTCACAAAACGCGCGCCCCAATTCCCGCATCAGCCGCAAAGCGCCTTGAGCGGTGGCGCTGGGCTGGAACGGATGAAGTTCAGCGAAACCGGGAAGCTGAGCTATCTTGTTGTTCACTTTAGGATTATACTTCATGGTGCAGGAGCCCAGCGGATAAAATCCCTTGTCAACATGATGATTTTTAGTTGACAGATTGACGAAATGCCGGACCACAGTCCCTTCGCTCACTTCGGGCAGATTCGGCTGAGTGCGGCGCAGGAATCGTTCGGGGATCAAGCCGTCCTGCGGCTGGATATTCAGATGCGGCAGTGTATAACCTGTCCGCCCCGGCCTGCTTTTATCAAAAATACTGTTAGTATTGTCTTTCATAGATTTATTTTATTATTTAACAAGGATATACAGGATTTATTGTGCTGTCGATCCTCTGTGGTCGACAGCAAATCTATAAATTACAAGCTAATGGTGTCGACTACAGAGAGTCGACACCACAATTAAAACAATAGCCCGGCATTTTAATGCCGAGAGATAATCAGAGTGGATTTTAATCCTCTCCCATATATGCATTCCCACGCCGGAGCATGGGAACGAGAATATACCTTTTTGTTCCTGCCGGGTTTCAAGCGAAGCGTAACCCGGCAGGTTACTCAGCCTTACGGCTGCTTGAAACCTGCCGGGAACTCAAATTTGTATAACTTCATAGACACTTCTTAAGCCTTGAGTCTTGAGTCCTGAGCCTTTCATTTGAATTTCTTCAATTCTTCGATCACCCAGTCCATATCTCCTTTAGAACGCTGTTCGGTCACAGCGATCAGGAATGAATGTTCATCATAACCGGGATAGAACCTGCCTAATGCGGGTCCTAAAATTAAATTCTTCTGTGCCACTGTGTCTATGACTTTCTTAGCGCGGTGTTCGGAAGTCACCATGAATTCTTTGAAGAAATGACCGTAGGGATATTTCAGCTGGAATATGGTCTCTTCCTGAATTCGAATCGCTAAGTAATGGGCTTTCTGCATAGATTGCTCGGCCATTTCGCATAGACCGGATTTACCGATGAGGCATAATTCAACCGCCGCCGCTAATGCGCATAGAGCTTCGTTGGTGCAGATATTGGAAGTGGCTTTATCGCGGCGGATATGCTGTTCGCGGGTCTGTAATGTCAGCACATAACCTTTTTTACCATCCATATCGACAGTCTCACCTACTAACCTGCCCGGCATTTTACGCAGAAATTTCTCCTTAGAAGCTATAATTCCAAGATAAGGACCGCCGTAATTGAGAGGATTGCCTAAAGACTGCCCTTCCGCCACCGCAATATCGGAGTCATATTCCGCCGGCGGTTTCAACATGCCCAGTGAGATGGGATCGAAGGAGGCGATGAACAGGGCGCCGGCGTTATGCGCGATGGCCGATAGTTCATCCATTTCTTCTAATAATCCGTAGAAATTGGGATGCTGGATGATTACCGCGGCGGTTTCATTGTCAACCGCCGCTTTCAAATCGCCGGGATTCACCACTCCGTTGTCTGCCCCAATCTGCTTGATTTCATAGGGAAAGGCTTTGCCGTAAGTTGATAATATTTGAAGGTGATGGGGATTGACTGTTGAGGCGGCGATGATTTTATTCCTGCCGGTTGTCCGGACAGCGAGCGCCGCCGCTTCCGCCACTGCAGTGCCGCCGCAGTATAATGAAGCGTTGGCGGCGTCCATACCGGTCAATTGGCATATCAATGATTGATATTCCCATATAGCCTGCAGAGTGCCTTGGGATACTTCCGGCTGATAGGGAGTGTAAGCGGTGTAAAATTCAGGGCGGGAAATTATTTCATCGACAGCGGAAGGGCGGTAATGGTCATATACTCCGCCGCCGGTGAAGCAGACGGCGGTTTTATTCATCCCGGCAAGCCGCTTCATCTCCCGAATCACTTCGATCTCCGACATTCCGGGCGGCAGGTTCAT
Organism: bacterium; assembly: GCA_016783645.1. GTDB lineage: Bacteria > Electryoneota > Tariuqbacteria > Tariuqbacterales > JADHWD01 > JADHWD01. The sequence continues at coordinate 9,236 of JADHWD010000072.1, forward strand.
AGGCTGTTTCAAACGAAGATTATCCGGAATCCCCTGAAGAAGTTCTTCGACATCATCAACGCCGATCCGCCTCAGCATACACTCGATATCTTCACGGGTATGGGGAATGAAGGGAACGATGCCGTCCCAGATGTAATCAGCTATGTATTTCGACATCTATTCACCTTCTATCATCTTTTGATAAGCCTCGGCGCTAAGCAGAGAATCGATAACAGCTTTATCGGATAATTTCATCTTGATCATCCAGCCCTCTTCATAAGGGGATTGGTTCACAAGTTCCGGCGTTTCTTCCAGAGCGGTGTTGATTTCAATCACTTCGCCGGAAACGGGTGAATACATATCGGAGACCGCTTTGACAGCTTCGATAGTGCCGAATACATCACCATGGTTGAATTTGGCGCCGGTTTCCGGCAGTTCCACAAAGACTACATCGCCCAGTTCGCTCTGGGCGTAATCGGTGATGCCGATGGTGACGGTATCGCCCTCTAAACGGGACCATTCGTGTTCTTTAGTATAGTACAGTTCAGGTGGAAATTCCATCTGTTACTCCGTAGATTGTATTTGTGAATATTATTATTTCAATTTATTCTAAGATTAAATTCGAGCTGCGAGCCGCGAGTTGCGAGTCAATATCTCAAGTCTCGTCTGTCGGTCCGTAAATACTATAATGTCATTCCGGTTTGTCCGGAATCGGCTTGCATGACTACTTGTGTGCCGATTCTGGTCGCTCCGCCGTACGGCGGATTGCCAAAATGACGAGTATTGTGACTATTTCATAGAGCTAAAATGTTACCAAATTTCAAATATCTTTGGCTTGTGTTTTATATAATGAGCGACTTTAATTCATGTATCTTAATAATCCCCCCCACCCCCCTTTAGTAAAGGGGGGAGTCATATTTACCCCTTTTTCAAAGGGGGATTTAGGGGGATTTCTTGCAGAGAACAACAAAATCCGGACAACCTTCATGTCTTTAATATTACTTGACAAAGTAATAATAGGATATATAGGATAAATCTTGTATTTTTAAAATCATACAATCTAAATTTTCAATTTTTATAATAAACGACATTAATCTTTGTGTCCTTTGTGGTTTATCTTTTTTTAATTCTAACCACAAAGTTCGCCAAGGAGGCACAAAGTTCACAAAGTTCTAATCTATAGATCGATACAGGATTCGTCAAAACAATCTTGATAAAACTAAAAGACAACTAAAAATGTCGTTTATTATAATTCTAAATCCTTTGGATCCTGAATATTCCGCTGTACAGCGGATTAATTTATGAATAATCCAGGCTAAGGACAATTTTTAATGTCGTTCATTACAAATACTTTCTCGCCTTATTTTTTCCCAAATCACTTTCCACCGGTCTCGCTTCGATCAAATCCTCCGCCGGGACTGTATGGAATGATACCACCACCCAATTCTCATTCGCTACTACAGCTTTATGCCAGGTGTTAGCCGGAATGGAAATCCATCTATCATCGAGCGGGCTATCTTCTTCGCTCACTAATATATTTGAAATCCATCTTGCGCCGTCCCATAATTGAATATCGCCGGTGTTATGGTAAGACATCATGCGCTGGACGCTGTTCGGATGCCTTTCGGCGCCGGAATCGGAATTAGCCCGCAGGATGAACACCCAGCTTGATTTTATAGGAATTGGCAGTTTATTTCCGAAAATTGATAGAGGCACAGGTTCCCAAGCCAATTTATCTTGAGGATTATCCGATAATTTCTGCTCCAACCGAGCGGCGATGTTGTCAATAATATCACAAATTTTGGCGGATTTCAGCAGTTCATTCAACCGATCAATGATATTTAATTCACTCAAATTCATAGAAATGATAATTAATCTGATTCTTCCAATCCTTTTTTCAACAAATCCTGATTCCGCTCGATGAATCCGGTATCGAATTTACCGCTGATGAATTCGGGATTATTGACCACCTGCAGGTGGAAGTGGATAGTGGTTTTGATCGGTTCAATCACCATTTCTCCCAGGGAGCGGATCAATCTGCTGCGGGCTTCCTCCCGGTCATCGCCCCAGCATATCAATTTAGCGAGCAGTGAATCATAATACGGCGGAATATGGTAGCCTTGGTAAATATGAGTATCCACTCTGGTACCGGGGCCTCCGGGGATATGCAGTGATTCAATCAGACCGGGGCAGGGCATGAACTGTCTTGAAGGGTCTTCGGCGTTGATACGGCATTCGATCGCATGACCCCGGAATCTGATATCTTCCTGTTTGATAGATAGTTTTTCGCCCATAGCGATGCGGAGTTGTTCTTTGACCAGATCCAGTCCGGTGACCATTTCGGTCACCGGATGCTCAACCTGGATACGGGTGTTCATCTCCATGAAATAGAAATTGCCGTTTTTATCCAGCAGGAATTCCACGGTGCCGGCGCTTTCGTAACCCGCCGCTTTAGCGGCTTCCACCGCCGCGCCGCCCATTTCCGCCCGCAGTTCCTTATCGACTGCAGGTGAAGGGCTCTCTTCAATCAATTTCTGATGCCTCCGCTGGATGGAGCAATCCCTTTCGCCGAGATGGATCACATTACCATAACTGTCGGCTAACACTTGAATTTCCACATGACGGGGATTTTCGATGAATTTTTCGATGTAAAGGTCGGGATTATTGAAACCGGTTTCGGCTTCAGCGCGGGCCATTTCAAAAGATGTTTCCAGTTTCTCTTCATTTCTCACCAGGCGCATACCCCGTCCGCCGCCGCCAGCCGCGGCTTTGATCATCACCGGATAACCGATTTTCTGAATCACTAACCGCGCTTCCGCTAAACTGCCGACCACTCCTTCACTGCCGGGCGTCACTGGCACACCGGCGTTTTTCATCCTCGCTTTGGCTAAGGGCTTGTCGCCCATTAAAGCAATGGCTTTGGAAGAAGGACCGATGAATTTGAGACCCATGGATTCCACCATATCGGCGAAGGCGGCGTTTTCCGCTAAAAAACCGTAGCCGGGATGAATAGCGTCCACTCCGGCGATTTCTGCGGCGCCGATGAGGGCGGGTATGTTCAAGTAGCTCTTTGAACTTTCCGGCGGTCCGATACAGACCGCTTCGTCGGCGAAGCGGACATGCAAAGAGTCGGCGTCAGCCTTGGAATAAACCGCCACTGTGGTCAATCCCAGTTCCTGGCAGGCGCGTATCACCCGCAGGGCGATTTCACCGCGGTTGGCTATGAGGACTGATTTAATCATTAAATTTCTATAATTTACTTTGAAAATAGGGTTTAGTTCATTGTGGTGTCGACTCTCCGCAGTCGACACCATACATAATATAAACAATATCTTAGTGTTATGCGGGGACGCATGACACCACAAATATCAGGGAATGTAGGGGCGACCCTTGCGGTCGCCCTTGAGACTATTTTCATGCTAAGTTGTGCGCCGCCAGGCGCATGAGGGTTTACTCTGAAAATAACCTCTAAGCCGCCCGCTCAACAGGTTCAAGGGTTACTTTGTAACCCAGTTTTTCCAAGCGTTTGACCTGCCGTTTCAAGACGGCATCGTGATTCAGTTGGTAGAAATAATCTTCACCTATAATAAACGACAATAATAATTGTTCTTTAGAGACCGATTTTTACATGAACATATGTCTTAGTATTCGACCCTGAAAGGGTCGCATGTGAATAGCCGTAGGTGAAACCTACGGTATAAATTAAACGAAACGGTTCGA
>JADHWD010000073.1 GCA_016783645.1 bacterium
TATCTTAGTGTCATGCGGGGACGCATGACACCACAAATATCAGGGAATGTAGGGGCGAACCCATGTGTTCGCCCTTGATACTATTTTCATATTTCGTGGTGCGCCGACAGGGGCATGAGGGTTTACTTTGAAAATAGGGTTTAGGGTTTAGTTCAATGTGGTGTCGATTACAGGATATCGACACCACAATCACATACCACATATCATATATCATATTCAATACATTCTATTGTAAATTCTCTATTTAATCAACAGCATCTTCTGCGTCTGTATGAAAGTTCCTGTTCTCAGCTTCACAAAATACACTCCGCAGGATAAGTCGCTTCCATCGAATATCACTTCATGATAACCGAGTGACAAGTGACCAGTGACGAGTGACTGCACCTCCCTCCCTTGAATGTCATACACTATCAATTCCACATAGCTGTCAGCTGTTAGCTGATAGCTGTTTTTGCGTTGAAGGGATTGGGATAGGGCTGGGATAATCTATATTCGAACGCCGCCGGAATAATTGATTGATAATCTTCGGAAAACAAATCATTTGGAGCCGCCAGGTAAGCGTAATCGCCGGAGACATCGATACCGATAATGGAGCTGGCGGACTGATAATAACCGGTTTCAAAAGGGTTCGCCGGATCGGAGACATCGATAATATGGAAACTAAAACCTCCGCTATAATACACATAATAATCGACTATTTCTAAGTCAAGTTAAGAATTTCCATTCCCGCCGGATTTCAAGCCCGTTTTCGGGCGTAATCCGGCGGTTTAAATATTCCCCGGTTTCGGAGAAACCGGGCTGCCTAAACTGTATATCTATTTTTTTTCGCTGCCAATTCCCATTTTCCGGATTTACCCTTGTATCTTGATTATGGTCTAAATATTTTATATATTTTGTGATAATTTTATTAGAATGGATTCAGCGGGTTATCGATGGTTAATAAAAGGCGATTATTAGTAAATTCCGTATTTTTAGCGTCATTGATTTTATTATTGAACTGCGCCGAACCTGACGGAAAATTGGGCGGTTCAGTGATAAATCCTGAAGTGACCGGAGAAGTGCGGGACAGTCTATTTTATCCGGTCACCGCCGGCGCTTATGGTAATTTTCAATCTCCCTCCGGCACCAGCCTGCACTTGTATTTAGGCAAAGGCGAAGAATACGAGGCGCGCTTCTTAGTGAAATTCGATAATTTCTATAATCTGCCGGACAGTTTCGATTTCGTATCGGCTGAAATGGTGCTGTACGGCGGGGCAATCTACGGCGATTCCACTGTATCATACCCGGATTTTGAAGGATATATCTATAAAGACCCGGAATTGGTTTATTCCAACAATTGGAACGAATACTGGGTGACCTGGGACAGCCTATATTACCCTTCAGGAACGCTGAAAGACACTTTCATAGTGTCAAAATGGCGGGGAGACAGTATCGTTGTTCCCATCGATACTAATTGGATCAGAGACTGGATTGATGAGTACGAATGGTCGGCGGACACAACTACCTGGGATACTATCGCTCCGGTTAACTCCGGACTCCTCTTCGATTTCAATCCTTCGGCGGAATTCATCAAGGATTTCCATTCTTCGGAAAACGCCGACAGTATTAAACCGAGATTAGTCTGCCATCTGACGGTGTATGACACCAGCGGAGTGGTGAGCAGTGATTCGGTGATGGTAATCTACGCTTCCAATGATATCTATATAGCTAAAGACAATGCGTTATTACCCGGTGATAGATTGTACATAGGCCGCAGCGACGGCTACCGCGGTATGCTGTTGATGGATCCTTCAACTGTCTTACCGCAATTCGGGGTGTTCATCAACCGGGCAACCTTCACATTTTTCATCGACACCGCCAGCGTTTTTTACACCGGCGCACTGGGCAATATCACTGCGGACCGGATGACCGACACATTGTGGATTTCTAATCCGGCGGAATATAATATCGACGCTACTTATCAGGGTTCATTAGCCTATATCTCCGGCGATTCAGTGACTCTTAGTATCACAAATATGCTGTTCGACTGGGTGATACATCCTGATGAAAATTTTGGGATGTCGCTGAGATTCGACCAGGAGGGCGTGGATTTGACCAGAGCTCCGATATTCCCGCATGATTGCCCGGATTTGACTAAACGCCCTTATGTTTATGTAGTTTATACCACAGCGGAGGGCGCCGGCGATGAATAAAATAAATACAACAATATTGACAGTCTTACTCCCGGTATCTCTTTTCGCCGCTTCAATTTTTTCAGCCGGCGGGATAGGTATTATCGATGATTATGCGGGAGGGCGTCCGCAGGGGATGAGCGTCCTCGGCATCGCTTTAGAAGATTCAATGAGTTCGGGATTTTTAAATCCCGCTTTATGGAGCGGTATTACGACAACCCGTTTCAGCGCCGGTTTCGGTATATCCCGCTATTATTGGAGCGAGGATGGTCAGAACGATTTGGCGGATGATTTCGAATTAGAATCCGCAGCTTTGGGATTTTCTCTGAAACCCGGATTAACCCTTGGATTTCACTTTCATCCGGTTAGCCGGAAAGAATACCGCCTGGTGGAATCCAATATGGTGGATTCCGTGAATTACACTCAAATACTGCATTCCAAAGGCGGCCTTTCCAAGGGCTCAGCGGTGATTTCCTTAGAAGTTACGCCGAATATAAAGCTGGGATTGACCGCGGGACTGTTATGGGGCAGTTTCCAAGATACGGTGAAGATGGATTTCACCACTTCCGGTTATTATGATTCCGAGATAATCTTTGAGCGGGACGCTATAGGCGGAATATATGGCGGTGGATTTCATACTGTGCTAAAAAACAGATTGAATATCGGCGCTTTTTGTCTGTTTCCTTCCGATTTAAGCGTGGATCAAAGTCTGGATGTGCATACCGATTCGATTCTGACCAGCGAATATAAAATTAGATTTCCCCTCACCGCAGGCGTGGGTATCGCAGTTCCCTTATCCAATCGGGTATTGGGATCGGCGGATTATCTCATGCGCGATTGGGACGGCAAGCGTCAAAGAATCGGCGGAACGGAATTGTATCATCGATCACACCGCTTCGGAATGGGTATAGAGATCGCTCCCACTGAAGAATCGCTGGCGCCTTTCATCAAACGGATCGCTTACCGTTTCGGTTTCGGATTTGCATCGTTGTATTATCACTCGCTTAACGATGAGACCGTTAAACAATGGAATGTATCTTATGGAATGGGGATTCCCTTGAAAGATAACCGCGCCCGCCTTGATTTAGTGTTAAGTTTCATCAAGCGGGGAGACAGCGGAACAAACGGTATCTCCGAGAATATATACCGGATGTCGCTGTATATCAATGCAGGAGAGAAGTGGTTTGAACGGAGAAAGAAATATTAATTTGGTTAAGCGGTTAAGCGGTGAAGTAGTTAAGTGGTTAAATGGTGGAGATGATCGGAATAAATTTCACACTTTTACATTGTATAATATGAAATATTATTCATTTCTTCACTGTTTTGTGTGGATAATTGAATTTTCATATAATAGCCCATTGTTAATAATAAACATACCCAATCCTGTCATACCCGCGAAAGCGGGTATCCAGCAATTGAACGCAAGAAAAGACTGGATTCCCGCTTGCGCGGGAATGACAAATGCCGAGCTTTTTGAGAAAAAGGCAATGTTGTACTCATTATAAGATTTTTACCCGTACGATTAAGCGAAGATCCTATTTTTTTATTTACAAATACATGGAGTGTTTAATGAAGAGATTGATTCCCTGGGTGCTCTTCGCTCTTTTCATCGGCTGCGCATATCAGTACGAAGTGGTCGAAGAAGAGTATGTTGAAGAAGAGCCCCAATACAGTGAAGCTCAGATTGATTCGCTCATCCGGTATAACCGAATGTTCTTTTATGATTACTACAAGCAAGAGAATTGCCGGCGCGCTTTGGATTACTTCTGGAAGTATATCAATTATGACACTAAAAGGAAGTATAATGATTTTGCTCAAGCCGGACAATGCTATATCAAGCTTGCAAGTGAAAATCCTGAAAACGCCGACAGCGCCCGCATCGTTTATGAAATCGGGGTGGAAAGATTCCCCGACAGCGATTATCTGCATAACGCGCTTGGTATAATCTATAAAAACAAGGGCGATGCGGAAAAAGCGCGCTATCATTATGAACATGCCGCTCAGATAGATCCTTCCAAGGCGGAATATTGGATTCCTTTATCGGAAATATATACGGCTGATATGAAATGGGAACTGGCGATTGAAGCCTGCGAAAAAGCGTTAGAGGCGGATCCCAATAGCGCCGATATCCGCGAACGGCGCGCTAATTTGATAAGAGACCATCGCTCACTCGAACAGTATATCGCCGCCCTCATCGCAGAAATTGAGCTCAATCCTAAAGATATCGAGAAACGGTTAGCGCTGGCGAAGCAGTATATCAGTCAAAGCGCTTATCAAAAAGCGGAAGAAGCGTTACAAGCTCTGTTGAAAATCGACGATAAAAACTATGAGGCGTTGAAGAAACTGGGCGAAGTCCGCCAGAACCTGTCTAACTATGATAAAGCGATTGACGCATACAAGCGGATATTGAAATTCCGGCCTGAAGATGTGGATGTGAAATTGGAAATCGCTTCCTGTTATAAAAGTCTGAAAGATTATCCCAGCGCCCGAGTATATGTGATGAAAGCTTTGGATGACCGTCCGGGATACGGGACAGCTTACCTTAGATTGGGCGAAGTCTATGAAACCGCCGCCGACCAGAATTCCAGCGGGAAAATCCCGTCTTACGATGATAAATTAGTGTTCACTATCGCCTATGGTCTTTTTGAAAAAGCCGCCAATTCCGGCGATTATAACGCTATGGACAACGCTAAAAGGAAGATGAATTATTTGGAAAGTAATCTGTTACTGCCGCAGAAATCCGATTGGTTCATGAAACAGAGTGTGAAACATCCAGCCGCTGGAGAATACGGCTGGATTAAAGAGAGCTGGCCGGAGGCGTGTTATATTCAAACATATTTGAAGCGTTATACAGGATGAAAATAGCGTTAGCGGCGGATCATGCCGGTTTTACATTGAAGGAAACTCTGAAAAAAGCCCTGCTGGAGAAGGGATATGAAGTATGTGATTTTGGGACTCACTCAAATGAATCGATGGATTATCCCGATGTGATACATCCGGCGGCGAAAGCAGTTTCGGATAATAAGTACGAGCGGGGAGTGTTCGTATGCGGCAGCGGCCAGGGTACTGCAATGACCGCAAACCGTTATCCGGGAGTGCGGGCGGCGCTGTGCTGGAATACGGAGATCGCCGGATTATCCCGCAAACACAATGACGCTAATGTGTTATGCCTGCCGGGTCGATTTTTAACTTCCCAACAGGGCATCGATATAATGAAAGTGTGGCTTGAAACCGAATTTGATGGAGGCCGTCATACCCAGCGGTTGGAGAAGATTGACAGGATTTTAGATTTGTGATCTGATATTTTTGATTTTAACCACGAATGGGCACGAATACTTATATTTTTACTCTGAAAATAGGGTATAGGGTTTAGGGTTTAGGGTTTAGTTCAATGTGGTGTCGACTCTCCGCAGTCGACACCATACATAATAATAACAATGTCTTAGTGTCATGCGGGGACGCATGACACCACCAGGAACTGTGCTGGCAGGTGTCCCCGCCTGCCAGTAATCCGATTTTCATGCTTGGTGGTGCGCCGCAGGCGCATGAGGGTTTATTCTATAATCCTGAATATCCTGTATATCCGTAGTTAATTTTTTCTGATTTCAAATTTCACACTTTTAACTCTTAACTTTTAACTTTAATTGGTGTTGTCATGTTAGAACATTTGAAACATACTGATCCGGAGATATATCAGGCGATGACCGGTGAAATCGGGCGGCAGAATCATACACTGGAAATGATCGCCTCGGAGAATTTCACATCATTAGCCGTATTGGAGGCAATGGGTTCGGTGATGACTAACAAGTATGCTGAGGGTTATCCCGGACGGCGTTATTACGGCGGCTGCACTTTCGTAGATATCGGCGAGGATTTAGCGCGGGAGCGGGCGCAGAAGCTGTTCAAATGCGGATGGGCGAATGTCCAGCCGCATTCGGGAACGCAGGCTAACATGGCGGTATATCTCACCCTGGCTAAACCCGGCGATACTATCATGGGGATGAACTTGTCACACGGCGGGCATCTGTCGCATGGCAGTCCGGTGAATTTCTCCGGGCAATTATATAAGGTGGTTTCTTACGGAGTGAAGAAGGAAACGGGGACGATAGATTACGATCGGATGGCTGAGACAGCGCGGGCGGAGAAGCCGAAGATAATCATCGCCGGCGCTTCCGCATATCCCCGCTTCTGGGATTTCGCTAAAATGCGGGAGATCGCCGATGAAGTCAACGCATATTTAGTGGCGGATATCGCCCATGTGGCGGGTTTAGTGGCAACTGAATATCATCCATCGCCTATTCCCTATGCGCATGTGGTGACTACTACCACTCACAAGACATTACGCGGTCCCCGCGGCGGTATGATTATGACCGACCAGAAGGGCGGTGAAATTTATCTGCCGGGATTCGATGAACCCAAGAAACTGCGGGCGGCTTTGAATTCCATGGTGTTCCCCGGTATTCAGGGCGGACCGTTGATGCATGTCATTGCCGCGAAAGCGGTCGCATTAAAAGAAGCCTTAGAACCCGCTTTTAAGGAATACTGCGGGCAGATTATCAAGAATACCAAGGCATTCGCCGAAAGGATGCTTGAGCATGGATTCAATTTAGTGTCCGGCGGCACCGATAATCATCTTGTATTAGTTGACCTGCACAATAAGGGAGTTACGGGTAAGCAGGCGGAAGAAGCGCTTGAGAATGCGGGAATCACTGTAAATAAGAATATGGTGCCCTTCGACGACCAGCCGCCGATGATATCTTCCGGGATACGAGTGGGGACTCCCGCTTTGACCACCAAGGGGATGAAAGAAGAACAAATGCGCCAGATCGCCGATATGTTCAACCGGATTATCTCCGATATAGATAATACAGAATTGCAGGCGAATATCAAAGAAGAGATCAGGGAATTGAACGAGGCTTTTCCGCTGTATCCGGAAGAATGAATGCAGTTAAGAGTTAAGAGTTAAGAGTTAAGAGTTAAAAGTTCAAAGTCTTTGTTCCTGCCGTTTTTCAAGCCTCTGTAAAAGGCGTAAAGCGGCAGGAATATCCCCGACAGGTTACTGGCTTTGCCCTTGAAACCTGTCGGGAACATGAAAAATATCTAAAATCTTTAATCATAGATCAAAAATCTAAAATCGAAGTTGGAACGGCCTTCCTGGGATAAATACTTCATGGATATCACCTTCCTGGTGGCGGGCAGGGCGACCTGTTTAAGACGGCGGGTGGGCGCTATATTAGTGAAAGACCGGCGGATTTTAGCTACCGGTTACAATGGACCTCCGAAGGGGATTGAGCATTGCGGCGACCGCCCCGAAGGCTGTCTGCGGGATAAACTAAATGTTCCATCCGGTGAACGGCATGAGATTTCCCGCGCGGTGCACGCCGAACAGAATACAATCATCCAGGCGGCGGTATCCGGGGTATCCATTGAAGGTTCGACATTATACAGCACTAATCATCCCTGCATCTTATGCACCAAGATGCTTCTAAACGCCGGGGTGGTGGAATTCGTCTATGCGGACGGCTATCCCGATGTACTATCGGCGGAGTTGATCAAAGAGGCGGGGATAATTGTGAGGCAGTTCGATAGATAGTTCAAAGTTCAAAGTTAAGAGTTCAAAATTAAGAATTTAGAATGCAGAATAGTGAATGAAGAATTATATGTGGTGTCGACTCTCCGCAGTCGACACCATGCATAATAATAACAATGTCTTAGTGTCATGCGGGGACGCATGACACCACTCAAATATCCTATATGTAGGGGCGACCCTTGCGGTCGCCCTTAAAACTATTTTCATGCTTCGGGGTGCGCCGCAGGCGCATGAGGGTTTACTTTGAAAATAGGGTATAGGGGTTAGGGTTTAGTTCAATGTGGTGTCGACTCTCCGCAGTCGACACCATACATAATAATAACAATATCTTAGTGTCTTGCGGGGACGCATGACACCACTCAAATATCCTATATGTAGGGGCGACCCTTGCGGTCGCCCTTAAAACTATTTTCATGCTTCGGGGTGCGCCGCAGGCGCATGAGGGTTTACTATTCTTAATTCACTATTCTAAATTTTTTTACCTTTGCTTGATAAAGAATTCACTATCCTAATCAGGAGTTTTGATATAGATGGCTAAGAAGACATTTTCCGGCGGGACGCATCCCAAAGAATATAAGGAATATACCGAGAAACTGCCGATAGAGAATCTGCCCGCCCCGGATATAGTGTACATCCCAGCAGTTCAGCATCTGGGCGCGCCGGGGAAAGTGTTGGTGAAGAAGGGCGATGAAGTGAAGATGGGTCAGAAGATTTCCGACCCCGGCGGATTCGTATCCGTCCCTTCCCATGCTTCAGTGTCCGGCAAGGTGAAATCGGTCGCCATGTTCCCCCACCCCTTCGGCAGGATGATAGAAGCGGTAGAGATTGAGAATGATAAGCAAGATACTCCTTTTGAAGATTTCAGCGAGCGCAACGGGTATCTTAATCTGCCGCCGGATGAGATGAAGAAACTGATACAAGAGGGCGGTTTAGCGGGTATGGGCGGTGCGGCTTTTCCCACCCATGTGAAATTATCGCCTCCCAAGGAGAAGCCCATCGACACAGTCATCATCAATGGCGCGGAATGCGAACCCTTCCTCACCGCCGACCACCGGCTAATGCTGGAACAGGGCGAAGATATTTTCAAGGGTTTGGAGATAATCAGGAAGATCCTAAATCCTAAACGCTGTTTCATCGGAATTGAAAACAACAAACCGGACGCAATCGCATCGTTGAAAAACATAGCCAAGAATTACAAAGATATCCAAGTTGTGTCTTTGAAGGTGAAATATCCCCAGGGCGCTGAGAAACAGTTGATATACGCCTTGACCGGGCGGGAAGTGCCTTCCGGCGGACTACCGATGGATGTGGGATGTTTGGTGCATAATGTAGGGACTGCGGTTTCGATTTATGAAGCGGTTGGTATGCGCAGACCTCTGATTGAACGCATCGTGACTGTAACCGGTCCCGGAATCAAGAATCCTAAGAATATCCGGGCGCGGATAGGGACTCCTTTCGCGGAATTGATAGCTTTCGCCGGCGGATACAATGACGGCGCCGCTAAACTGATTATGGGCGGTCCGATGATGGGCATGGCGCAGTACACCGACCAAGCGCCGGTCATAAAAGGGACTTCCGGAATTTTAGTTATGGACGAAAAGATGGCGGCTTTGGACGAGCCTAAACCCTGCATCTACTGCTCCCGCTGCTTGGAAGTATGCCCACAAAGATTGACGCCGACACTACTGGGCACATTCGTCGAATACGAACGCTTCGAGGAAGCGGAAAAGTACCATATACTTGATTGCATGGAGTGCGGTTCATGCACCTATATATGCCCCACCAAGCGCAATTTAGTGCACTTGATTAAGCTGGGTAAAATGGAAGCTTCAGCGATTAGGAAGAAGAAGCAGGTGGCTTAAGAAAGTTAAAAGTTAAAAGTTAAAAGTGTGAAGTTGAAATTCTGAAAGTGTGAAAGTGTGAAAGAAATTTCGTTCCCGTCAGGTTTCAAACGCAGAGTAACCTGACGGGTAGTTTAGCATAGGAATTTGTAATATATCCGCCGATTTTGGACAAGCCGGAATGAGCTGTTTTTTACCGCCGGGTTATCCGCTGTACAGCGGACTTGAAACCTGGCGGTAACTAACTGTTTGACCCGGTGGCAACATATTATTTTCCGGCAGGTCACACCCGCCTTTGGCGTGCAAGACCCGCCGGAACAACAAAAAACGATGAAATATCTGAATACGATGTTGAAAATGCTTCGCCCTTACAAGATATGTTTTCATACTATTGCAAAAAGCTAATTTGATTTTTAAAATACAAGACTTATCCTGTTTATCCTGTACATCCTTGTTAAATTCTTTAATTAACTTGTCAACTTGCAAACTTTAATTTAAAATATGGGACAATTCACCGTATCCGTATCCCCGCATCTGCGGGATGATACTAATATCCCGAAGATAATGCATTCGGTCAATATCGCGCTGCTGCCAGCGTTGATAGGAGCGGTTTATATCTTCGGATTCCGCGCATTAGGATTGACAATACTGGCGGTTATCGCGGCGATGGTCACTGAAGGATTGCTTCAGAAAATGATGAAGCGGGATATCAGCGTGCTCGATGGTTCGGCGATAATCACCGGTATATTATTAGCTTTCAATCTTCCGCCGGGAGTGCCCTGGTGGATGCCGGTCATCGGGGCAGTCTTCGCTATTGGTGTCGGCAAGATGCCCTTCGGAGGACTGGGATATAATCCCTTGAATCCGGCTTTACTGGGCAGGGCTTTCCTGTTAGCGTCATGGCCAGTTCACATGACTAACGACTGGCTGAAACCCTTCTGGTGGAAAGAATCGGGTTACAATTTCTTCAGCTGGTCGGTGACACAGGGGGGAAAATTAGTCGATTCGATTTCCACCGCCACTCCCTTGAATATTGTGAAGAATGCCAAAGATGTGATCGCTCATCAGGAATTGTACACCGCCGATAAATTGAATTCAGCGTCCCTTTCCATCGACCGGATGTTCGATTCCACGCAGGAATTATTGACAGGGACAGTCGGCGGCTGTATCGGTGAAACATCGGTGCTGCTACTTCTCATCGGCGCAGTCTTTCTCATGTACAAGCGCTATATCGACTGGCGTATCCCCTTCACTTACATAGCCACTGTGGCGGTCATCGGCTGGCTGTTCGGAGGCAAATCGGGATTATTCACCGGAGATATTCTGTTCCAGGTATTTTCCGGCGGATTGATCCTCGGCGCATTCTTCATGGCTACCGATATGGTGACAACGCCGTTGACTAAGAAGGGGCATGTGATATTCGGAATAGGATGCGGGATTCTCACCGGGGTGATACGGCTGTGGGGCGGCTATCCCGAAGGTGTGTCTTATTCCATTCTGCTGATGAACCTGACCACGCCCTTGATTGATAAATACACTATGCCGAAAGTGTTCGGAATGAAGAAAGTTAAGAGTTAAGATTTTCGGATTTCGTGTTTCGTGGTTCAAATTTAAATGGTATGCATTCCCACGCTGGAGCATGGGAACGAGTCATTATATTAATGTAGGGGCGGCCCTTGCGGTCGCCCTCGAGACTATGTGCCGTGCTGTCAGGCGTCCCCGCCTGACTGAAATCCGATTTTCATTTTTTCCGCCAGCTGGCGGATGCTCCGACAGGCACATGAGGATTTATACTATTAATTCTGTCTATCCTGTTAAATTAGCTTTTTAACTTTTAACTTTTAACTCTTAACTTTTAACTTTTAACTTTTAACTTTTAACTTTACTTATGGGTTATATATTAAAATTAGCGGCGATATTGATGGTGATAGCGGGGATCGCCGCCGGTTCACTGGCTTTAGTGAACATGAAGACCCGCCCTATCATAGAAGAATACCGGCGGATGGAGGAAGCTAACGCCCGGGCGGAGGTAATGCCTGACGGGCTGCTTTTTCTCCTGCAGGATTCCGCTTCGACCCTGCCATACTATGAAGTCTATTCTGAGAGGGAAGGCGGCGAATTGCTGGGTTATATCTTCACCGCCGCCGGCAAAGGTTATTCCTCCACTATCAAGACTGTAACCGGTCTGGATACCAGCTTCAATATTGTGGGAATCAAGATTATTTATCAGCAGGAGACTCCGGGATTGGGCGCTAAAGCCACTGAAATCGCCTACGGGGAGGAAGACGCCTGGTTCCAACGGCAGTATTTCATGAACACGCGGGATAATGACGATAAACCGCCGTTGAACGCTTTAGCTGTAGCTGTAGATAAAGACGGCGGCGAAATACAATCAATCACCGGAGCGACTATCACCGGACGCGCGGTAACCTATTCCATCAAACAGACCGCGGTTGAACTAAAAAACAAGCTGGAGGGCGGAAAATGAAAGCTGTGAAAGAACTCACTAAAGGGATTTATATCGAAAATCCCATTTTCAGGTTAGCTTTGGGATTATGCCCGGTATTAGCGGTATCGACTTCGATAAACAACGCTATCGGGATGGGGATGGCGGCGACTTTCGTGCTGTTATGCTCCAATATCATCGTTTCTATAATCCGCAAAGGCGTACCGCCTAAAATCCGTATACCCATATTCATCGTGATCATCGCCACTTTCGTGACTTTGGTGGAGATGGTGATGGAGGCTTACCAGCCGGAATTATTCAAATCGCTGGGGATATTCGTGCCGCTGATAGTGGTGAATTGCGTTATTCTTGGACGAGCTGAAGCATTCGCTTCCAGGAACAACACTTTCTACGCTATATGTGACGCCATTGGAATGGGGATCGGCTTCACTTTGGGATTGATACTAATCTCCTTCTTCCGCGAATTAATCGGCGACGGCAAGCTGATGGGAATCCCCGTATTCGGACCCAGCTTTGAACCGATGCTGTTGATGATTTTAGCTCCCGGAGCGTTCATCACCATGGGATTATTATTGGCGTTTTTCAATTATCTGGATTTAAGGAAGGAAAGTAAGAAATAAATCAACTAACAGCTATTTATAATGAGCGACAATAATTTTAGGTATTTGTGCGACCCCTTTAGGGTCGAACCGTTTCGTTTAATTTATACCGTAGGTTTCACCTACGGCTATTCACATGCGACCCTTTCAGGGTCGAATACTAAGACATATGT
>JADHWD010000074.1 GCA_016783645.1 bacterium
TGGGTTCGCCCCTACATTCCCTGATATTTGTGGTGTCATGCGTCCCCGCATGACACTAAGATATTGTTTATATTATGTATGGTGTCGACTGCGGAGAGTCGACACCACAATGAACTAAACCCTATTTTCAGGATAAACCCTCATGCGCCGGCGGCGCGCCCCGAAGCATGAAAATAGTTCGACCCCTTCAGGGTCGTCAGGATTAATGTTCTACTTCCGTAGGTTTCACCTACGGCTATTCATATTTTCCCCTTCGGGGAAGGGCAGCTGCAAGCGCCGCTTCTACAATTATTATTGTTTTGCCAGGTCTTGTCCCGGCTTAATGGGATGTGACCTGGCAGCGTCAGGTCACACTTGCGTTTCCGCAAGCAAGACCTGACGCAACAACTAAAAACCCTGATTCTATAAATGGTAGCCCGGTTTCTCCGAAACCGGGGAATACTGGCAGGTCACACCCGCTATCAGCGCGCAAGACCTGCCAGAACATGGTACTAGAACTAAGACCCTAAACCCTAGACCCTAACCCCTATTTTCAAAGTAAATGTATATCAGTAAATATTAATATATAGAAAACAAAGTGTTAGGCAAGAAATTCCGCTATAAATCCAAAACGAGAGGCGCAGGATCATCGCAGCCGTCCGACCTGATGCTGCGCAGGACAAGGAAAAAAAACGATTGGCACAGGCTGATCTTCGTTTTTCTGGGCTTATTCTTTTTCATCACCGTATATATATCACCTCCCTGGGGCGATGCTGTCGATCCTATGGGCAATCATTTTGAATTGACCAGGGAGGGCAAAGCGTCATTGGGATTATTCCTCTTAGCGGCGACCTGGTGGGTTTCGGAAATAGTGCCCATCGGCATCACCAGTATCGCAATTGGAGTTTTCCAAGCGTTATTTCTCATTCGTCCGGCTCAGACCGCATTCACCGATTTCATGGATCCATCGGTATGGTTCATATTCGGTTCAGTTGTTATCGGCAAGGCGTTTTCCAAGACGGGTTTGACTCAAAGGATGGCTTATAAAATGCTGTCTATAGTCGGTGAGAAAACCAGCATGATATATTTAGGCTGTTTCGTGATGACAGCGGCGATGACTTTGATAATGGCTCATACCGCGGTAGCGGCGGCGGTGTATCCTTTGCTCATGGCGATATACGGACTTTATTCCGAGGAGGATAAACCCACTAAATTTGGTAAGGGTTTATTCATAGGTATGGCTTTTATCGCCGGCGCCGGCAGTATTATTACATTACTGGGAGCCGCACGGGGCGCGGTGGCTATCGGATTTTTTAAAGATATAATTGGACGGGAAATCTCTTTCTTTGAGCTATCATATTACATGTTCCCTATGGGATGGCTGATGGTATTCCTCCTATGGGGATTTTTCATGCTTGCTTTCAAACCCGAAAAAAGCGCTATACCCGGTCTTAGAGACAAAGCGAAGGCGCTCTATTCCAGATTAGGAAAGATGTCATCATCGGAGAACTTGACCATAATATTTGTTTTTTCGGCGATATTAACAATGAGCATGCGGTCCTTCATTCCCGCCTTGGCTCCGTTGAATAAAAGCGCTATAATTCTGGTGACCACTATTTTGTTCTTCTTATTTAAAATCCTCACCATTGAAGATTTGGAGGAGATACCCTGGAATATATTGTTATTGTTCGGCGGGGCGATGAGTATCGGTTTTTGCCTGTGGCAGACCGGTGCTGCGAAATGGCTGGCGGTCAATTGGCTAGTGATGTTTGAGAATGCTCATTGGTTCATCTTCGTCATCGGCATCACTTTCTTCGTATTGATTATGACGAATCTTATAATGAATGTGGCGGCTATTGCGATTTCCATGCCGGTTGCACTCGTAATCGCTCCCTATCTGGGAGTGGCGCCGGAAGTGATACTGTTCGCATCATTGGCGGCGGCGGGAATGCCTTTCTTATTTTTGGTCGGAGCGGCTCCCAATGCGATCGCCTATGAAAGCAAGCAGTTCACTTCAGGTCAATTCTTCATGGCGGGTGTCCCCGCCAGCATAATGCTCATGTTAGTGATAGGACTTTTTGTGTGGGTAATTTGGCCTTTGATGGGAATGCCGGTGCTGGCAAATTAAACTTTGGACTTTGGACTTTGGACTTTATGAAAAGACTCAGGACTCAGGACTCAGGACTCAAGACTCAGGCGCTTTATATGAAGTGTCGCAGAGTCCCCATATGCGTATAATTATAATTTATTTCATCGGATGTAGGGACAGACCTTGCATCTACTTTTCCATCTCGTTCCCATGCTCCAGCGTGGGAATGCGTACCACAGGTGGGTTAAGAACCCACCCTGTTGCTATTTTCAAGGTAAACCCTCATCAGCCGTACGGCTGTCAACTTAGCATGAAAATAGTTCGACCCCTTCAGGGTCGTCAGGATCGATGTTCTAATTCCGTAGGTTTTACCTACAGCTATTTATTTTTTTTCCCTTCGGGTAGGGGCGGACGCGAAGGCCGCCACTACAATATCGAATCCGGTTATCCAGTTTGTTCAGCCAATTTATTGGGCAGGTTGCAAACCTGCCCCTACCAAAGGTTATTGTAGGGGCGGGTTTTTAACCCGCCCTTAATGAATAATAAGATTTCCTAACCTAAATGGATAACTAATATATTGTTATTATTTTGTTCCTGCCGGATTTCAAACGAAGTGTAACCCGGCAGGTTACAGGCTTCGCCTTTGAAACCTGCCGGAAACATTGTATATGCTATCAACTACGGAGAGTCGACACCACATTAAACTAACCCCTAACCCCTAACCCCTATTTTCAAAGTAAACCCCGGTTTATTGCCGGGGTTTTGCTTATTATAACAGATTAGAGGCTAAATCGGACAGAAGGCTTCGTTCACCTTTCTCCAAAGTCACATGCGCATAGATGTCCTGCCCCTTCATTTTATCGATGAGTCTGGTCAATCCGTTTGAACGGGAATCGAGGTAGGGCGAGTCGATTTGTTGAGGGTCGCCGGTCAAGATTATTTTAGTCCCTTCACCGGCGCGGGTAATGATTGTTTTCACCTCGTGACCGGTGAGATTCTGCGACTCATCGACTATAAAGTAAATTTTATTCAAACTCCTGCCCCTAATATAGGCTAATGCGCTTATAGTCAGTTTCTCCGTATCCAGCATATTTTGGATAGTGTCATTAGGGGGATCATCTTTCTTGAATTGCGAGCGGATGACAGCGAGGTTATCCCACAGCGGCTGCATATATGGACCAATCTTATTGGCGATATCGCCCGGCAGAAAGCCTATATCACGGTTTCCGAGTGCGATAATCGGTCTGGCGAGGAATATCTGATGATATTTGCGGCGTGATTCCAGAGCGCCGGCGAGCGCCAGTAATGTTTTCCCGGTGCCGGCTTTCCCTGACAAGGTCACTAATTGAATATCCGGATTCATTAGGGCATCGAGGGCGAATGTTTGTTCGCTGTTACGGGGATATATTCCGTAAGCGGTGCGCTTCTCCACTCTGGTAATGGCGTTTTCCCCCAGATCGAACCTGCCGATAGCGCTCTTGGATGAACCTTTGAGGATGAAATAAGCGTTAGGATAAATTTCATCTATATCAAATTCACCGATGGGCGCATTGAAAGGGGGTTGGAACAGCCTGTTAATCAACTCATCGTCCACACCTTCCAATTCATACCTCCCTTTATACAGCTTATCCAGTTCCGGAACTTTATCGCTTTCGTAATCCTGAGCGTCCAATCCCAGACTTCGGGCTTTCAGACGCAGTGAGACATCTTTCGACACTAACACTACATCCCGCTTCGGCTGCTGTTCCTTGACTATGAGCGCGGCTGATAAAATCCGGTGATCAGGAATATCCTGCAGGAAAGTCGATTTGACCTTCTCATGAACAGTGCCGGAAACCAGCACACTCAACTGCCCCAATCCGTCTCCTAAAGGCACACCTTCCTGGATTAATCCGCCCTTAGCCGCCAATTCATCCAAAGTCCTCGCCGCATCCCGGGCGTTGAAATTGATGGTATCCGATCCCCGTTTGAATTGGTCGATCTCCTCTAACACTGTTATCGGAACCGCCAGGTCATTATCTTCAAAATGCCAAATAGCATTGGGATCGTGAAGTAATACATTGGTGTCCAGAACGAATAATTTCCGCTTTTTTCGTCTTTCGGAGGCTTTGGATCTCTTAACAGATTTATTTCCGCCTTCAAGGATTTCTTTTTCATCCGGGACAAGTCTGTCCGGTTGATTATTTTCTTTCATAAAATTATGGTTATTTAAAATAAGTTGGCAAGTTACAAGTTACAAGTTACAAGAATATGTAAAGCGGGTTCTTAACCCGCCAAAATCCTGTTATTCAAGCCCTAACAGTCTGCCAGGCTATTTGTCATTCTGAACGAAGTGAAGAATCGCCTGAATAGGAGGTCGGACTTTAGTCCGACATCGTAGTGGTCAACTTATTGAGAACAGACTAAAGTCTGTTCTCCTGAACGAAGTGAAGAATTGAATCTAATGTAAGTGATTTACTATTCCCGGGTTTCGGAGAAACCGGGCTGCCACTTGGCTGATGGATAGGGGGCAGACACATTGGTCTGCCCCTACAAATAAACACCGGAACAGTAGGGGCGAACCCATGTGTTCGCCCATGAGATTATTTTCATGCCTGGCAGCGTGTATCCGAAGCACGAGGATTTATCTTACAATATCATCAGCATATTCGGGGTAGTTGTTCGCCGCTGGGCATATCGATGATTCGATGCGCGCCGGAGATGCATTTTTGAGAAACAATTTTAGTTTTTTCTCCGCTCACTCTGCCTATTATGACTGCGCTGCGCCCTGAATCATCGTTTCGCATGATATTAACCGCTTTTTCGGCATCGTTGAGCGGAATAAAAGCGATGAATCTGCCTTCATTAGCGATATACAAAGGGTCTAATCCCAGGATTTCGCAGGCGGCGGAAACCTGCTCATCGATAAGAATCGAATGTTCTTCTATTTCTAATCTGAATCCCGCTGTTTCGGCGATTTCCACTAATGATGAACCTAAACCGCCGCGGGTGAGGTCGCGCATGCAGTGAATTTCAATACCGCTGTCAATCAGCTTTTTGACTATTTTATTCAGAGGCGCGCAGTCGCTTTCGATGGTGGTTTCAAACTCTAATCCTTCCCGGGCGGACATCACCGCTATCCCATGCCGGCCGATATCGCCGTTTATTATTATCGCATCGCCGGGTTGAACGCTTCCTGGAGTTATTTTTAGACTGTGCTTGATCACTCCTATGCCAGCGGTGTTGATATAAATACCATCCCCCCTGCTCCGCTCCACTACTTTGGTGTCGCCGGTAACCAGTTGAACTCCGGCGGTATCAGCCGCTCTGCGCATCGACAGAACAATTTTCCGCAGGATTTCAAATTCAAATCCTTCTTCAATGATGAATCCGGCGCTCAAAAATAAAGGCGCCGCTCCGCTCATCGATAAGTCGTTCACAGTGCCGTTGACCGCCAGTTCCCCAATATCGCCGCCGGGGAAAAACAAGGGATTAACTACATAAGAATCGGTGGTAAAAGCCAGCTTCGCGCCGTTAATTTCAATCACCGCGCTGTCATCTTTTTCATTCAGGATAGAGTTATCAAACAGCGGGATAATCATCCCTTCGATAAGCTCCCGCATCATCCTGCCTCCGCCGCCATGCGCCATCATCACACGCTGATATGTGCGCAAAGGCAAAGGACATTTTAAAGAAGACTCAACACTGTCGATCATGATTAAAAATATCCCAGATTTTTCAAGCGGGAGCGGATCCTATCCACTTCAGATGCGGATAATTCGCCGCTGTAGATATCGTCCTTCATCCTCGCCATCAAATCCCGCAGAACATAGACTACAAATTCATTGACCGAACTGAATCCCGAGGGTTTAATCACCGATTTAATATGCTCGTACAAGGGCCTGGGTATTTTGAGTGTCACCTTGTCCATTGTCTAATATCCTCAAAAATTTATATTTCCGCTGTCAGACTCCAATAGCGGTAGTTAATAGAACGAGAAATATTAATAGAGTTTTAATAATATTTCCTGTTTTCATCGGACACCTCGAATGTGATGTTTTTTATTAATAATGATTTCCAGGATAAACCTTCATCCCGACCAGTCGGGACAACTTAGTATGGAAATTGTCTCGAGGGCGGCCGCAACAGGCTGTCCCAAAATACTAAAATGTCATTCCGGAACGCTGAAAGCGTATCCGGAATCCACTGTTATATATATAAAATACAAGCAGTTGGTGTCGACTGCGGAGAGTCGACACCACACAATTTTGCTATTTTTTTCTATTCTGGGACAGGCTGAATGTGTCTGCCCTTCATTTAAAAATTTTTTGGAAGGTTAAAAACTCACCCTACAAATTCTTGTAACTTGCAACTTGTAAACTTGCAGACTTGCAGACTTATAATCTTGATTTACGATATTTATAATAAGCGGCGCAGGCGCCTTCGGAGGACACCATAGTCGCTCCCAAAGGATTCTCAGGCGTACAATTGACTGCGAATTCCGGACACTGGTCAGGCTTTTTTACACCCTGTAATATCAGACCGCTGATACAGCGGTCATTGGTATCATCGTTTAGTTCGACCGCGCCGAAAAATTCTTCCGCATCGAATTTACTATACTTAGCTTTAAGTTTCAATCCGCTGTCAGGGATCATTCCTATACCGCGCCACTTATAGTCCGTCACTTGGAATACATCTGAAATAATCTGCTGAGCTTTTAGATTACCTTCGCGGCGTACCGAACGTGCATATTGATTAGCGGCGCGGTTATCACCTTTCTCCAGCATTTCGACGCATTTCAATATCCCGCTTAAGATATCCACCGGTTCAAAACCTGTCACCACTATCGGTATTTCATATTTTCGCGCGATATTTTCATAATTCTCATAACCGGTTACGGTGCAGACATGTCCGGGCGCCAGCATTCCATTCACCGCGGTGTTTGGCGGGGACAGGATGGCTTCAATCGCAGGCGGGATCAGCACTTGGGAAGTTAATAATTTGAAATTATTTAATTTCAACCGATCAGCCTGAATTACAGACATAGCGTTGGCGGGAGCGGTAGTCTCAAAACCTATGGCGAAAAACACGACAATTCTGCCGGGATTCAATTTCGCCAGTTTGACCGCGTTAAGGGGTGAATATACAATCCTGACATCGCCGCCCTCCGCTTTCACTGACAACAAATCTTTTTTTGTTCCCGGCACTCTCAACATATCGCCGAAGGAACAAAAAATCACATCTTTTTCAGCGGCGGTTTCAATAGCTTTATCTATAATTTCCTGCGAGGTAACGCATACCGGACAGCCGGGTCCATGAAGAAGGGTGATGAAATCGGGTAGTAAAGTTTCCAGTCCGTAGCGCATGATGGCATGGGTCTGCCCGCCGCAGACTTCCATGATTTTCCAGGGCTTTGTGACAATGTCTTTTACCGCATCGGTCAGGTTTTTGATTTTCCTGGGACAGCGGTATTCGTCGATATACTTCATATCTAAATCGAATATCAAATCTCTATTCGAATATCATCAGAATTTCCTCAGCCGCTTTTTCATCAAGCGTACTGATAGCAAAACCCGCGTGCGCTATGACATAATGTCCGACCTCCGCTTCCGGGGTGAAAGCGAGGTTGATTTCTTTGATTATCCCGCTGAAACTAACTTTCCCGGAACGCATCAACGGATCGTCATTCAATATCTCAATTATTTTTCCCGGTATCGCTAGACACATTTAAATATCCTATTTAAAAAGTAAAAAGGCAATGGTAAACTTTCATTCCGACAAGTCGGCACAACGAAGTATGAAAATAGTTTCAAGGGCGGCCGCAAGGGCCGCCCCTACAGACCGATCGTTATTTGTAGGGGCGAAGCATTCTGACATAATGATGGATTAAACTTATACCGGAACAAGAATGCTTCGCCCTTACAAGAACATACCGGAAATTCTGCAGAGTGCGGGGACTCTGCAACACAGAAATTGTAGAGGCAAACGGCGTTTGTCCTGCGGAAATTGTCAACCTTGGTAAGAGCGGACGCCGTCCGCCCCTACAGAAAAACCGGTTTCAGAGAAACGGGCTGTCTTTCAACTTTCAACTCTTAACTCTTAACCGCGGCGGCTTGCCCTAGTGATATTCCGCCGTCATTAGTAGGCGTCCGCTGATGCCAATATACCCGGAAACCGCCTTCTTGCAGTAATCCGATCGTCCTCTCGATAAGATATTTATTTTGAAAACATCCCCCGGATAGAACAATTTTTTCCAATCCTATCCGCTGAGCCATATCGAAGGTAACCGCCGCCATAGTGTTGTGAAATTTGACGGAGATTTCCTCAGGTGGAATATTATTTCGTAAATCATCTAAAATCCGTAAAACTGCGGGCTGCCAGTCGATTATCAGAGCATCACCGCTTTGAATAATCAGAAATTCATAACATTGCTCTGAATCGTAATTCTCAGTCAGAAACTCCAATTCCATCGCCGCCTGACCTTCAAAGTTATTAAAATGCCGCAGACCGATAATGGAAGCTACAGCGTCAAACAGCCTGCCCGCGCTGGAAGTTTTGGGAGAATTAATACTCCCTTTCAACATTGTTCTGAGAATCTCCCGCTCTATTGGTGAAAAAGTATTCAGGGGATGATATTCTTCCGAATCGAATATACTTTCGCCGAAAATTTCATACAGCAATCCTATAGCGGTTCTGCGGGGCTCTTTTATGGCAGTATCCCCGCCGGGAAGGGGGAAAGTTCTAAAGTGTGCCTTCCGCATTAAATCATCGCCGTCATGAATGAAAAATTCTCCGCCCCAAATCGTCGCATCCAATCCATAACCGGTGCCATCCCATACAACACCGGTCAAAGGCGGATCTATCTCATTCTCCGCTATACAGGAGTACAAATGCGCGTGATGGTGCTGAACTTTGACGACCGGAATACCGCTGCTCTCTGCGAATTTCGTTGATAGATAATCGGGGTGCATGTCGCAGACGATTAAATCCGGCTCGGATTCATACAAATTGATGAAAGTGTCGATAGTCTCCTTGAATGAAGCGTACGCTTCTTCAGTCTCCAAGTCGCCGAGATGCTGGCTAATGAAAACGGAATCATCTTTCGCTAAAGCGACAGTGTTCTTCAGATGCCCGCCTACCGCGATGATAGTCCTGCCGTTCGTCCGCATTTGGATCGGTAAAGGAGCGTATCCCCGCGCCCGGCGGATAATCATCTGCCGGTCCGCTATAATCCGCGCCACCGAATCGTCCACCGGACGGGCTATGGGTCTGTTATGCGTTAGGAATAGATCAGCGATATTCGATAATTTCATCATCGCGGTCTCATCGTCGATGCAGATAGGCTCGTCTTTCAGATTACCGCTGGTGGCTATCACCGGAAAATTCAATTCCCGCATCAATATATGATGTAAAGGAGTATAGGGCAGCATGATTCCCAGATAGGGATTGCCCGGAGCAACGGATGGTGATATTTTCACATCTCCATTAATATACCGCTTTCGTTTCAATAAAACAATAGGACATTCCGGCGAGAATAAAAGCCGCTTCTCCATTTCGGATACCAGACATACTTTCTCTATCATTTCCAATGACGGAAACATCAATGCGAAAGGCTTTTCCTCCCGCGCTTTATGCAAACGAAGTCTATTTACCGCATCGTCATTCCCAGCATCGACCATCAAATGAAAACCTCCAAGTCCCTTGACTGCGGCGATCTTACCTTTTCGCAGAGCCTCGACTGTTTGAAGCAGCGCATCATGGCGGGCGGCGATTGTATGGTTTTTATCTTTCAATACGAGTTGAGGTCCGCAGAGCGGGCAGGCGTTGGGCTGGGCGTGAAAACGGCGGTCGGAAGGATTATTATATTCGCTTTGACATCTTTCACACATTTCGAAGCGCTTCATAGTGGTGTTGTTACGGTCATAGGGAAGCGCTTGGATGATGCTGTAGCGGGGCCCGCAGTTAGTGCAGTTGGTGAAAGGATAGAGGCACCGGCGGTTGGCGGGATCGAAAATTTCTTTCAGGCAGTCCGGGCAGACTGCAATATCCGGCAGTATTAAAGCGGTTTTCTTACCGCTTGACTGACTAAGTTCAATGCGGAAATCGGAATAATTTTCCGGATCAAGGATTGTATGTTCCATACTGTGTATGGAGGCGAGGGAGGGTTTGTCCTGCGGGATTCGGAGCAGAAATTTTTTCAGTGATTCACCGCCGCCTTCGGCTTCGATTATGACGCCGTCCGGGGAATTACTGACCCAGCCGTTAAGGTCTAATTCCTTAGCCAAGCGGTATATAAAGGGCCGGAAGCCGACTCCCTGGACAATTCCCCGGATAATTATCCGTATGCGGGTAATTCTTTCAGAATCCGCGATAGAATCTATGGGAGAAGCTCCGGTCATGACTCAGTAAGCGGCATCGACGCTTTCCAGTATTATTTGCTGTGCGTTAGGATCGTGTATATCGTGCGAAATCGTGACATCAAGTTTTGCATCTTCAGCGATAGCGCCTTTGACGCCGTCAATAAAATGTTCACAGAAATGCTGAGGGGAAATATGCGCTAACGCTCCGAGCCGGACGCTGACGCCGGTTATTTTTTCAGCGTTCTGCTCCTTAGCTATAGTTTCGATTTTACTTTGAAAATAGGGTTTAGGGTTCAATTCAATGTGGTGTCGACTCTCTGAAGTAGATATCATATATAATAATAACAATATCTTAGTGTCATGCGGGGACGCATGACACCACAATGCTAAGTTGTCAGCCGTACGGCTGATGAGGGTTTATCCTGAAAATAGATACCAGTTGCAAGTTCCAAGTAGCAAGTAAAACTGTGGAGTCGGGATTGTCTCAATCCCGACATATTCAACAGTGCTGTCAGGCGTCCCCGCCTGACAGAAACCCGATTTTCATTTTAGGTTGTGCGCCCAAGGCGCATGAGGGTTTACCTTGAAAATAGTTTCGAGATTCGAGATGTGAGTTTCGAGTTACAAGTTGAAAGCTGCAAGTCAAGAACTTCCGTTCCCGCCGGATTTCAAGTCCGTTTACCTTGAAAATAGGGTAAAGGGTAAAGGGTAAAGGGTCAAGAAAAAAAGACTAAAACCGCCGTCATTTCCGCGAAGGCGGGAATTCAGTAGGGATGACTCCTTAATTGTTGCGTCAGGTCTTGCTTGCGGAAACGCAAGTGTGACCTGGCAGAACAATAATTATTGTAGGGGCGACCCTTGCGGCCGCCCTTCCCCAAAGGTGAAAAACATGAATAGCCGTAGGTGAAACCTACGGAAGTAGAACATCAATCCTGGCGAACCCTGAAGGGGTCGTACTATTTTCATGCTTGGTGGCGCGCCGCAGGCGCATGAGGGTTTATCTTGAAAATAGATGCCAGTTGCGAGCTGCGAGTTGCGAGTTAATGTCATAAGTCACATCAGTCTGTCCGACAAATCGTCATTCTGAACGAAGTGAAGAATCGAATCCGAATTAAGTTCTTAAATATCAACCGATTCTTCATCCGCCTTTGGCGGATTCAGAATGACATTTGGTATTCTCGGACAGACTGAAAACACTAGTCACTTGGCATAATCACGATTTTAATATTAAGCGGCGCTGCCCCGGCGGAAAGATGATTTACCCTTGGAATTTAATAATTTGTTTTTCCGTTAAAAAATCCAATATTTCAGCCACTAATTGTTCAGGCGAATAATTTTCCGTTTTCAATACAAGTTCAGGATTCAACGGGGATTCATAGGGATCATCGACGCCGGTGAAACCTTTCAGCTCCCCCTTCCGAGCTTTCTGATATAATCCTTTTGGATCACGCAGTTCACATACATCTACCGGGGCGTCCACGAATATCTCTAAAAAAGTGATACCAGCATCCTGATGAATCTTCCGCGCACGGTCGCGATCCTTTCTATAGGGCGAGATGAAGCTGGTCATAGTGATGACGCCGGAGTCGGCGAACAGTTTCGCCACTTCGCCTATCCGCCGGATATTCTCTTCTCTATCATCAGCGGAGAATCCGAGATTCTTGTTCAAACCATGCCTGATGTTGTCCCCGTCCAATACATAGGCTAAATATCCTCTTTTCACAAGTTCATGTTCCAGGGTAAAAGCGGCGGTGCTTTTGCCGCTGGAAGGAAGGCCGGTGAACCACATTGTAAAACCCTTTTGACGCAGTAATTTTTCCCGTTCGGCGCGGTCAACATGGCCTTCATGCCAAGTGATATTAGTCGCTTTAGTGATAGTCATTTCTTCCTCTGTGAATATGATTATATTACAATCGTATTATTACTGGCGTATAATATAGTCAAATTAGATGAAAAAGTCAAGGATTTTCAAAAAAATTTTTATTTTTGTCGGCGCTTCGCTATTTTGTATGGGCAGCCCCCCATGTCGACTGATCGGCATGAGGGTTTACTCTGAAAATAGCTGTCATCTGTTTGTAATCCTCTCTGCTTATGTCATTCCCGCGCAGGCGGGAATGACGGTGTTCCAATTCGTTCCCACGCTCCCGCGTGGGAATGCATACTACAGAACAGTCTACCGTTCACCGTTCACCGTTTACTGTCAACTGTAAACTGTCAACTGTCAACTATTTTCAAGAGAAACCCGCATGCGCCGGCGGCGCACCACCAAGCATGAAAATCGGATTACTGGCAGGCGGGGACGCCTGCCAGCACAG
Source organism: bacterium (assembly GCA_016783645.1). GTDB lineage: Bacteria > Electryoneota > Tariuqbacteria > Tariuqbacterales > JADHWD01 > JADHWD01. Next base: position 12,723 of record JADHWD010000074.1, read on the forward strand.
TTCCTGGTGGTGTCATGCGTCCCCGCATGACACTAAGACATTGTTATTATTATGTATGGTGTCGACTGC
>JADHWD010000075.1 GCA_016783645.1 bacterium
CAGGAAATCGAGGGGATGAAGATTTGCACTTACAGCCAGCCTTCGGCGGAATCGCGCCGAATAATCAATGCTTTGGGGCTGAAGCTGCCCAAAGAAAAGCTGTTTGTAAAATGACGCTTGTAAGTTATATATTATCAATTAGTTGTACTGATTCCTGGTGACAAATCCATTTTTTATGTATAGGATTAATAAGAACTTATAAATTACTTTGTCAAACTCAGGTTTTATCATAAATCTAAGTTGATCATGGATAGCTTCTGTTTTACTTTACAAAGTAGAAATATTTGATTGTATGGAAAAATATCTTATATTTGGCTCATCCGGACAATGAGTAGTTCTGCTTGTGCAGGTGGTATAGTCTCAGTTTGAAATAAGCCATGTCCCTGAAGCCGTATACTTGTCGCTTGTCTGATTTCTGTTTTCTGTTAAACGCTTCTAATTCATAATGAACAACTTTAATTCAAGTATTTTAATAATCCCCCCGCCCCCCTTTAGTAAAGGGGAGAGTCATATTTTTCCCATTTTAAAAGGGGGGAGTTTTATTTCCCCCTTTTTTAAAGGGGGATTAAGGGGATTATTTTTTGGCTAAATTCATAATGGACAAATTTTACTGTCGTACATCATAAAAAATGACCATATAAAATGAAAACATACTTATTTACAGCGATTTTTATTCTGCTGATCATCGCCGCCGGCTGCAGCTTCAAAGAGCCGGGAGCGCCGAAATGGCAGGTTGAGACCACTATCCCGATAGCGGAACGGGTCTATTCATTTTCCGACATGGTATCGGATTCAGCGGAAGTCGCGGAAATGGATTCGACCGGCGCTTGGGTATCGGCAGAAGATGATACTCTGATATTCAATTTCGGCGAGATTATCGAGCCGGTAGTCAATGATGACAGCCTGATAATCGAACCGATAGAGGAAGGATTCAACCATTATGTCGGGGTACGGCAGGTGGACGCTCCCGGGGCGGAATTCACCATCTTCCCCCTGCAGGAAATCAATCCGCTTTTAATGCCCGGCGACTATGAAATCACCGATGAATATCCCATCGACAGTTTAAGAAAGGACCTTCCCCCCTACCCCGAATTTCAATGGGCGGTCTTGGAATCGGGCCAGATGGATATCACCGTCAGCAACAACCTGCCGCTGCCGCTGATTGATCTGACTATCACTATAGTCAATAACAATCTATACACCTCTCAGGTTAGTCAATGTGTGTTCACTGACACCATAGAGGTTGGAGGAAACAGGTCGGTGACTGCGGATTTAGTGGTAAATCAAGAGATAGAAAATCAGCTCGCCGTCATCATAGAAGGAAAAACCGGCGTTTCCGGCGGTATAATCACAGTTGATCCGGTCAATGACCATGTGTATGTGACCGTGGATATTCTGCCCCTGTTTGTGAAATCGGCGCTGGCGGAGATACCGGCGCAGACTTTTGAGATGGACACTATGCTATCTTTGGAATCGGATGATGATATCATCACCGCGGTGATGAACACCGCATTCATGGACTTCATAGTGAATAATTACACGGAATTATACAGCTCAGTGACCTTCACTATAGATAATCTGCTTGATCTTCAGGGAGCGCCTTTTATCGACACATTCGACCTGCCGCCTTCAGGTTCATATCAGCCGGAGGATTTCAACCTCTACGGTTACACCATATCACCTATCGATAACACTAATGAATTAGCGGTGCATGTTTCCTCGGAGATATACAGCACCGAAGACACATTGAAATATCCCGCAGGTTCTATGGTGACAGTGAATGAGAATCAATTTGTGGAGTTTAATTATACATTATTCAATCCGGAACGGACTGACTCCATCATATCATTCAGCAGTTTCACTGCAGTGCTTGACACTTCCATCGAGTATATAGATCCTGACACAACGGAATTAGCCGGAATACCGGGAGGTTTGGATAGTGTGACAGTGGAGCAGGCGTTTTTGGATTTGACTCTCACTTCTACAATCGGCATCGATATACCCTTGAATATGACGCTTTACAGCTATAAGCGGGGAGTGATCAAGGATTCTTTGGCTTTTGAAGTGTTAGTTCCGGCGGGTTCCAAAAGTACGCCGGTTACTTCTATGTTCAGCGTACCGGGGGCGGAAGTTTTGATCAATGTCATGCCGGAAAAGATTGAAAGCCGGGGATTTTATCGGATTTTTGGATTAGTTACATTGACCGAGGATAATTATAATAACACAGCCGTCTATGGTTCTTACATCCTGCATTCCCCTTTTGCGCTGTCCACTAAGAATACTTACTTTGAACCGGAATTGGAAAAGATTGATGAGGGTTTTGACAGCATAATACACCGGATATCTTTGACTTTATATATTGATAATCATATCCCCTTAGCGGGAGAGGCGGTGATAACCGCGGCGAATGACACGGCATTGTTCAATATCGCTAATTCTCCGGAAGTGATTGAACTGTTCCGGGCGGCTATTACGGCTGCGCCGATAGATACTAACGGCTTCGCCACAGCTTCCGCATACATCGAAGCGGAACAAATTCTAACTAATGACCAGATTATCCTGTTTGAGCAAGCCGGCGGTAATCCTCTCTATTTGCAAACCAAGATATTCCTGTTCAGCACGGAGGAGTTGGTAGTGCGGGGAAAACCGACGGATTATATCAGTATCAGCGCTTCCGCGCAAGTCATCCTGGAAATAGATACGGAAGATGAGGAGGGAGAATGATGAAAAGATTAATGATTATTATAATAATCCTCACCCTTTGTCAAATCACGATGGGACAGAGCGGATACAGCGCTCGTTCCATCGGTATGGCGGGAGCGTATCACGGTATGGCCCGGGGCGCGGAAGTGTGCTGGTGGAATCCCGCTAATCTAGCTTTTCATGACCCGCTGATGCGGGGCTCGCTTGACATCGGGAATATCGGAATATCCATCGGCAACAACAGTTTCAACGCCAAGCTCTACAATGATTATTTCAGCGAAGATTATTTCAACAGCCATGATATTTGGGATAACGCCGCTAAAAATGCAATATTGAATCCGATTCCCAGCGATGGTTTCAGGGGATTCTACCGGTCGCAAGCTGCAATATTAGGTTTTTCCTACAGATATGTTGCGGTTTCCATAAATATGTTCTCTTATGCGGATGTCCGGCTTCCCCAGGAAGCGTTTGAAACTGCATTGTATGGAGTTGGAACGGATTTGCAGAACTACGGCGGGATAGAAGGTGAGATAATCGCCGGAGGCGATATCTCCCTTTCATTGGCGAAAGTACTGCACGAATGGGAGTACACCGATTTCTTCGCCTTGGGGATAACCTTCCGCTATCTTCACGGCCGTTCATATGCAAAACTGCTCGCCGCCGAAGGCAGTGTATTGTCTAACACGGAGGAGATCGATATTGACGGCAGTTATTCCGCCGTTTATGCTTTCCCCGATGATAACCAGGGTGAATACGGTGACGGAGTTGGATTGGATCTGGGAGCAGTCAGCATCATCAATGATAAATTGACTATGGGGCTGTCTGTCAATAACATTGTCGGAGTTATCAATTTTGAGAATATGGAGGGGAAAGACGGAACTTACAGTTTTTACGAAGAGGGTCTGAATATCGACAAACTGGATGATCTGGCGGATTATCTGGACTCGCTGTCGATCACCACTGAAGATTCTTTTTACGCACATGGGAAATATACGCTGCCCAAGAGTTTCACTATATCGGGCAATTATAGACTGGCGGAGAATGTGATACTGGAATTGGATTACCATCAAGGTATTTCTAAGGGCGCAGGCAGTTCGACAACGCCGATGTTAGCGCTGGGATCTGAAATGCGCCCTCTACCTTTTCTGCTCCTGCGGTGCGGGATCGCTTTAGGCGGAGCGCAGGTTTCGACTTTCGCAGTAGGTTTCGGACTGAATTTCAAATATTACCAGCTCGATTTCGGCATCGCCGGACAGAGGGGATTATTCAATTATTCCAAGGGGATAAATATCGGGATTTCGCAGAGGATATGTTTTGATTAACATGAAGTGTTAGAGTTAAAAGTTAAGTGTTGAATGCGGCAGAGGCATGGTGGGTTTTTAATCAGCCTATACTTTGAAAATAGTCCACAGTGAATAATAAATGGTTAACAGTTAACAATAGATAGATGTTTCCCCAAAGGGGAAAAACATGAATAGCCGTAGGTGAAACCTACGGAGAAAAAATCCCTAAAATTCCGACCCTGAATAGGTCGAACTATTTTCATGTTTCGTTGTGCGCCATACGGCGCATGAGGGTTTCTCTTGAAAATAAGTCTGTAAGTTTGCAATTTGACAAGTTCGCAAGTTAAAAGAGACCGTTCTTACAGGTCATGTTCCGCCCATGCGCAGCATTATAATTCGCAGAGGTAAAATGGCCGTTTGCCTCTGCCACTTCGCTTTTACTCGGATCATGTCAATCCCGCGCAGGCGGGAATCCAATTAAGGTGGGTTAAGAACCCCACCTTACGATTCCTGCAGAGTGCAGGGACTCTGCAGCACAGAAAATAATAAATTCTTTTCCAGATTTAGGCGAAACCGGTTTTTCAAATCTGAATTCGTCTAATTCGCTTAATTCGTTCTGAATCTTTATCTGCATTCCCACGCTTGAGCGTGGGAACTGGCATGAAAATTACAATAGCCGTAGTCAATTGTCATTGCGAAAAATCCGCATTATAGCGGATTACGAAGCAATCTGGTTGTATATTAAGAAATCACTGATTGCTTCGCCTGCCTATCAGCAGGCTCGCAATGACAAATTAGGTATCCTTTTAGTTGTGCAACAGACCTGCGGAGAGTCGACACCACATAATAACTTGCTAACTTGCCAACTTTCCAACTTTTCATCATGAATATATAAATTTTCACTATTCTTGACAACCACTTTAGAAATAGATTTGTCTAAATAGACAAAGCAGAGGGCATATTGACCGAAAGAGAGATAGCGTTAATAAAATCCGCTCAGCAGGGTGATACTAAGGCTTTCGGTGAACTGGCGGCGGCTTATGACCAAAAGGTGATGAACCTGGCTTTATCGCTGGTGGGTTCTGTCGATGATGCGCGGGATATATACCAGGAAGTGTTCACCAAGGTGTTCAAGTCCTTGAAAAACTACCAGTTCAAAAGCGCTTTTTACACCTGGCTATATCGAATCGTAGTGAATACCTGTTTGACATACCGCAAGAGCCGGAGCCGGCGGCAGGAAATGACGCCGGTGAGCGTCGAAGGCAATCCTGAAACTTTAGCCACAATAGCGGAAGATAAAGCTTATGAATCGGATGCGGATTTGATGCGAAGCGAACGGGAATATCAAGTCAGATGCGCAATCGACACACTGCCCCCCAGGCAGAAAGCGGTAGTCATCCTCAGACATTATCATGACAAGAAAATCCGAGAGATAGCTGAAATCATGGAACTGAATGAAGGGACTGTCAAGGGTTACCTCTTCAGGGCGCTTAATACATTAAAAAGCAGGCTTGAACCTTATTACTTGTAGCGGAGAATAAAAGATGAATTGTGAACAGTATCAAGAATTAATTTATTTGGAGAAGTATGGCGAGATAAGCGAACGCGCTCAACGGGCGGCAGCTAAGCATATTGAGACCTGCCCGGTCTGCGCGGAGGCTAAAGTCCGAATCGAAAAGGTGTTTGAATGCCTCGAAAGCGTGGAAATGCCGCAGGCCGATCCTGAATGGCTGAAGGGAGCCCGCAACGAGTTAATCGCTCATCTGGAAGCTACCCGGAAGCGGAATTTTGTCATCTCGGTTGATTGGAACGCTTTACGCAGATTCTTCAGTATTCCCGCTTTAAGGCCGGTGTACGCCGCTATGGTTCTCATCGGCGGAATCTTGATTGGCAGATTCGCTTTCGCGCCGCAGAATGGCTTCATCCAGCAGATGCCTTATCAAACCTCCGCTTCGCCTCAACTTGATATCCGCGGTTTTCTGCAGGACGGCAACCTGCATAATATCGCCTTCCAGCAGTTATCCGACCAGGAAGTGGCGGTTTCTTTCGATGCCTACCAAAAAGTTCAATTACAAGGCACTCCGCAAAATCAGGATATTCAGGAGATACTCGCCTACATCATGCTCACCAATCCTAATGACGGTATGCGGATACGGACGATGAAAACATTGGGCAATCAGCCGGATTCGCTGGTGAAGCATGTGATGATTTATTCGCTTCTGCATGATGAAAATCCCGGAGTGCGCCTGAAGGCGATTCATATGCTCAAGAATTATCCTCCCAGCGCTAATCTGAGGGACGCTTTATTAAAGGTATTGATGACCGATGACAATCCGGCAGTCCGCATTGAAGCGGTGGAGGCTTTGAGTAAGATAATTCAAGAGAAGCGTGTGCGTGAAGTCCTGCGAATAGCGGCGGCGAAGGATTCCAACGAATATATCCAATTACTGGCGAAAAACGCCTTAGCCGCCGAAAAATCAACTATAGGAACCGCAATCGAGGATTTGAAAAACAGATAATTTGAGAAAAAACAACCTTGTTTTAGTAAACTATGAGGTAAAAATAATGAATAGATATTTAAAGATTTATATGATTCCCTTCACAGCATTAATGTTCTGCCTGGTTCTGCCTCATATTTCGCCGGCGGCGCAATTTGTAAAAGACAAGCGTGGTTTCAGCGCTGAAACTAAACATGAATTCCCGGCGAAGAAGGGCGGGGAACTGCGGTTATCGCATATCACCGGTGATGTCTTTGTGGATTCCTGGGACGCCGATAAGATTTTAGTGATTGAGAAGATGCGCATGGATGTTTTCACCGAGGAGGAAGCCGCCCGAGTATATGAAAGATACAAGCTGGAATTTGAAGAATCGGGGAATATCTTGAAGGGTTACGGTCCCAGCGGATTTAGAGATTATATCAATGTGGATTATTATGTCACATTCCCCCGCACCTATAAGGGTGAAATCAAGACCTCCGGCGGCGATTTTGAAATCAAGGATTTGAAGGGTGATTATCAATTCAGCACTTCGGGGGGCGATATATCGATGAACAAATGCGCCGGCGTCTTCATGTGCGCCACCTCCGGCGGTGATTTGGAATTACGGGAGACTAAAGGCAAACTTACGGCGCGGACTTCCGGCGGCGATATTATATGTATTCGCTGCGGTGATGATCTGGACTTGACAACTTCCGGCGGCGACTTGGATTTAAGAGAACTATCCGGCATTCTGTCAGGAATCACTTCCGGCGGCGATATCGATTTGTCAATGTTTGAAGGCAGCTGCCGGATTAAAACTTCCGGCGGCGATATCTATCTCCGCAATATCAAATCCCAGCGTGAATTGAACGCCGAAACTTCCGGCGGCGATATTGAGGTCGTCAATATAGAAGGTGATATCAGCGTCAAGACATCGGGAGGTTCTATCCAGATTCAAGAGGTCAAGGGCTGCGTGAGCGCTAAAACTTCCGGCGGTGATATCGAAGTATTGAAAGTGAATGGTCATATCATCGCCGTTACTGCCGGCGGCGACATTGAAGCTGAGACAAATGAGGGATACATCGAAGCCTCGACTTCCGGCGGCGATGTGACCGCCGTTATCTTAAAATTCAATCCCAAAGCGGACCAGCATGTGAAACTCAGCTCCTCCGGCGGAGATATCAACTTGACTCTGCCGGCAGATTTCAAAGGTAGAGTGGATGCTGTTCTGCGGATTCAAGGCGGAGTTTTTGAAGAATACAATATCTATTCCGATTTTCCCTTGAAGATAGAAAAATCTTCGGCAGAAAGCGGCGGCGCACGCTCAAAATATAAAAGCTATCGATATTCAGATGAAATAACCGCCAGCGGCGATATCAACGGGGGAGGAAACAGCATTGAAATCGAAACTACTAACGGTAATATCAGGATTAAGAAACGGTAAAAAAAGACTTTGGACTTTAGACTTTGGACTTTAGGCTTTCGGTTTAAGATAAGTGTAAAAGTGTGAAAGTGTAAAAGTGCAAAAAAATTTAAACATTAAGATAATTTTCGGTAGTGTCCCCTAATAATGGTGACCACCCCAATCCTCGTCATTCCCGCAAGTCCGCCGGCTGGCGGACAAGTCGGGAATCGATTCCGGACAAGCCGGAATGACGGTATTATAGAGATTTTTTTACAGATTGCGAAGCAATATCAACAATTAACAGACACCACCTAATTTTCCTCTGGAGGTTTAGATGATAACTAAAAGAGTACTAATTGTTTTTTTCATATTATTTTTATTTATCCAAGTTGCATCCGCCGCGGATGTGAAAATCGGCGGGACGGATAAGATTCAATTTTTTGGGGATTTAATAGTGGAGGCGGACGAGACCATAAGAGGTGATGTGGTGGTGATGAAGGGAAACCTGATCGTCCGCGGCGTGGTCAATGGCAATGCGGTGGTCTATTTCGGAGATGCGGTGGTGGATTCCACCGGCGCTATCAACGGCGATTTAGTCACTCTCCGCGGTAAAATAACCGTTTGCGAAAAGGGAGTCGTCACCGGCAATATTGTGGAATCCAGACTCTTCGATATTTCCCTCGACGATAAAATAAAAGAGGATGATTTTTATGAAGAAGAGGAGGAATATGAAGAGGATTTCTATGACAGGGCTGAAAATATCGATTCAGATAGGAGCAGCAAAAAACGGCATAAGAAATTTAAGAAGGATCATGAACCTGATATCGATGTCCGGCTCTCCTATAATAAAGTAGACGGATTTTTCTTAGGCTTAGCTTTTCCCAAACGGGTGCGGGCTGATCTCATTCCCAAAGTAACGCTGCAAGGTTTCACCGGTTACGGTTTCGCCAATAAACGGTGGCAGTATCATGCCGAATTGGATAAATGGTTTTTCAAAGAGAACCGTCTGGAATTCGGTATTGAAGGACATGATTTGACCGATACGGAAGACGGCTGGATAATCGACAACGAGGAGAATTCCCTCGCCGCCTTCTTTCTGAATGAAGATTTCCGTGATTATTACTACCGCCGCGGATTCGGAGCTCATATCAGCCAGGAATTCGGTAAAATCCTGCGCCTGAAGGTCAAATATTTAGCGGACGATTACCAAGCCACTGAGAATAACGCTGTGTGGTCCTTATTCAAGGGCAGCGATCCGCCTTTCACTCCCAATTTCGGATTTCTGCCCGGTGATAATAATATCAATGAAGGATTGATGCGGTCGGTGACAGCCTCCGGTGAGATTAGACTATTCGACAATGACCTGAAAGTGAACGGTTCGGTGGAAGCGGCCGGTTACGATTTAGGCGGTGATTTTGAATTCACCCGGGCGATCTTTGAAGGGAGAGGATTTTTTAAACTTGACAAGTTCCAAGGGATAGATTACAGATTACGGCTGGGTAATACCATAGACGAATCGGGAAGCGGGCTTCCATATCAGAAGTATTTCACACTCGGCGGTATAAGCTCATTACGGGCGCATAAATTCAAGGAATTATACGGCGAGCAGATGGCGCTCCTGAATTTGGAATACCGGCTATTCCATGGCAAAGGCTCATCTTTCTTCTGGGTACAGGAGATATTTCAAGTTGGATTATTCGCTGATATCGGCAGCTGCCAACGGGGTATATTTAACAAATTCGATTGGGAAGATTATGAAACCGATGTCGGTTTCGCTTTGATGAACGAAGACGGCAATATCCGGTTGAATGTCGCCCGGCGCACTGACACCGCTAAAGAACCCTGGGTGGTAACCTTCAGGATCAAGCATCCGTTTTAGGAGACTTTGGACTTTGGAATTTAGAATAACAGTTCAATGCTCAAGGCTCAAGAAATCAAAATGTAAGTTATTAATAAATAGAGTATAATAATATTTTCCAGTATAGAGTGAGAACATTATGAAAAAGATAATTATAATATTGATGATAACGGTGTTCATTTTATCTTCCGCCGCCGCCAGGGATCATAAAAGAGAAACCGAGATAATGAAAAAAGAGATACCATTGCGCGGTGAATCGGAAGTTGAGGTGACATTGGATATAGGTTTGGCGGAGCTGTATATAATTCCCGGCGAACCGCGCAATATTGTGATGGCGGTGATAGAGTATGATCCTGACAAGATCAAACCGGTGATAAATTATGATGAGGGCAGAATCGGCCGGCTTTTAATCGAGAGCCGTAAGAAATCGGATTTTGGATTAAGAGGCTTGGATGAAAACGCCAGCGTATGGAAATTGGGATTTACCGACAGGATTCCTCTCGACATCAATATCGATTTCGGTTTAGGCGAGGGAGAATTGGATTTCTCCGGATTGAAACTCAACGGTATGAAAATCGACGCCGGTCTATCGGATTTAAAGGTGATATTCGATAAACCCAATTCGGAAACTATAAGACATTTCAATATTGACTGCGGCTTGGGAGAACTGACCGTCGAAGGTTTATTGAACGCTAATTTTGAACGGTTCAGCTATGATGGCGGATTAGGTTCAACCGAACTTCATTTCACCGGAACTTGCAAACGGCTTAGCGAAGCGAAAATCAGCGTCGGTATGGGTTCCGTAGAGATATTTTTGCAGAGAAATCTCCCGGTAAAAGTGTATTATGAAAGCTCGTTTCTGGCGTCAGTCGATCTGGAAGATTTTAAGAAACTGCATAAAGGTGAATATGTGAGCGATAAATGGGAAGATAAGACAGATTACGGATTGATTTTAGAATTGGAGGTGGGTATGGGAGCGATTTCGGTCGAATGGGTTGATTAAGTTGCATGGGCGAACACATGGGTTCGCCCCTACAACCCGATGATTATCTGTAGGGGCAGACCAATGTGTCTGCCCTTCATTCCACTCGAAGCTCGAAACTCGGAAGCCTCTATCAAATAGAGGCTTTTTCATTTTCCTTCCATCATCCACTCCCCTGCCCTATCGATTATTCCGCCGCCGATGACTCTATCACCGAAATATATCACCGCCGATTGTCCGGGAGCGGGCGCTTCAGCGCCTCCGGGGAAATAGATGGAACATCGATCATCTTTCATGGGATAAACTAATGCTTTTCGCCCAATATCGCGGTAGCGGATTTTCACTTCAGCTGTAAATTCCGATTTTGGTATATCATTTGTCAGCCAGTTCATCCCGCTCACTTCAATACGCTTATATATGATCGATTCTTTAGGACCGATATATATTCGATTCTGCGCCGGATCGATTTCAAACACATACATGGGATGTTTGAATCCGCCGCCTAATCCTTTGCGCTGGCCTATGGTGTAATGCTGATATCCATGATGCTCACCCACCGCTATCCCGTCAATGTCCACAATCTCACCCGGTTCCAACCGTATTCCATTTTTAAGCAGGAAACCGGGATAATCATTATCCGGTATAAAACAGATCTCCTGGCTTTCCTGACGCTGTGCATTGGACAAACCGAATTCCACTGCTTTCCGCCTGATTTCCCGCTTGGTGAAATCTCCGTCCGGCAGGAGAGTGTCAGCTAACCTCTCGTAGGGAACCGCCCATAGAGCATAGGATTGATCTTTGCTTGAATCGACCGCTTTGAGGAGCGCAGGTTCATCGTTTTCATTCACGATGCGGGCGTAATGTCCGGTGGCGATATAATCCAAGCCTAATTCTTCTTTTTTCCGCCACAAAGCTCCCCATTTCATTGAAGCGTTGCATTTCACACAGGGATTGGGAGTCCGTCCGGCTCTGTATTCCGATATGAAATTGTCGATGATTTCTCTTTTAAAATATGCTTCAAGATTCAATGTATAATGAGGAAATCCGAATTTCGAAGCCACTGAAGCGGCGTTATAGGAATCTTCCTGGCTGCAGCATCCTTTAAGAGGCGCAGGAGAGTCAGCTGGCATATCCCATAATTTCATAGTTATCCCAATGACTTGGTAACCCATTTGCTGAAGGGTCACCGCCGCCACGGAGGAATCCACTCCGCCGGACATTGCGACTAAAACTGAACCTTTCACAGATATAGGTATTTCTCAACATTTGACATATTACAATTTAAACAATTAACTATAACAGTTCAAATCCTGCCGCCGGCTGTACTGACAGTATGCATTAGTTCATAATTTAGAGAGATTGCTTCAAGGCTTTCAGCCTTTCGCAATGACGCTGTAGAGAGTCATTCAAAATTAAGCTGCCGTATCAGTACAATTAGGCGCTTACCGCTGCGACATCGACAAAAAATTGTCGATAATTATCCAAAAAATTTTGAATTTTGAATTTTGAATTTTGAATTTCTGCGAAGCCACCTCTTCCGGGCGCAGTCCCGGACGAGGCGTAGTACCTTAGTTCTGATTTTCTTGCTTTTTCTGGCAGAAAATGGTTTTGAATAACGAATATCGAACAAGGAATGTCGAAATATTCACAACCGCGATGATTTCGTAATTCGATATTCCTTGTTCCTTGTTCAATATTCCTTTTTGGTTCCGGCTCATCCGGGTTAAGGATTAGGTGTATTGATATTGAAGAATAGTTCTACAAAGCATCCAATTGTGTCATTGCGAAAGAGTGAAGTCCGCTGTATAGCGGACTGAAACCTTGCGGCAATCTCTATTATAATAAACGACAATAATAATTGTTCTTTAGAGACCGATTTTTACATGAACATATGTCTTAGTATTCGACCCTGAAAGGGTCGCATGTGAATAGCCGTAGGTGAAACCTACGGTATAAATTAAACGAAACGGTTC
>JADHWD010000076.1 GCA_016783645.1 bacterium
AGGGATGAAGGAGATGAAAACATTGAATTTATTCAATCTTCGATGAAATCCTATTATCAAACCGCCGATATTCTAATTTAGTTTTTCCTAAAGATTGCATTTTTTATCCCTTTTATCCCCTTAATCCCTGTTAATTATCTTGAATCTTTAGCCTTTTGTATCTCTGTGTTCTCTGTGGTGAATATCAAATTTCAAATATCTTTGGCTAGAATTTCGATACCGCCGGGTTTCAAGTGAGATGTAACCCGGAGGTCTAAAATATTCCCCGGTTTCGGAAAAACCGGGAAGCTGTTGTTCCTATTATAGGAGAACAGACTTTAGTCTGTTCTCAATAAGTAAACGCCAAGGTGTCGGACTAAATTCCGGCCACCTATATACAGGAGAATGACGCATTATCGGACTAACTATTAAGTCTTGATTCCTGAATCTAAAGTTCAATTTACAACTGATTATCTTCGGGCTTATCATCCGCGCTTTCACCCGCCAGCACTTCACTGCTCATCTCAATCTCCTTCTCATCATCTGCAGTCAAGTTCTCCGCCATTATCTCTGCACCAGTCGCGCCGCCTTCGCTTTCCATTAATTTTTCATGGTCTCCGAAAACCGGGGGCAGTTTTTTATTTGCGCGGATTTTCCTGAGATTGGAAACGCCGGTTCCCGCCGGAATCAGATGTCCCATGATCACATTCTCTTTCAATCCTTCCAATCCGTCGGTCTTGCCTGCTATTGCAGCTTCAGTTAAAACGCGGGTGGTCTCCTGGAACGAAGCGGCTGAAATGAAGCTCTTTGTGGACAAGGCGGCTTGAGTGATACCAAGCAGTAAAGGTTTGAAAATAGCGGGTTTGGCATCGCGGACTTCTATCTCTTTCAAACCCTGATTCCGCAGTTTCCGGTTATCACGCTTGATATTCAACCGGTCAATCAACTCGCCGATCTTAGATTTGGAATCTCCCGGGTCTATCACCACAACCTTCTTCTTCAACCGTTGATTCTTCTCCTGGAATTCGATACTGTCTACCTGATCGCCTTCAAGGTAATCGGTATCGCCGGGATCTTCCACACGCACTTTCTGCATCATCTGCCGTACTATCACTTCAATATGCTTATCATTGATATGCACACCCTGCAGGCGGTAGACTTCCTGGATCTCATTCACCAGATATTCCTGCACCTTGCCCGATCCTAAAATATTTAGGATATTCTGGGGAGCGATAGAACCTTCCGATAATCTTTCGCCCGCCTGCACCCGGTCGCTGTCATGCACTAAAATATGCTTACCGTAGGGTATCAGGTATCGTTTTTCCATTTCGGTTGTATCAGAGGTAACGATAATTTCTCTGACTCCCCGCTTAAGCGCCCCGAATTTCACTATTCCATCAATTTCCGATACAATCGATGGTTCTTTGGGATTGCGCGCTTCAAATAATTCCGCCACTCGCGGCAGACCGCCGGTGATATCCTTTGTTTTAGAAGATTCTCGAGGGATCTTCACCAAAGGATCGCCCTGTTCCACCCATTCATTATCACTCACTAACAGGCGGGCGCCGACCGGGATGATGTAATTTCCTAGTTTCCGCCCCTCCTCGTCTACTATATGGATATGCGGATTGAGATTCTTCGATTTAGTCTCGATAATCACCTTTTGCTTCATACCAGTGGTGTCATCCACTTCCTCGCGGAAGGTAAAATCATCGCGGATATCCATGTATTTCACATAACCGGAGTTATTAGTGATGATGGGAGCGTTGTATGGATCCCAATGGAACAGCACTTCACCCTGGCTTATGTTGTCGTTTTCCCGCTTTTCGATAATAGCGCCATAGGGGATATTGTATTTAGAGACTACACGATTATCTTTATCTACGACTTTTATGATACCGTTCCGCCGGGCGGCGATCCGTGTATCATCGCTTCTTTCCAGATAGTCGACTCCGTCATACACTACGCGCCCGTCATTTTTCGATTCCACACGGGATTGGGCGGCGATATGGGCAGCGGCGCCGCCGATATGGAAGGTGCGAAGTGTCAGCTGAGTGCCGGGTTCACCGATGGATTGAGCGGCCATCACACCTACAGCTTCACCCTGGAAAATCAGCTGGTCGTTGGTCAAATTCTTACCGTAACAGAGCGCGCATACTCCGTGTTTAGACTCGCAGGTCAGCACCGATCTGATACGCACTTTATCGACGCCGCTTCTTAATATCCGGTCGGCGTCAGCGCTCTCTATCATCGTCCCGGCTTTTATGATCTCGGTACCTTCTATCGGATCGATCACATCATCCGCCGCCACGCGTCCGATAATGCGGTCGCGTAACTGCTCGGTGACATCTTCACCCTCTTTATGAGCCTCTAATTCGATGCCGCGCATTGTTCCGCAGTCATGTTCCCGGATTATCACATCCTGAGCCACATCCACCAGCCTGCGGGTGAGGTAACCGGCGTCAGCTGTTTTCAAGGCAGTATCGGCAAGTCCCTTGCGGGCGCCGTGAGTGGATATGAAGTATTCCAGCACCGACAATCCTTCTTTGAAATTGGCGATGATGGGCGATTCGATGATTTCTCCGGTCTGCCCCGTCATACTCTTCTGAGGTTTTGCCATTAATCCGCGCATACCGGCGAGCTGGCGGATCTGCTCCTTAGAGCCTCTTGCGCCCGAATCCGCCATCATGAATAATGGATTGAATCCGTTCTGAGAATGACTCAGATGCTGGAACATCACCTCCGCCACATTGGAAGTGACATGCGTCCAAATATCGATAATCTTGTTATATCTCTCGCCATCAGTGATAACACCCTGTTCGTACTGATACTGGATTTTATTCACTTCCGCGAAAGCGGCGTCCACCATGGCGTGTTTCTCATCGGGGATTTCAACATCCGATAATCCGATGGATAATCCACCGCGGGTGGAGAAAGTGAAGCCCAATTGTTTGAGATTGTCGAGAAAATCCGCCGTTTCGCGGTTGCCGACCTCTTTGTAACACAGCGCCACTATCTGCTCAAGCCGCTTCTTAGTCAGAAGTTCATTGAAGAAGTACTTTTCATGTATCGTCTTAGGGACAATATTATTGAATATCACTCGGCCGGTGGTGGTGTGAATCAATCTGCCGCTGATCCGCACGATGATTCCTGCATGCAGACCCACCTTTCCGTGACTATAAGCGATGAACACTTCTTCCGGTGAAGAAAAGAAAATATTTTCGCCGGTGTCGCCTTCCAATAGCTTGGTGAGGTAATAACATCCCAGCACTATATCCTGGCTGGGAATAGCGATCGGCCGGCCGGAGGCGGGATGGAGTATATTCTGAGTGGACAGCATCAACAGCCAGGCTTCTGATTGAGCTTCATACGATAACGGTATATGAACCGCCATCTGGTCGCCGTCGAAGTCCGCATTGAATGCGGCGCAAACCAAAGGATGCAGGCGGATCGCTTTCCCTTCTATTAAAAGCGGCTGGAACGCCTGAATCCCTAAACGGTGCAGTGTGGGAGCTCGATTGAGCAGAACCGGATGATTCTTGATTATCTTCTCAAGGATGCTCCATACAAGGTCGGATTTGCGCTCCACAATCCGTTTGGCGGATTTCACCGTTTTGGTGTGTCCGCTCTCAATCAATTTGCGGATAATGAAGGGCTTGAATAGTTCAACCGCCATTTCTTTGGGCAGTCCGCATTGGTGGAGTCTCAATTCCGGTCCGACTACAATCACCGAGCGTCCGGAATAATCCACACGCTTACCTAACAGATTCTGGCGGAAACGGCCCTGCTTGCCCTTAAGGTTATCCGAAAGCGATTTCAAGGGGCGGTTGCCGTCCGCGCGCATCGAAATTGACTTTCGGCTGTTGTCGAATAAAGAATCGACCGCTTCCTGAAGCATCCGCTTCTCATTGCGCAGGATGACTTCCGGCGCTTTGATATCTATAAGTTTCTTCAGACGATTGTTTCGGATGATCACCCGCCGGTAGAGATCGTTTAAATCGGAAGTGGCGAATCTTCCCCCTTCCAGCGGCACCAAAGGTCTAAGATCCGGCGGCACCACCGGTACCACCGACATCACCATCCATTCCGGGCGGTTGCGCGGTTCGCCTTCGCGGGATTTGAAAACCTCAATGATGCGGAGACGCTTGATGATATCATTCTTGCGCTGCTGAGAATTCTCCTTGGCTACCTGCCCCCGAAGTTCCCGGGAATAATCATCGATATTGAGTCCCGCTAATAGGTCATAGATAGCGTCGCCGCCCATGCGCGCCACAAACTTGTTCTTGTCATTATCCGGCAGATTGGATTGTTCGCCTAATTCCGATTTAATCTTCTCGTATTCGCTCTCGGTGATGAGTTCCTGTTTACGAAGTCCGGTGCTGCCGGGATTGATAACCGCAAAAGCTTCATAGTATATAATCCGCTCCAAATCCCGGATGGTCATATTCAACAGGTAGCCGATTTTGGAGGGCATGGAACGGAAATACCAGATATGGACTATGGGCACCGCGAGAGAGATATGTCCCATACGCTTGCGCCGAACATCTTTTCTTGTTATCTCCACCCCGCATCTGTCGCAGATTATACCCTTGTAACGGATACCGCGGTATTTGCCGCAATGGCATTCCCAATCCTTGATAGGCCCGAAGATCTTTTCACAGAAGAGTCCGTCCTTTTCAGGCTTGTAGGACCGGTAATTGATAGTTTCCGGTTTGGTCACTTCACCGCGGGAGCGGGTCAAAATGGAATCGGGAGAAGCGAGATTTATCGTGATCTTAGTAAAATCGTGTTTTTCCAGCTCGTGCGGCCGGATGAAGGCTGACGATCTGCTGTCGAAACCGAATTTCTCTTTTGTCTGACTGGGAAAAGTTGACCAAGAATTCACTTGACCTCCTGACGGCGTACAGCCGTTTCTTTAATTAGCGGTTTCAGGCAAATTGATGAGCCGATTTTATTCCAGGTTAACATCGAGTCCTAATCCCTGGAGTTCATTGATAAGCACATTGAAAGATTCCGGTATCCCCGGCACCGGCAGATTATCTCCTTTGATGATGGCTTCATAAGTCCGGGCGCGCCCGTTGACATCATCCGATTTCACCGTCAATATTTCCTGCAATGTATAAGCGGCGCCGTAGGCTTCCAAAGCCCAAACTTCCATCTCTCCGAAGCGCTGCCCGCCAAATTGTGCTTTACCGCCTAAAGGCTGCTGAGTTATCAGAGAATATGGTCCGATGGAGCGGGCATGAATCTTATCATCCACCAAATGGGAGAGCTTCATCATGTAGATATAACCCACGGTGACCTTCTGATCGAATTTCTCACCCGTCCTGCCGTCGTATAAATCGACCTTGCAATCAAAAGGTATATCGGCTTCAGACATCTCTTTTTGAATATCCTCCAAAGTGGCTCCGTCAAACACAGGGGTGGAATAATACTTACCAAGTTTGAGTCCCGCATATCCCAGCATAGTTTCGAATATCTGCCCCAGATTCATTCTTGAAGGCACACCTAGCGGATTGAGGATAATATCTATCGGCGCCCCGTCTACCATGAAGGGCATATCTTCGATCGGGACAAGTCTGCCGACTACTCCTTTGTTGCCATGCCGGCCGGCCATCTTATCACCTACGGAAATCTTGCGCTTCTGAGCGATATAGACTTTTGCAAGCTGAACTATACCTGAAGGAAGTTCATCACCAATCATCAGATGATGCCGTTCGTTACGGTACACATTCTCAACTTCATCCCTCTGTATGCGGTACTTTTCGAATATTAATTCCACTAATTCATCGGTTTCAATATCGCCGGTCCATTCAACATTTGTTTCCAAATCATCGAAATCCAGATCCGCCAGGATATCCCGGCTGAAGCTCACACCTTCGGGGATTATAACTTCGCGCATATCCCTGTCATGTATCCCCTGGGAAAATTTACCGTCTAAAATCTTCATTAATTCGTTGAGCCGCCCCCGTTTAACCTGTTCCTGCTCCTTCTTGTACTTTTTCTCTAAAGCTTCCAGTTTTTCTTTCTCTTCCTTGCGGCTGCCGGAACCCTTCTTCTTGCGGGAGAAAAGTTTAGTGTCGATAACTATACCATTTAATCCCGGATGAGCTTTCAGCGAAGCGTCCTTCATATCGCCGGCTTTATCGCCGAATATCGCTTTGAGCAGTTTATCTTCCGGCGTCAAATCAGTTTCGCCCTTCGGTGTCACTTTGCCTATCAGGATATCTCCCGGGTGGACTTCCGCTCCCACTCTGATTATCCCGTTCTCGTCCAGATCCTTGGTGGCTTCTTCGGAAACATTGGGAATTTCACGGGTCAATTCTTCCTCGCCTCGCTTAGTCTCACGAACCTGCAGTTCCAGTTCTTCGATATGGATGGAGGTCAGAGTATCTTCTTCCACCAGCCGTTCGCTGATGATGATGGAATCCTCAAAATTGTATCCGTACCAAGGCATGAAAGCCACCAGCAGATTTCGGCCTAAAGCTAACTCACCCTGCTCGGTGGCGCAGCCATCGGCGATTATATCGCCTTTTGCTACGCGCTCGCCGGCTTTCACAAGAGGCCTTTGATCTATGCAAGTGTCCTGATTGGTGCGGACAAATTTACGCAGCTTATAAATCTTGTCTTCTATCCCATCTTCAGCGGTGACAGATCTTGATTTATTGACAGGCCTTATTACAATTTGATTAGCGTCCACCTTAATAACGACGCCGTCCTCTTCGGCTGTGACCATAGTCCTCGAATCGAGCGCCACTTTGAACTCCATCCCCGTTCCCACTACCGGAGCTTTCGGGAGTAGCAGGGGGACAGCCTGCCTCTGCATATTGGAACCCATCAACGCCCGGTTGGCGTCATCATGTTCCAGGAAGGGGATTAAAGCCGCCGCCACTGATACTAACTGGTTCGGCGAAACATCCATCAAATCCACATCTTTGGGATTCAACACCGGAAATTCACCCTTAGTCCGGCATTTCACAAAATCCCGCATGAATATATCTTCGGAGTTTAAAGGCGCGTTAGCCTGAGCTATACTATAGCGGTCTTCATCATCCGCAGAAAGATATTTTATCTCCTTGGTGACCTTGGCGCCGCCATTAACCTGCTGAACTTTACGGTAAGGTGTCTCCACAAAACCCAGTTCATTGATTCTGGCGTAAGTACAAAGAGAAGAGATCAGACCGATATTGGGACCTTCAGGAGTTTCAATAGGGCACAGCCGCCCGTAATGTGTATAATGTACATCGCGGACTTCAAATCCGGCTCTCTCACGGGATAATCCCCCGATACCCAGAGCGGATAGGCGGCGTTTGTGCGTCAGTTCTGTCAGCGGATTCACTTGATCCATGAACTGTGATAACTGATTAGTTCCGAAGAAGTTATTAATCACCGAAGTGATACTACGGACATTGACTAATTCCTGAGGAGTTAAATTATCGCTGTCGCGCAGGTTCATCCGTTCTTTAATAGTGCGCGCCATCCTCGAAAGCGCTAACGAAAATTGATTCCCTAACTGTTCACCCACTGTGCGGACACGGCGGTTGCCCAAATGATCGATATCATCCGAGGTGTCTTTATCACGATGCATGATCAGAAGCTGTTTGATGATCAGCGTGATATCTTCTAAGGTAAGAACCCTCAATTCCTCGGGTGTGTCAAGCTGTAGCTTTTTATTGATGCGGTATCTGCCTACATGGCCCAGATCATACCGTTTCTCATCGAAAAACAGCCGCATGATCATTTTACGGGCGGTTTCCACATCCGGCGCTTCGCCGCCGCGCAATTCCCGGTAAATCATCTCCAGCGCTTCATCGCGGTTGCGGGTTCTGTCCCGTTTGAGCGTGTTCGCTATGATATCATAGGAAGGATCCCTTTTCCGGATTTTCATTAAAGGCACAAACTGTAATTTACCGGATATCGCTCTTTTCAAGACGGATTCATTGAATTCAGTCTTGCGCTCAAGGATAAGTTCACCGGTCTCTTCGTTATAAACATCCTTAGCGATTATCCGGCCGAACATCTTTTCAAGATCTTTGCGGGAAACCGCAACTTCGTCGATGAAACCGAATAATTTCAATATATTATAATCTTCGGAAAAACCGATCGCTCTCAGTAAAGTGGTCACGGGGAATTTCTTCCGCCGGTCGATATAGACATTCAGTGTGTCGTTGATATCTGTCGTGAATTCAATCCATGAACCCCGGAAAGGGATAATACGGGCGCTGTATATCATTGTCCCGTTAGGATGAGTGCTGGCGTCGAAGAATACACCGGGAGAACGATGAAGCTGGGATACGACTACCCGCTCGGCGCCGTTGATGATGAAAGTGCCGCTGGGAGTCATCGTGGGTATCGCCCCCAGATATACCTTGCTTTCAACAGTGGTGTCATAACCCGTTATGGAACTGGAATCCTTCTTCGACAGCCGCAGTTTGGCATGCAGTGTGGCTGCGTAAGTGCCCCCCCGTTCCCGGCATTCCTCAATAGTGTACTTTGGCTGGTCAACTTCATAGTTGACATATTCCAAAATATGTTCTTCCCGGTTATCCGCAATAGGAAATATATTTTGGAATACACCATGCAGACCAATGCCTTTACGCTCGTCCGGAAGATTATTCGGCTGCAGGAAATGTTCATACGAAAGGAGCTGAACCTGCAAAAGGTCGGGCATTTCCAGCACCGGGAAAATTTGTGCGAAAGAATGCCGTTTGATAGTTTGACCCTGTTTCACGCGGTATCCCCCTAAAATAATGCATAATTATCATGACGACAGGAAAATATGATTCCTTATCGTTCAATCACATGTACGGCACGAAAAGCCATAGCTGAACACTATGGCTTCATGCGAAGATTTATTAAGGCGGGTAAAAATATTACTTTATATCGACAGAAGCGCCGACTTCTTCCAGCTTGGCTCTAATCTTTTCGGCTTCTTCTTTCGGGATACCTTCTTTTACATTATTAGGCGCGCCTTCGACAAAATCTTTGGCTTCTTTAAGGCCTAATCCGGTGATTGCGCGGACTTCTTTAATCACTTGGATCTTCTTGTCACCGGCAGCAGTGAGCACCACGGTGAATTCGGTCTGTTCTTCGACTTCAGCGGCCGCTTCCGTCTCTACGCCCGCAGGAGCCATTGCTATAGGAACGGCGGCGGTGACGCCAAACCGTTCTTCCAAAGCTTTCTTGAGTTCTACCAGCTCAAGAACTGTCATCTTTTCGATTGCTTCTATTATGTTTTCCACTGAAAAATCCTCCTAAGGAAGATATTATTGAACTGATTGCTTATTAACTATTGATTATGCAGGAAAATTTCCGGTTATCATTATTCAGTTTGTTCAGCGCCGCCCTTTTGTTGAATTACCGCCTCCAGCACTCCGAGGAAACTACGGATTATCTCATTTAACAAGCCGACAAATACAGATAGCGGGGCTTGAATCTGCCCTAATAATTCGGCGAGGATCTGATCCCGCGCCGGCAGATTTTTGATA
This sequence comes from bacterium, assembly GCA_016783645.1. Taxonomy (GTDB): domain Bacteria; phylum Electryoneota; class Tariuqbacteria; order Tariuqbacterales; family JADHWD01; genus JADHWD01. The sequence continues at coordinate 9,468 of JADHWD010000076.1, forward strand.
AATTCTATCTTCTCAGGCCCATATATATGACCCTCAAAGATACAGCTTTTCATCACCGGAAGGTTTTTATCCTTGGCGAATTCCAAAATTATTTTAGCGGGAGCCGTAGGATCGCTGCGGCTGAACGCTATCGCGGTCGGACCTTCTAAATAATCGATCATCCCGTCATAACCGCAATTCTTCATAGCGATTCTGCACAAAGTATTCTTAGCGATGCGGTAAGTCACTTCCTTCTCGTGCAGTTTATTCCGAAGCTGGGTTATGTTTTCAACATTCAATCCCTTATAGTCGGTCAAAAAGATGCTGGCGGAATTCTTTATCAATTCCTCCAAATCTTGAACAGCCTGGACTTTATATTGCGGATACTTGTTTTCAGTCATGATACTGAACCTTGTTTAAGAAAATTTGATATTACACCCGTATCAAATTATAGGTAGTGTCCCTATATAGTTGTTTGACAGCATTAAATTCGATTTTATGCTGATTTGAAAATCAAAAAATGGTAGGTCGGGGGCTTGTCCCCCGACAAATTGTGCGGGGGGATAAACCCCCCGCCTACCATAACAATTATATAAGGACACCACAAAATTATATTAACATATTAAACCCTCATGCGCCTGTGGCGCGCCACCAAGCATGAAAATCGGATTACTGGCAGGCGGGGACGCCTGCCAGCATAGTTCCTGGTGGTGTCATGCGTCCCCGCATGACACTAAGACATTGTTATTATTATGTATGGTGTCGACTGCGGAGAGTCGACACCACAATGAACTAAACCCTATTTTCAAGGTAAAAATGGGAGATTTATTATGGGTTTGCCAATCCGTGTATAAAAGTTGAGTCTATTTAACTAATGCGATGGCGCTGTTCTTGTCAATTTTAATACCGGGGCTCATAGTTGAGGAAATAGTTATGCCTTTGATATACAGCCCTTTAGCGGAGGAAGGTTTCAAAGCGAGGAGGGTTCTAAGCAGCGCTTCGAAGTTCTCCAGCAGTTTATCCGCATCGAAAGAAGCTTTACCGATACACAGATGCACATTCGCGGTTTTATCGACGCGGAAATCCACCCTGCCAGCCTTCACTTCCTTGACCGCATTACCCACTTCAAAGGTCACCGTGCCTGTTTTAGGATTAGGCATCAATCCTCTGGGGCCCAGCAGTTTACCAAGTTTACCGACTTGAGCCATGACATCCGGAGCGGCGATGACTACATCCATGTCGAACCAGCCGCCGTTAATCTTTTCAATATAATCATCCAGCCCCGCATATTCAGCGCCGGCGGCGAGGGCTTCATCTTCTTTGTCAGGTTTGCATAGAACTAAAACTGTCACTTTTTTACCGGTGCCATTGGGCAGGGCGACAGTGCCGCGGACCATCTGATCGCTTTTACGAGGATCGACACCAAGACTAAAGGCGGTATCTATCGACTCATCGAATTTTGCGGTCGCCAGCTTTTTGACGATGGCGAAGGCTTCTGTAATATCGTACTCTTTACTTTTTTCGATTTTTTCGTGAACACTACGGAATCTCTTCGATCTTTTCATGTTTTTTGCGGGCGCTTTAAAACGCCCTCCCCTGAATTAGTTAATAGAAACTTCCCTGGGTAAGGAATAGCTGACTATAAAGAACTTATATAAATTTCTAATTTTCCACTAAAATTCCCATACTGCGGGCGGTGCCGGCGATGATATTGACCGCGGCGTTCAAATCCCGCGCATTCAGATCTTCCAATTTGGTATTAGCGATCTCTTCTACCTGAGCCCGGGACACTTTAGCAACCTTTTGGCGGTTAGGTTCGGGGGATCCCTTGTCGATCTTAGCGGCTTTCTTCAGAAGCGCCGCCGCCGGAGGGGTCTTCGTTATAAATGTGAAGGAGCGGTCGGTATAGACGGTGATAACTACCGGAATGATATACCCCTGTTTCTCCGAGGTGCGGGCATTAAACGCCTTGCAGAATTCCATAATATTTACGCCCTTCTGGCCCAAAGCCGGACCTACCGGAGGAGAAGGGGTGGCTTTACCCGCCGGAATCTGCAGTTTTATCAATCCCATTATTTGTTTTGCCATATTATACGCCGAAGTTGGTATTATCTGTTGAACCGAGAGCTGTATTATAATAAAAAAATATCTAAATGGAATAATTTGGTGAACGCAGGTAAAAATCTCTAACTATCCCGGAAATTAGTGGTGATCTGCAGGAAGTCCAGTTCGACCGGTGTGGAACGGCCGAAAATCGACACCATCACCTTCACTTTCCTGCGTTCTTGGTTTATTTCGGTGACGAAACCGGTGAAATCTTTGAAAGGACCATCGATAATTTTTATGGTGTCATCGACTTTAAAGGGAATTTCAATCAGTTTCTGACTGGCGGCGGAATCCGCCTTCCCTAATATTCGATCGATTTCGCGCTTCTGTAGAGGTTCAGGCCGGTTGCGGGGACCTACAAAATTTATCACATTCGGAGTGTTCTGGATGAAATGCTGAGTCTCTTTATCGAGTGCCATTTCAACAAGCAGGTAACCCGGGAAAAACACTCGGTTCTTCAAACGTTTTTTGCCGTCACGCATCTCGATCACTTCTTCGGAGGGAATTAATATCTGCCCAATCCGGTCCTGCAATCCTATCCTGACGGCTTCCTGTTCAAGGAAATTTTTGATCTTCTCTTCCTGGCCGGTGAATACATGCACGACAAACCATTGCTTCTGAAAATCTACGCTGTTCATAAACCGCGAAACATCTCTGGAAAAATCATTGAACTATCACACAATATCATAGTAGGAGTTTTATTAAATTGTTGAAAACCGTGTCCACTCCGAACATGAAAACGGAGAGGAGACCGGAGAGAATCAGAACTACTTTAGTGGATCCGAGTAGTTCCTGCCTTGAGGGCCATGACACCTTCGACATCTCCATGCGGACATCCTTGATGTAAGTTACAGCCTTTTTAATCATAATATTCGCCGAACTTGATTGACCTGTATATAAAACTGCAGGCCAGGAGGGATTCGAACCCCCAGCATCCGGTTTTGGAGACCGGCGCTCTAACCGTTGGAGCTACTGGCCTGTTCTGTAATCAACCCGCTGTCTATCTTGTCTCTTTATGTATTGTGTGCTTATTGCAGAACCGGCAGTA
>JADHWD010000077.1 GCA_016783645.1 bacterium
AACCATTGAAGGAGTGAGATTGAGCTTTAGTTTTATAGTTAAAATCTGTTCCTATTTCCTCCTCCTGCAGTTCATCCGGAATGAAAAGGAGCTCACCAAATCGATTAAGATGATAATGATAGGGGCGGGACTGGCGACATTATTGGCGATTTATCAGCAGTACGCTTTCATCTCCGGCGGTATGCCTAAATTGAAGACAGTGATGATGGAAGGTGCGGTGTCGGGTTTGAATTATAACTTCCCTTACGCTCCACTTCGTCCATTAGCGGGAATGAACCATTCCGCCGCTTTCGGCTCTTATCTCACCTTCCCGCTGGCTTTGCTGTTGGGAATCTTCTTCTTCCGTATGCCTCTTAAATATAGACTATGGGCGCTGATTCCGACTATTTTAATGTTCTTAGTGCTGGTGATGAACGATACCAGGGCGGCTTATTTCAGCATTCTCATCTCATTTCTCATCTGCATGATGCTGGGCAATAATAAATTGCGGTACTCTCTTTTTGTCTTATTAATGATGGCTCCTATTTTAATTGTCCCGGTCTATGAGTTTTTATTCTTTCATCGGGAAACTTCGGTCGCCACCCGCCAGGAAGTGCTGCCCATTGTATTTGAATTCGCCCTGCAGAATCCCTTAGGCGGCGGGATACTATTCTTCCAAAAAACTAACGAGATGCAACTAGGCGCTCACTCCAGTTTCCTGCAGATGCTTACCTTCGGCGGCATCCCGGCGATGCTGATTTATCTATATATATTAGTTTCCATATTCTTTCAATTCAGGAAATCATTCAATGGGATCTGGAGCATTCGGGATAATTATCCAATGAGGTACGCTTTCATTATTATCCTGTCCGCTATTTTTGTGGGGGCGTTGATAACCTCCGAACTTGTGCATCCCAGGACGACAAATAAGGACCATTGGGCTTTCCTGGCCATATTTTTCCTCACACCTCTGTTCAGTGAAGCGGCGGTTGAGGATGAAAAACGGATAAAATTTGAAAATTCTACCTAAATTACTTTGACAAGTTGAAAAAGTTTTTTATATTATTGTTTTGGTATGGAATATTTTGTCCGGCGGTTGTACCTTACGGTCTAATTCAGGGAGGAATCCATTAGACCTGTCAAGCTGTTAATGGTGGAGCCGTTCAGGACTTTAGGCGGCGAAGAACGGGTCGTTTGGGATTTACTCAGGCTGTTAGACCGGCGCCTATTTGAAATAGAAATCGCCTGTAATTACGGCGGTCCCTTTCAAAACCGTCTGGAATCGCTGGGACTACCCCTGAATTATTTTCGTATGCGCGGTAAAGAGAGCTGGGGAGCCTTCTTCAGCCTTATGAGGATAATCAAGCGCGGGGATTATGATCTGATACATTGTCATGGCAGTTTCGCCGGTCTGTTCACCCGCTTGGCGGCGTTCCTATGCGGAAGGATACCCGTTATCTATACCATGCACACTATTCCCAATCAGCACCGCGAATGGACGCAGCGCAGACCCTGGCTGGGATGGGGATATGTGCTCGTTTTTCATCTGCTCGACCAGATCACCGCTAAAGTTGCTGCAGTATCATATGCTCAGCTCGAAAGACGCTTAAAACAGAGGCCCGTCTCCCCCGGAAAATTACAGGTGATTCACGCCGGCAGGAATATAGACGAAAATTTCAATCCGGAAGAAAGAAATCGTTTCCGTGATAAATATAATATCCCGGCTGATTGCTTCCTTATTGGAATAGTTTCTCTATTAAAACCTCTCAAAGGGATTGAAACTTTCCTGACCGCTTTGAAGAAATTAATCGAGAGGGATGATACTATATACGGAGTGATCGTCGGAGGCGGCGAGAAACAGGCGGATTTTATAAATCTGGCGCAGCGGCTGAGCCTGCGGCATCGTCTGATATTCACCGGTGAAATCGAAGATGCGGTTAAAATACTGCCTGCATTCGACGCAGCGGTTCAACCGTCATTGTATGAAGGTTTATCTATCACTTTGTTAGAATATATGGCCGCCGGACTGCCGATAACCGCCTCCGATATACCGTCAAACCGGGAAGCTTTGACTGAGGGTGAAGAGGGCTTGTTTTTCCCTGCGGGAGACACCGAAGCTTTAACAGATGCGATAGCACAGCTTCACAGAGAACCGGAATTGAGGAAACGGCTGGGTGAAGCCGCCGCCCGCAGATATAAAAGAGACTTCACATCGGATATCATGGTTGAAAAATACGCCGGATTGTATTTGGAGCTTTTAGGGCGGTGAAAATATTAATCAATGTTCTCAGATACAGAGAAAGCGCCCCGGCCGGGGGAAATAAAACTTATGTATACAATCTGACGCCCAAACTGGTGGAGAAGTATCCTGAACATGATTGGATAATATTAGCGGCGGAAGATAATGAGAATTATTTTAAAATGAACGCTCCGGGAGCGGATATCCGCTCTTTCAGACTGCATCCCAGGATGCTTTTTCGGATACCGAAGGAACATCTGATCGTCCGCCGGGCGCTCAAAGAATTCAATCCCGATGTTTATTATAATCCGGCCACCCTGCTCCCTTTTGGGAAGATGAAATGCGCTTCTGTGGTCACGATACACGATATAAATTTCACTCATTTTTCCCAAGGTTATTGGCATGACAGATACAAATGGCGCTTGTATTCTCATACCTGCGAATCCGCAGACCGGATAATGGCGGATTCCCGCTTCACCGCCGATGATCTTGCAGCCAAATTTCCGGTATGTAAAGGAAAAGTGGAAGTAGTGTACGCCGGAGTCTCTGAAGATTTTTTTCAACAGAATTTCACTCATGAGGAGCTGAAAGGAATCCGTCAGAAGTATCATCTTCCTGACAGATATATATTATCCATCGGGCATTTTCCCCATAAAAATGTATCCGGATTAATGCGGGTTTTCGCCGGATTGAATCCGGATATAAGCGGAGAATGTTCTTTAGTCGTCACCGGTATCCCAGATTCCGATAAAATTCGATATCAGCGTGAAGCGGCGGCATTGGAAATTTCGGAGAAGGTTATTTTGTTAGAATATTTGACGAAGAAGGATTTCCGCGGTTTATTAAAATCAGCGCGGGTATTCGCTTTCCCCTCCCTCTTTGAAGGTTTCGGACTACCGGTGTTAGAAGCGATGGCGAGCGGATGCCCGGTGATCGCTTCCGACCGCACTTCCATCCCTGAAGTTGCGGGAGATGCCGGTATTGTATGTGATCCCGATGATATCGTAAAATTCAGGAATGAATTGTCAAAACTGCTGACCGATGAAAATTTAAGGCGGGATTTAATCGCTAAAGGTATGGCGAGAGCTAAAGAATTCAATTGGGGAAGGACCGCCGATCAAGCGATGAGGATAATCAAAGAAGCGTATGCTGTTTAGAGAAATAGACTGAATCCTCATTCAGCTGCATTACGAAGAGAAGCACGAAAATGATGCAGGGACAGAACATGTTCTGTCCGATGATTCCCGCCCGCGCGGGAATGACACTTGCAAACTTGTAAAATTATTTTCAATTTAAATTGAAAATCTTATTAATCAGTAATAACTACCGCCCTGAACTCACCGGCCCGGGCGGATATACCAGCGATTTAGCGGAATATCTTGTTCAGCAGGGCGAGGAAGTCACAGTCCTGACTTCTTTCCCCCACTATCCGCTATGGCGGCTGTATCCGGGATTTAAACAGGGATTTTTCCCAAAATCCGTGTTGAACGGCGTCAAGATCATCCGCTGTCCTATATATATCCCTCAAAGCCCCGGCGCTTTCAAACGGATTCTCTATGATTTATCTTTCACTTTATCTTCCGCCTTCGCCGGTCTTTTCACCGGAAAATATGATATAATTTATTGTATCTCACCGCCCTTGACCATCGGATTGACCGCTAATTTTTTAAGTCTCCTCAAGAAATGCCCCTTCATATTCCATATTATGGATTTAGTGCCTGATACTCCCATCGCATTAGGGATGCTGAATAATCAGGCGGTCATCAATATGCTCTATAGCTTGGAAAGATATGTCTACAAGAACGCGGATGGGATTGTGGCGATTTCTCCGGGATATCTACGGAACTTAGCGGATAAGCATGTGCCTCTTGAGAAAGCCGCTTTACTGCCCAATTGGATCGACATCGATGTTATAACTCCGGGCGAGCGGGTTAATAATTTCCGCCAGCGGAATAAATTGGACGGACATGAATTCCTGGTGACTTACGCCGGCAATATGGGCAACAAGCAGGGGCTGGAAACTTTATTGCAAGCGGCGGAATTAATCCAGAACGGCAATAAAAACAATGTGAAATTTCTGATGGTGGGCGAAGGCGCGAGGAAGAAGTTCTTACTGGATTACGCCCGGCGGAGAAATCTTAAAAATGTGATTTTTTTACCATTACAACCGGCGGAAGATTTCCCCGGTTTGTTGTCAGCTTCCGATGCGCTGGTGATAACCCAGCGCAGCAGTGTTGTGGATATATGCCTGCCGGGTAAGCTGATGACCAACTGCGCCAGCGGCCGGCCTATTTTAGCCGCAGTCAATCGTGAGAGTGAAACGGCGCGGTTCATCAATGAAGCCGGATGCGGAATCATCGTAGAGCCGGAGAAACCGGTTGCGCTTCTGGAAGGTATCTTGAAATTGAAAGATTCGCCCGATTTAGCCCGGAGTCTGGGGGCTAAAGGACGAAAATATGTGGAAAATTTCTATTCCAGGGATAAAGTATTAAATAGTTTTCATCATTTCATAAAGAAAATTGCTGAAATACATTAATACAATGCTGTACCGCCGCTTCGGTAAAAGACTGCTTGATATATTATTAGGATCGGCAGCGGCGATAATATTACTCCCCCTGGCGGGGATAATCATTATGTTGGTCTTGATCACATCGGGGCGGCCGGTCTTATACCGCCGGAAAGTTGTCGGAACAAACGGAAAAGTATTCGACGCTTATAAATTTCGCACTATGGTGCCCAATGCCGAAAGTATCATCAAGAAAAACCCGGATTTAAACAATAGATTTAAAGAGAAGCATAAATTAGAGAACGATTTCCGCGTCATACCGGTAGGAGCGGTTCTGCGCAAATTTAGTTTCGATGAAATACCCCAGCTGATCAATGTGCTTAAGGGCGAGATGTCATTAGTTGGTCCCAGGATGATCTGTCCCGAAGAACTGGATAAATACGGCGAATATAAAGATAAACTGCTTTCGGTCAAACCCTCCATGACCGGATATTGGCAGATAAACGGCCGGCAGAAGACTTCTTATGAAGAAAGAGTTCAGATGGATATGTATTATATTGATAATTATAGCCTGACGATGGATTTATCGATAATATTGAGCACACCGTCGGCGGTTTTCCGCGCGGAAGGAGCGCATTAATCGAAAAAATTACGGAAATCGAACGGTTGTGTGACGGACATCATTGAATTGATTAGAAATATATCGATATATTTAATATAGAATCAATTATTAGTATCTTGTCATGAAAATGACTTGAATTACAACGATTTAAGGGTTCGGTCTCACTTAAGATCTTACTTCATAGCGGCGCTCGGATAATATGAACCAGATGAACTCCACATTCGGAAAATCCAAGGGTTTCCCGGAAGTTATCCAGATAGCTCAGGTCATTGTGGATGTGCTTGCGGTTACAGCTTCTTTTTACCTTGGTTATAGTTTTTATCACTATATAGACATAGGAGTCGGACCTCAACCGAGCGGTTTATATGAAAGATTGACGGTCTTCGCGGTTTTGGGAATGCTGGTCATATTCAAGATGGTCGGGATGTATGAACAGGAGATCAGCATTTTAAATATCGAGGAAGTGCGCAAGATATTCAAAGCTACTTTAATCGGTCTGCTGGTATTCTTCTTCCTCACATTCTACATGAAAAATATCAGTTTCTCCCGCCTGATCATCACTTTCAGCGCATTTTTCATGTTCGTGATAGTCAGCCTCGAGCGTCTATTCTTCTTTAAACTGCATCTGAAGCTTTTAAAAAAAGGGATAGGAGTATCGCGGGTATTAGTCTATGGCGCGGGAGAAGTCGGTAATCTATTGATTAAAAGGCTGTTCCACTCGCCCGGTCTGGGTTATCTGCCGATAGGTTTCATGGATGATAATCCAAAGAAGATCGGCACTTTAGTGGTGAGCAGTTCGTCCGCATCTTCCTATTCCCTGCCGGTATTAGGTTCACTCGCCGATTTTGAAAAGCTAGTGAAGGAGATGCGGATAGATGAGGTCTTTGTCACCATCACATCGCTGTCCCGCGACCGGTTCACTGAAGCGATATTGAAATGCCAGAAAGCCGGGGTTAATTTAAGATTCGTACCCAATCTGTTCGATTTGAAGATTCAAAAAATCAGAGTATCCGGCGTCGACGGCATTCCGCTGATCTCGGTGAAAGAACCTTCAGTGGGAAAAATATACTCTTTTTTCAAAAGAGTGTTCGATTTCATATTCGCAATATTCGCATCGATACTGCTGTCCCCCATTATACTTCTGATAGCGTTACTGATTAGGCTTGATTCGCCTGGGCCGGTGATTTTCAAACAGAAGCGGGTGGGTTATAAAGGCAGAGAATTTTCCTTCTATAAATTCCGCACTATGTGGACTTCAGTCAATCCCTACGACTGGACGCCGACCACTCTTCAGGACAAGCGGATCACCAGGATAGGAAAGTATCTGCGCCGTATGAGCCTGGATGAACTGCCGCAATTCTGGAATGTGTTCACAGGAGATATGAGTATTGTAGGTCCCAGGCCGGAAATGCCGTTTATTGTCGAACAATACAATGAAGTTCAAAGACTGCGCCTTTATGTCAGACCGGGTATCACGGGATTATGGCAGATAAGCGCTGACCGGGCTAAGCAGATACACGAAAATATCGAATATGATTTATATTATATCGAAAACTGCGGATTCCTGATGGATGTGGTCATTATCGTCCGGACTCTATATTTCGCTTTCACCGGCAAAGGAGCCTATTGATATTTGATATTTGATATTTGATATTTGATCTCTATTCACTGTCAGCTGTCGACCATCAACTAAGTCAAGGTTTACTCTCATGCCAGCCTGCTTTAGGCAGTCCGATTTCTCCGAAACCTGAGTAAAAGAATTAACTACGGATATACAGGATATTCAGGATAATAAAAGTAAACCATCATACGCCGGCGGCGCACCCCGAAATATGAAAATAGTATCAAGGGCGAACACATGGGTTCGCCCCTACAATATTGGATATTTATTTGTAGGGGCAGACCTTGCGTCTACCCTCTTCATGTTCCCGTCAGGTTTCAAACGCAGAGTAACCTGACGGGTAGAGTAATGTTAAGAGCGGTTAAATCCGCCGGGTTACGCCCTAAAACGGGCTTGAAACCCAGCGGGAACGGGTTTTTATTATGTATGGTGTCAACTACGGAGAGTCGACACCACAATGAACTAAACCCTGACCCCTAAACCCTAAACCCTATTTTCAGAGTAAACCCTCATGCGCCGGCGGCGCACCCCGAAATATGAAAATAGTATCAAGGGCGAACACATGGGTTCGCCCCTACATTATCGGATGTAAGTGTGGTGTCATGCGTCCCCGCATGACACTAATATATTGTTTATATTATGTATGGTGTCGACTGCGGAGAGTCGACACCACAATGAACTAAACCCTATTTTCAAGGTAAATTACATGATGATCTCACCACTTCGGTTCCGATAATTTCCACTTCCGCTTCAATTCGATAATCCTCAAAGCTGATATAATCCATGATTTGAAGCAGAATGGATTAATTTGTGAAAATGATAATTTGTTAATCATGTCGATATCGTGAGCAAACCCGGAAGCGTATATAATATATAGATATGGAACATGAATGAGAAAAAGCGTATATTAATAGCCGGTATAGCTGGATTCGCCGGGACTCATCTGGCGGAATTCGCAAGTGAACAAGGCGCACAGATCTATGGTCTTGACCGGCGGCAAGGCAATCGATGGCTGAACAATCTGGAGCCCCAGCCAGAAGTTATCGTCTGTGATTTGCTGGATTACAATGCTATAGCGGATGCGCTTGCCCGGATACAGCCCCATGTGATTTTTCACTTGGCGGCGCAGGCGTCGGTCCGGCAGTCCATCGATGAACCGGCGGAAACTTTCATGGCGAATGTTGTGGTGACAATCAACTTACTGGAAGCGGTCAGAAAATTGAAGCTCGACAGTAAAGTATTACTAATCACATCCAGTGAAGTATATGGTATCGTCAAACCGGAGGAACTGCCCTTATATGAAGATGCGCCCTTGCGGCCGGTGCATCCTTATGCGGTCAGTAAAGTCACGGTTCATTATCTCACATATCAATATCATCATACTCACGGGCTCGATGTAATAGAGGCCCGGGCTTTCAATCATATCGGTCCCCGCCAGTCATTAGGTTTCGTTCTGCCTGATTTCAGCTCTCAGATAGCAAAGCTGTCGGAACAGCCTGGCCGGAAAGTCATCAAGGTGGGTGATCTGAGCGCCCGGCGGGATTTCACCGATGTCCGCGATATCGTGCGAGGATACTGGCTGTTGAGCGAAAAAGGTTTGCCCGGGGGGGTTTACCATCTTTGCAGCGGCGGTTCAATCTCTATCGATGAACTTCTGAAAGAGGTCATTTCCGCTTCAGGAATCCCCGTCGAAATCGAAGTGGACCCTGCGAGACTGAGACCTTCACCCATGCCGGATATCTGGGGTTCTTATGAAAAAATCCATTCGCTCTGCGGATGGCGCCCCCGCATTCCATGGAAAAAATCGGTGGAAGACACATATTCATTCTGGTCGGAGAACAGTAATGAAATGTAAAATCCCGCCTGTGGTCATCTTATTATTGTCTTTGATTTTATCATCCCCGCTTTCATCTGTTGGGATAGAAACAAACGATATCCCGCAAGAGACGGTTCCCATGTATCATTGGGCTTATTCTGTGATCGACCAACTGGCGCTCAGAGGATATCTGCATGAACTTCAACTGCAGAACCGTCCCTATACCCGTTATCAGATTTACCGGGCGGCGGTCAACGCTTCTGCTGATAAGCAGGATAAAACCGCCGGTAAGCTTCTTAATATGCTGAAGGATGAATTTTCCATTCCGGTCAACCGCAAATTCCATGCGGGATTCCTCCTCGGCGGGGATATTAAAGCCGAAGATGATAAATCGGATTTCCGCTGGCAGGGGATAAGTAAACTGGGATATTCCTTCGGTACGCATATCACTATATACAATGGGATGCGCCTCGACCAGAATCTTCAAGATGATCCGGAATACACCGGCAAATATTGGCGCGGTTTCTCCGGCTATACCGAACAGGCTTATATTTTAGGGAATTACCGCAATTTCACTTTGCAGTTCGGACGGGATTATCAGGTTTGGGGTTCCGGCCGAAGCGGTCATCTATTATTCAGCGATAATTCTCAGCCTTTCAATCTGGCGCGCTTGAAGATTGAGCTTGGCGCTTTCACCTTCACCTCCGCCGCCGCTCAGCTTGACGGATATTCGGTCCGCGCCGATCCCGATTTACCGGCGGGCGATCCCTATTATTGGGATAATATATATCACCGCCGCTATTTCGCTTCCCACCGCATCGACTGGCGGATAACGGAGAATTTATACGCCGGAGTATCCGAAGCGGTGTTATACGGCGGAGCGGACCGCACTTTCGAATGGGAATATCTCAATCCGTTCATCTTCTATCACGGGGAACAACAGAATTATAAAAGCGAAGGCAATACCATAATCTGCGCCGATTTCCTATGGTTTCCCGGAAAAAGATGGGAAATTTACGGGGAGGTGATGATCGACGATATGCAGTTCGATAAAAAAACATTAGCGGAACAGGAGCCGGCGGAAATCGGCTGGCTGTTCGGTTTCAGGAAAGCTGATCCATTGGGGATTGACGGTATGGAAATCGGAATCGAACATGCGGCTATCACTCCCAGAACATACAATACGCTGCAGCCTGACCAAAAATTCCTCCACCGGAATAAACCTATCGCACATCCAGAAGGGAACGATTTCATTTTATGGATGGCGGAAATTTCAAAATGGGTGACGCCGGAACTGCAGGTCAAGGCGGATTTCACTTTCATCCGCAAAGGTATAGACAGCATAAGCGCCGTATTCGACACCTCATTCTACGCTTCCGATGATTATCATGAATCCTTCCCCAAAGGTATAGTGGAAAACCGTTTCCAGCCGGGATTGGAATTATGGTATCATCTCAATCATAACTGGGATTTTTATTTCCGGGGCGAATATAATTTCTATGATAACTATTATCACCAGGAAGGGAAAACGGAGGAGAAATATCTACTGAGGCTGGGCGCGCGGCTCGACTTAGATTGGAATTTCACTGCGCCGAAGAGATAGAGGATAAGAGCTGGGGTCTAGGGGATAAGCGTACTGACATTCGAGGTTATAGCACAGCTTGAGCGTCATTGCGAAAGGCTGAAAGCCTTGCGGCAATCTCTCTAATTATAATACAACTTTAATTGTCAGTACAGATAAGTGCTTAAATAAGCCGTATTATATGTTTTTACAGGGCGAAGCATTTTTTATAAGTGATTAATATTTTTATTATTACCTTAAAATGCTTCGCCCCTACATCATGTGATTTTTGTCTTAATTAAGCGCTTATGCCCTAAACCCCAGCCCCTAAACCCTATTTTTAATAAATACTTGAAACAAACTATCAGGAGACAGTTTCATAATGAGAATATGCGTCATAGGCACAGGTTATGTAGGACTTGTGACCGGAACCTGCCTGGCACAGACGGGCAATAATGTAATCTGCGTGGATATTGACGAATCCAAGATCGAGAGGTTAAATCGAGGTGAACTGCCGATTTATGAACCCGGTTTGAAGGAGATGCTTTTAGAGAACAAATCGAAGGGGCGTTTGATTTTCAGCACTGATATCGCCGAAGGAGTGAGAAAATCGACATATATTTTCATCGCGGTGGGGACTCCTTCCGATATCGACGGGAGCGCGGATTTGAAAGCGGTGATGAATGCGGCGGCGGATATCGCTAAAGCTATGAACGGCTATAAAATCATCATCGATAAAAGCACAGTCCCGGTGGGGACAGCGGATAAAGTACGGGGAATTGTATTTTCATTGACTGAATTTGAATTTGATGTAGTGTCAAATCCGGAATTTTTGAAGGAAGGGACGGCGGTCGATGATTTCATGAAACCTGACCGTGTCGTGATCGGCGCAGACACTCCCAAAGCGGAAGCTATGATGCAGGAATTATATGCGCCCTTCCTCCGCACCGGTTACCCCTTAAATGTGATGTCAGTCCGTTCGGCGGAATTGACTAAATACGCCGCCAATGCGCTGCTCGCCACAAAAGTGACTTTCATGAATGAAATCGCCAGCCTCTGCGAAAAAATCGGCGCCGATGTCAACGATGTCAGGCTGGGAATCGGTTCTGACAAACGCATCGGTCCAAGATTCCTATTTCCCGGAGTCGGTTTCGGCGGCTCTTGTTTCCCTAAAGATATCCGCGCTTTGATTCATACCGCTAAAGAACATAATTCACCGATGAAGATTTTAGAAGCGGTCAATGAAGTCAATATGCGGCAGAAAAAGGTTATGATTGAGAAAGTCCTTAACCATTTCCAAGGTAATATCAAAGGACTCACTTTCGGAATCTGGGGGCTGGCTTTCAAGCCTAAAACCGACGATATGCGCGAAGCGCCTTCCATCGACATCATCAACGGATTACTGGAGAAAGGCGCGGAAATCAAGGCTTATGACCCCAAATCCCTAGAAAACGCAAAGTCGATTTTCCGCGATAGAATCACTTATGTTGAAGACCAATATGAAGTCTTAAAAGACGCTGACGCTTTAATTTTAATTACGGAATGGAACGAATTTCGGGAGCCGGATTTTGAATCGATGAGAAATATCATGAAAAAGCCGGTCATCTTCGACGGCAGGAATATTTTATCGGTGCAGAAAGTCAAGGAGATGGGATTCAAGCATTACTGCATCGGCAGGCCCAATGTGGAAAAGCAGTCGAATAATGGTTGATGAAACCCTAATGCGCCTGCGGCGTGTAACTTAGCATGAAAATAGTTTCAAAGGCGGCCGCGAGGGTCGTCTCTACAATATCGGTTTTTTATTCTCGTTCCCACGCTCCCGCGTGGGAATGCAGAAAGATTCACAACGAATTTAACGAATTCAAGATTCACAGTAAATTGAGTAATTAATTATATTTACATGTGCAACAGAGGCACTGCACTCTGTTGCATGTATTTGTATTTTAAAAGATTTTCGCAGAGTGCGGGGACTCTGCGACACATAAAAAATACGCCGGCAGCGCGCCACGAAGCATGAAAATAGTTCAACCCCTTCAGGGTTGGAATTTTAGGATTTTTTTTCTCCGTAGGTTTCACCTACGGCTATTCATATTCATCCCCTTCAGGGATGTTTGAACTCCGATTATATGGTCGAGTTTGTTTTCCCTGAAAGGGAAATACCTGAATAGCCGTGGGCGTTAGCCCACGGAAATAATTACCAAATATAACCGACCCTGAAGGGGTCGAACATTTCCGA
>JADHWD010000078.1 GCA_016783645.1 bacterium
ACTACCGGGAAAGTCGAAGGGATAAACAACAAGATCAAGACCTTGAAAAGACAAGTTTATGGCTTCAGGGACATGGCTTATTTCAAACTGAGATTATACCACCTGCACATGCAGAACTACTCATTATCCGGATGAGCCACATTATTTTATGCTTCCACATATAGCTAGAAGATTTTTAGAAGCCTTCTTACTTTTTAAAATACCAAATCGTGGAGATTTAAAAAGTAAATTAGATAAAATTATTACTGATTCAACTATATGTGATAAAGTTTATAGGTTTATAAATGTATATTCACATCATAGTGAATTAGAAAGAAGTATCAGATATGTGGAATTTCCTGAGATGAAAGATGTAATTAAAAATATAATGGATAGCATTAAAAACAGTGATAAAGAGCATTATAATACTATAGTAAAAGAAGTTGAAATTGATAATTATTAATCAGATCTAAAAATAGTAGAAAACATTATTTCAATATTTATTCACTTAAATACGGAATAATTTTGAATTAAACATTCAAAATTATTTGAAATATTATTCTTTACTTTAATCCTGTTTTCAAGCTTAAGCAGGAGATGTAAAGGAGCAGGTATTTCCCTGTCAGGTTACGGACTTCGTCCTTGAAACCTGACAGGAACTAAATAGGAGAGGATTGAAATTACCTCAATTACCTTAATGACCTGTGAATCTCTTTATGGTCTGCGTTCACTTTTAATCCGCTTAATCTGCTTAATTCGCTGTGAATCTTTATACCGGCGGCGAGCGGTCTTTGAATCTCATGACTTTATCTCCTCCTGTATGGAGAAATATTGATATGTACATTTTATGCGGGCAGTTCTAAGCGGGTCTCCTCTAATGTGATAGGGTATGCTTTTTTTTTCTAAATGTCAAGTATTTTTGGGAAAAAATTGCAAATTTTTTTTCAGGGCTTTCAAATGCGGAGTGAAAAGATTCACAAGCTATTAAAGCAATTAAAGCTATATCACCATACAGTAGCCCGACTCCACAAGCAAAGCGCCCACCGTGGAGGCAGGATTGTCTCAATCCTGCCTTTATAAACAACTAAATTGTTACCTTTCCTGTAATTTAGCTATGATAGCGCCCGGATCGCGCGCGCAGTGGAATAATCCGAATACAATAACCTCACTGCCGCTTATCTTATAATAAACAGCATATGGAAATCGTCTGAGCAGACATCGTTGAAAATCGTAATACACCTTTGAATAGAGTAGTGGATTCCTTGTAATTCCCTGAACACAGGCATAGAACATCCGAAGAAATTCCCCGCCGAGCCCCAATGCTTTATCTTCGTACCATCTATAATCAGCAAAGACATCTTCTTCCACTTGGGGAAGGAAGCGCAGAGTATATCTCATTTCCGCTTCTCTATCCTTGTCTGGAGTTCCTCGAGAGTCAGAAGATTTCCGGGATTGGACTCATGGCTTTTTAACCGTCTGTCCAATTCGTCAACATGGCTTTGCGGTATAGGAACATTGGATTCATCCGCAACGATACTGTCCCACAGATCTTCAACTAACAAGATCTTTTCGGGCGTACTCAATTGGGCAATTTCAGAAGCGCTATTTACTCGCATGGTTGATCTCTTTGTATTATTGTTAGCAGGAGGGTGGATAATCCCTCGCCTGCCATGCTATTTTTCCTCGTTCCCATGCTCAAGCGTGGGAATGCATAAATGGTGTCGACTTCGGAGAGCCGACAACACAAGAAATCCGCTTAATCTGCTTAATTCGCTGTGAATCTCTTCAAATCGGCGGCGAACGGTCTTTGAATCTCATGACTTTATCTCCTCCTATATGGAGAATTAATGATATGTAAATATTTATGCGGGCAGTTCTAAGCGGGTCTCCTCTAATGTGTAAGGATATGCTTTTTTTATGTAAATGTCAAGTATTTTGGGAAAAATTGCGTGTGGTGTCGACTCTCCGCAGTCGACACCTTTAGCTGCCACCTGCGGAGAGGCGGCAGCACGGTATTTTTTCCGGGTCAAGGGTAAGGGGATGGGGGAATAATATTCACTGGTAATAATGGTAATGATGGTGGTTATCGCTTTAATTCCTTTAATAGCTTGTGAATTATTTCCTATTACCATTATCACCATCATCACCAGTGAAAAAATCATAAATCTAAAATCACAAATCTAAAATCCTATATATCCTGAATATCCCTGTTAAATTCAAATTCGAAAATCGAAATCCGAAATTCGAAATACTAATGACAAGTGACGAATGACAAAGTAAATCCTGTCTATCCGCAGTTAATTCACCCAATCACCTAATCACCCTTCTAATCTTGCCTATTTTACCAATTATTCGTAAATTTAATTTTGATTTAAATCACTCGCGCGTAATCACAATCTCAGCCCAGCATGAAAATACTGCTTTACCGGCCTGACTCCGGCATTTACACCGTGCTTCCCCCCATCGGACTCATGGCGCTATCATCCTATATCCGTTCCAATAGCCCCCATGAAGCTTATATCTATGACGGGCGCGAAGCCTGCGCTGATGACGATATGCTCCGCCGCAAGATTGAGGAAATCCGCCCGAATGTGGTCGGTATTTCCACCCTCACCATGGAACGGCTGGAAGGGCATCATGCGGCTAATGTGATTAAGGAACGATTCCCTGATATAACGGTGGTGATGGGCGGCGCTTATGTCACCAGCGATTTGGAGGACGCCTTGCAGAACCGTAGTATTGATTACTGCGTGGCGGGTGAAGGCGAAATACCAATCGTCAACCTGCTGAACGCTATGCAGGATAACCGTCAAGTTGACGGATTCAAAGGATTGGCTTATAAGCGGGACGGTGAGATTATTTTTCATGGGCAGGAGGATTTCATCGATGATTTGAATGAATTACCGCAGATAGCTTGGGATTTAATCGATCTGGAGCGCTACTTTTACAATAAGAAGCGCCCCACACCCATGAACCTGCATGTGAAGAGAACCCGTTCCGCCCCGATCTTAACTACCCGAGGCTGCCCCTACAGATGCACCTATTGCCACAACTTATTCGGCAAGAAACTGCGGCAAAGATCGGTGGAACATGTGATGGAGGAAGTCCGCTATCTAAAACATGAAAAGGGTGTAGAAGAGATTGAGATAATCGACGATGTGTTCAATCTGGACTTGGAAAGGGCGAAGGAATTCTGCCGGAAAGTGATAGACGAGAAGCTGAATCTCTGTTTCAGCTTTCCAAACGGATTGCGGGCGGACCGCGCCCCTGATGAACTTATCGACTTGATGATTGCGATGGGGACTTACCGCATCGTATTCGCGGTCGAATCCGGCTCGCCGCAAATACAGAAGGAGATGAAAAAGAATCTGAATTTAGAGAAAGCCCGCCATGCCATCGATTATACCGCTTCTGAAGGAATATCCGTCGGCGCTTTCTTCATATTGGGTTTCTTAAATGAGACAGAAGAGCAGGCGCGGATGACCATCGATTTCGCCTGTTCCAGCAAACTGTCCACCGCTTCTTTCTTCATCCTCACACCCTTCCCCAACACTGAGATATTCCGGCAGGCGCAGGAAGCCGGATACCAAATAGCGGACACTTCCCTCACGCATTATTATGCCTTGGGTTCCAACATTAGTAAAATTCCCGATGACAAGCTTCATAAATTAGTCAATTACGCCTACCGCCGTTTTTACCTGCATCCCGCAAGAATTTTAAGATTCTTCCGAACTACACCCTGGCACAGATTCTTCTTCCGTAAAGTGTTTATCATTCTCCTGTTTTTCTTCAAGAAATTCAAAGCGGAAACGAAAACTTCACTGGAGATGGTGGAAAAATCAAAATGGAAACGATCCCGTTACAGTTGAAATTTTGTTGTGGACATCGCCGGGAATTTGACAATATTGATAAAGATAGTTAAATTTCTCTTTTATGAATTTTAGTTATAAATCCTCATGCGCCTGCGGCGCACAACTTAGCATGAAAATCGGGTATACTCAGGTGACTGGAGTCCCGCCGGTGGGACCCAAGCATGAAAATAACGGCTTTGGGCTCTGCAGTCTGTCCGAGAATGTCATTGCGAAAGGCTGAAAGCCTTGTGGCAATCTCACTAATTGATTATTATAATAAACGACATTATAGCTTGTTCGATAGTATGTTTTACAATGACTATAATCCCCCTTAGTCCCCCTTTACTAAAGGGGGGAAGGGGGGGATTACTAAATGATTAAAATTAATGTCGCTCATTATAATAAGAGAGATTGCTTCGCTTCGCTCGCAATGACAAAAAGATGTTATTTACATTCTCGGACAGACTATCTGGTCTCTGGACTTTAGGCAGCCCGGTTTCTCTGAAACCTGGAATGCTGGCAGGTCACACCCGCCTAAAGCGTGCAAGACCTGCCAGAACAAGAATGAATATCGAATATCGAACAAGGAACAAGGAATTATGAAGTGAATCCTCATGCGCCGGAGGCGCACCCCGAAGCATGAAAATAGTCTTAGGGCGACCGCAAGGGTCGCCCCTACAACCTGATATTTGTGTAGTGTCGACTGCGGAGAGTCGACACCACATTGAACTAAGCCCTATTTTCAAAGTAAATTTTAGCTTCTGTACTTGGTAAATTTGATGCAAACAACCATCCGTCTGCTTGTAATATTTCTTTTAGCTTGGCAAATTCATGCCATAACTGCCTTCGGCGCTCAGCCGGCGGCGTTGGCCGATGATGTCATACATCCTCACGAAAGACTGCAGGTGCTGGAAATAGCTCCGGATCATCTAACTATCCAATTGGATTATGGCGCATTGGAATGGAAAGCGGGGAATGACAGTCTGCCCTATATTGCGGGTATGTTTTATATCACCGAATCCGGTGAACCCCGCCTCCCGGCATCGGTTCACATCTTCCAAGCTCCGCCGGGGACCGCTTCTGTCAATATAATTTCACAAGATTATACCATCCATAACTGCGGTAGAATACCGGCGAAACTTGATGATTGTATGACTGTCTCTGACAGCCCGGTCTATCAGCATGATTCTTTTTTCCCCGGAAAAACCGCTGAAATTGCCCCGATAGGTTCTTTCCGCGGAAGAAAGCTGATGAGACTGTTAGTATTGCCTCTTCACTATAACCCGGTTAAAAATGAAGTAAAATACCACCGTTCCCTGAAACTCAGAATCAATTTCACGGTGGATCAAAATTTAGTTCAGCCTTCGCAGCCCCTTTCAGGTTCGGCTGAACGGGTGTTGAAGGCGCTTTTAAGCGAAATGCCGCAGACAGCTTCTTATCCTTCGACAGCGCAAAATATTTCCGGCGGTTCAACCGGTGTGTACGCTCAGACACAAAGCGTATCATCTTCTCCCTCCGGCATCAAAATCGGCGTCTCCGAGGAAGGTCTGCATCGGGTGACATATGAGGCGTTGTCCGACTCCGGCATCGATGTGCGGATATTCGGCGATC
Organism: bacterium; assembly: GCA_016783645.1. Lineage (GTDB taxonomy): Bacteria > Electryoneota > Tariuqbacteria > Tariuqbacterales > JADHWD01 > JADHWD01. The sequence goes on from JADHWD010000078.1 coordinate 5,442, forward strand.
CGAGAAACCTCGCCCTGACCTGCCTCGGGCAAAATATTCCTATCTATGTTTATGGTGAAGGGGACGGCAGTTTCGATCCCGGCGATTATTTCGATTTCTGGGGTGTGCCCAACCGCCAGACTTATCAAGCGGAACATCCTGAAATGTACACCGACCCTTGGTCTGATGTCAATATATATTGGCTGTCATGGGGCGGTGCGCCCGGCGCGCATATGATCGAAGAAACAGTGGAAATCGTCACCCTGGCCGATACTCTATATTATCATCCCTATAGTTACAATTACACGATTCATGAAGAAGCGGATAACAATTATAACCGCTTAACTCAAGTGCCGCGGGATTCCATCGTCGACCATTGGTACTACGACTCCGGCATTGATGGTTTTGAATCTAAAAATTATTATGTTTATATCCCTTATCCCCAATCCACCTCGGTAGAATATGCGCAGATGAAGGTGGCGATGATGGGATTGACCTATCCTGTCACTTCATATCCATTAAATCAAACCACCGGGCGGCATCATGTATGGATGACTTTCAACGGCTATACCACTCCTTCTATGCAGGCGGGGATGCAGGTGAACGGAGAATGGCCCTGGGTGGGGCAGAATTTATGGATGGTCGAAACCGCCGGGAGTCAAGGCATTCCCAATAACATTCTGCATCACGGTAATAACACTCTTACTATCCTGTGTCCCGGCGATACTCCCTCCGGCTCAAATGACACTGTCCTATTGAATTGGTTTGAATTGACCTACCTCCGTCAATATTACGCCGATAACGGCTGGATCAGGTTCACCCGTCCCGATGATGGTCCCACCGAATGCCTCTATGATTTTGAAATCAAAAATTTCGCTAATCCCGATATATTGTTCTATAAATTGGGTTCTTCCCGCTTAGTTGAATATGAAATGGAGTTAGATAATCAATCGAATACATATACCCTGCATTTTCAAGACATGCTTTTCGGCGATGAAGAATATGTTGCGCTGACGGCTGACAATATCAAGACACCGGATTTTTATATATTCGACACTCCTTCAAATCTGAAGAGCGCCGCTAATCAAGCGGGATATATCATCATCACCAGCGAAGAATTTTTGGATAATCAAGCGCTTTCGGAATTGCGCAGCCGCCGCGCTTCACAAGGCGCTGTTATCGTAGATGTATCGGATATTTTTGATGAATTCAATTACGGCATCCAAAATCCGGAATCAGTCCGTGAATTCCTTAAATACGCTTATTACAACTGGATGGAACCTCAGCCCTTCCAAGTTATTATCGTCGGCGACGGTTCCTGGGATCAGAAGAACCGTTTCGGCAACGGCGGAAATTTAGTGCCCTCATATTACATGCAGACAGAGGGTTACGGCAGCGCCGCTTCCGATGTATGGTTCACTATCTTCGACGGCGATGATTATGTGCCGGAAATGACCATCGGACGCATCCCCGCCCGCACTGAAACCGAGTTAGAAGCCTACTTAGCCAAAATCTTTGAATATGAAACATCCCCTGAACCCGGCGAATGGCATAACCGCTATCTTTTCATCGCCGGCAACGCGCAGGGATTCGGCTCTAGTTTCAGCGATTTATCTGAAGAATGCATCAAACTGCTGCCTCCTGTCTTCTTCCCCGAAAGACTGGAATCGGTAGAAGATTTAACCTCGCCCTTCAATGGCTCTACGCCCGAACTGCAGGAATTCTTCCGCTCCGGCGTCAGTATGGTCAATTATAACGGCCACGGCGCGGGGCAGATATGGGCTGATAATGCCCTGTTCACCCTGGCGGATGTCGCTAATATGAATAATCAGGGGTTCTATCCTTTCATCGCCAATTTCACATGTTTTATATGCTCATACGATGACATCAAACCCCGCACTACTTTAGGTGAGGAATTCATATTCGCCCCCAATGAAGGCGCAATCGGAGTGTACGGTTCCACCGGGACAGGATGGTTCGAGGAAGGGCATGCACTGCAGAAAGCGATGGTAGGTCTATTGCAGTCTAATGAGAGATTGACGCAAGGCGATTTAGTATGGCTGTCAAAAGTGATGTATCTCGCGGTTAAGGGGCAGTTCAGCGCATATTTCGATTTTAACGCCAATGCGCATGCTACACTATACACAATGGCACTCCTCGGCGATCCCGGCTTAGAAATTAAAACGCCCCTTTACCGGAATGAAATCCAGATGAATCCTATAATTTCCCGCGGAGATACTATCATATTAGAATCGCAGGCGCCCTTCCCCAGCGGTTATGCGGTGGGGAGGATATTCAACAAAGATCAGGAGCCCATATTCCGGCAAAATCTCGTCTGGCAAACCCAGCCCGCTCTGTTCACTAATAATAATGTCTCTATCAGTATCGATACCACTATGGTAGGTTTCCCTCACCGCGGAACTTTCAGGGTGAGCTATTGGAATCCGCAGAACAGCGAAGATGGACATCTATTCGCCGATTTCTATACCATCGAAGATTTTATGATTACGACAGTATTCGATTCCGCCAAAATTGTTCCGGATACAGTCACTACCGCGGATTCGATATATTTTTACACTAAAATAGTCGACGGACAGGGCATCGTATGGGCTAAAGCGGTGTATTATATCGAGGACCCCTCGACACAACCTTATCTCCCGCCTGATTCTGTCGACTTAAATAGAATCGATACTGAAGATATCATTTGGCGTTCCGATACTCTGCCGCCTTTCACCGAGCTTCTTGGTTATTTCATCCGTTATTATTTCATAGCGGAAGACAGCTTAGGTAATATTGTATCCTCGCAGACGCCTCAAAGCCCATATAAAACCGAAAAAATTTACGATCATAGACCCGATCTTGAAACTTATCCCGGTATTGTCACTTTCGGCGGGGAGGAACAGCTGGAACTCACCGCTAAGATTTTAGGAAAGAACGATAACCGCGTAGATTCCGCGCTGGTGCAGTTTTGGGCCGGTTCGTCCAAACTCAAATACGACATTATCGGTAATGTGTGGATCTATGATATTTCCGATTCGATTCCCAAATACGCCACGGTGATTCCTCCCTTTAAAGAGGGTGAATACGCTGTCCACATAGTCATCGATCCGGATAATTTGATAGACGACTCCGATACCGGTAATAATACCGCCGATTTGAATATAACCGTTGACCGGGTGCATGTGAGTCCCGCCCTCGGAAGTAATTTTGAGGATGAACAACTGAATTTCCATTTCCATGATTATATTCTTACAGTCCAGCCTGGAGCTGTGTCGGATTCCACCCTCATGGCCGCCGCTATCGACAGCAATTTAGCGGCAGTGAATCAAGCGTCATTAGGCTTCTATGATGAAGGAACGGGGATCAATATTTGGATGACCAAACATCCCGATACCCTGCTGACCGCCGATGGTTTAATCATAAAACGCCTGATAGCAAGTCCTCAGCCGGGAATGGTTGATTCTTCAGGGGCTATCCATCGATGGCATCCGGTCAGTCAGGCTTGGGTGAAACTGCCGGCGTCTTATGAACCTGTATCTTCAAGCGAGTACTATGTCGTTTCCTCGACAGCGGTTCTCGGAAAATTCGCTTTATTGAGCAATTTCGACAATATCGGTCCATTTGCCGAGATTACTATTGACGGCCAGCTATATTCCTCCGGAGGTTATGTGCCGTCCAGACCGCGTATCGCCGCGCTGTTTCAGGATGTCGGAGGCGTCAATCCTAATTCATTATGGGCGGCGCTGGACGATGACACTCTTGAGATGGAAAATTTATCAACTCCGGTTATATTAGATAACTCAAGATCAGTTTCAACAACTATCCACCAAGAACTCGCGCACGGAGAACATACTATAACCTTCGGAGCGAGCGATATGAGCGGTAACTGCTCATCTATATCTATTCAAGTTGAAGTGGCTGATGGTTTCGATTTCCAGTTCATCGGCAATTATCCCAATCCTTTTAAAAATCATACTTATATCGCCTGCAATTTGACTGACCAGCCCGACGGCGATTTGACCGTGAAAATTTACACTGTCGCCGGGCGGCTGGTGAGGACTTTAATCGAACCCGCCAGGGTGAATTATAACGAAATATATTGGGATGGCAAAGATTGTGATGGCAGTGTGCTGGCTAACGGAGTATATTTCTATCGTGTCACCGCTAATAAAGGCGGTAAAAAATTAGAGAAACTGAAAAAGATGGCGAAAGTGAGATGATAAATTCTTACTTCATATATGTGACATTTGACTTTAAACTTTAGGCTTTAGGATCCAGGAAGACTCAGGACGCAGGACTTAAGGCTCAAGTAAAGGCAGTCCGGTTTCTCCGAAACCGGGGAATACTGGCAGTAGGGGCGAAGCATTCTGACTCTATGATGAAATAAAGTTATACCGCAGCAAGAATGCTTCGCCCCTACAAGAATATATTGGAATACTGGCAGGTCACACCCGCTTGAGGCGTGCAAGACCTGCCAGAACAAAGAACTGAACCCTAAACCCCAGCCCCTAAACCCTATTTTCAGGATATAGTTAGGAGTTTGAGAGAGATAAACAGACTATTAAAATACATACTATCAGTCTCGATATTGGCAATTTTGGCGCTTGACGCCTGGGCGGCGAAGTACGCAGGTGAGTTTCTGGAGATAGGATTAGGCGGCCGCGCCTGCAGTATGGGCGGCGCATTCTGCGCCCTCGCCGATGACGGCTCCGGATTCTACTGGAATCCCGCGGGATATTCGCGGAATGATAAGATCCAATTCTCCGGTATGTTCGCCCCCCTCTACGGCGGGCTGGGTTCTAATCTGGCGAATTATCATCATATCGGATTCAGCATGCCTTTCACCGGAGCGGTGGTCGGAGTGAACTGGATAAGGCTGTCGGTGCCGGATATACCGCTGTTTCCCAACCTGGACGGACTCAGTTATAATACCCGCCGCGATTCCATTCAGGCGATGGGCGGTTATCCCGCCGGTTACTTCTCTGATAGCGAGGATGCTTTCTTCTTCACTTTCGCTAAAATGAACCGGTTCAATCTCGATTTGGGCTGGAGTTATTTCGAGGTTCCCATAGAAGTCCCCATCGGGATGAATTTTAAAATGATACGGCAGTCCCTGCATAACAGCGAAGCTTTCGGATTAGGGCTGGACGCCGGTATGCAAATCCGTTTTGACTTGGATCATTTAGCCGGAAGCGCTGGTTTAGGTGATGTCTGTTTCGCGCTCAATTACCAGGATTTCACCAAAACAGGAATAGACTGGGGAGGAAAAAATTCCGACGCTATCCCTGCGAACATTAAAACCGGTATAGCTTATCTGCATCATATAGAAAAATACAACTGCGGCCTGAATTTCAGCTATGACACGGACCGGCGCTGGGGAAATGAATCGAGATGGGGCGCCGAATTCGTGTATCATAATTTAATGTCTTTCAGGATGGGACAGGAATGGCGGGGATGGACTTTCGGAGCCGGAGGACGATATAGACAGTTCGCTTTAGATTACGGTTTCATCAACACCGATCTGGGTGTGGTCAACCGTTTGTCTTTCCAATACTATATCAAATGAAGGAAGGAAACGGATTATGTGGAAAACAATATTTATCTTTTTAACGGCATCGGCGATGCTGTATTATGGCTGCGGCGTAGACACCACCGGCGAAGACACTGACCCTCCCGCCGCGCCGATTCTAATTGAAAAAAGCAGTGAAATAATTGTGGTCGAAACCGGCATCGACGCTATCCCGGAATGGGATTGGATCAGAATAGAATGGCGCCGCGGTTCGGAAGAAGACTTAGCGGGTTATGAAATATGGCGGCTGTGGGAAGATGACACCACTGAAAACGGAGAGATGAACGGATTCACCCAAAGGGATATAGTCAGCCTGGAAGAACTTCTGCCCGGCGAATCTCAGTATTTTTATGATCAGGACCCGCAGGTCGCGCCAAGCACATTAACCGGTTTCGGCAGGGGTTATTTATACTATTTGAGAGCTTATGATACCGAATATAATTTATCCGAAACCTCCGACACCGCTTATTATAAACTCCTGCCCAAACCTATAAATGTATATTTCGACACTACCGGAACCGATACAATCAATTGCTCCTATCCTTTCAATCCCGGAGTGAGTTTCAATTACTTCATCAGAGTACTCCGGCATCCAGATAATACGGTCATGTGGCTGAAATCCGAATATAATCTGGCCGACCCCTTCAAAGCCGCTTATAATAATAACGGACAAGCTCAGCCGCTGACAACGGGAACTTATAAATTAAGGATTGATGTGATCCCGATATATTTGGACAGTCCGGATATTTTCCCTGATGTGATCCGATATTCCGGCGGGGAATCCAAATGGTATATTTTTGAAATCGAATAATAAGGAGCTATTATATTGCGCAAAATATGTTTCGTTATAATATCAACAGCTTTAACTTTTATCTTTGCTGCATCTGCGTTAGCGGGTGAACCTTCATCATATAAAGCTTCGACATCGAACATGACCCGCGCCGCGCAGTACTATGTGGGCGAAGAGAACGAATTGATGATGAAAGTGAATATCTGGGGTAGAGTTGAGAAACCCGGTCAGTATTTCGTGCCTACAACTACGGATTTAATCACTTTGATATCATTAGCCGGAGGTCCCGCCGATAAATCCCGTTTGGATAATGTTAAAGTGGTGCGCACCGGCGAAGGCGGTTCCGAGGTGATAGAAGTTAATATCAAAAAATTCCTAAAGACGGGAGATATCAGGCTGATACCACAACTGAAACCCGAAGACACCATCCTCGTATCAGGCTCCGCCTGGTACCTCGCCAGCCAAATAATCGGCATGGTAGCGCAATTATCTATTGTCGCCAATGTGTATTATTGGTTCTTCGTTAGAGGTCTGTAATAGAAACTCCGACTGGTTTACAAATAAGGAATGCGATAGACTTTAAGGTTTAATCTGAAAATAGATGCGAGTTGCAAGTTACAAGTAGCAAGTGGCAAGTAAAAAACACCGTCATTCCGGCTTGTCCGGAATCGGTTGATAAAACTGTGTTGTCAGGCGTCCCCGCCTGACAGAAACCCGATTTTCATGCTTGG
>JADHWD010000079.1 GCA_016783645.1 bacterium
ACTCAAATGAGATTTTCTGCGTTTCGAATTCATATTCCAAAGCCTTCTGATAGTACTCTTCCGGAAAACCGGGTCCTAGATTATTATGAACCTCCATACATATTCCGATAATGCGGTATGTCAGTTTATTTATTTCCTCAGGTATTTCCATTACTTCCCTTTCTAATTATTTATCTGCTTCATCCGCTTCATCCGCTGTGAATCTTGTTCCATCTGCTCAATCTGCTTAATCTGCTGTGAATCTTATTCCATCCGCTTCATATGCTGCAAATATTTCTACATCCCCGCCTCATAGAACGCCTTATACGCCTTATAAGTGTTCCAAATATCTCCCTTCGAGGCGATTTCTAAAGGTGAATGCATCGACAGCAGTGCAGTCCCGCAGTCGATCACATCCATTCCGTAAGCGGCGAAGAATTTGGCGATAGTGCCGCCGCCGCCTTCGTCGATCTTGCCCAGTTCGCCCGACTGCCATACCACACCCGCCTCATCGAATATCCGCCGCACCTTGCCCATAAATTCGGCCGAGGCGTCGCTGGTGTTGTACTTGCCTCCGGAACCGGTGAATTTGGTGACGCATACGCCATATCCCAGTTTCGCCGCATTCATCTTCTCATGCACATCCTGATAATCCGGATTCAACGCGCCGTTGACATCGGCTGATAAACACTGCGAATGCGCTAAGACCGTCAAAGGCCTCCCTTCTTCGCCTATCGTATCCAATAACATCCCGGTGAAATATTCCAGGAAACGGGAATCGGAACCGGTGTTTCCCGAAGAACCCGTCTCTTCTTTATCCATAAAAAAGGCGAGGATATTCTCGCTGGGATTCTCCACATCGAACAGCGCTTTCATCGCAGTGAACACACATACGCGGTCATCCTGTGCGTACGAAGCCACCATGGAACGGTCGAATCCTAAGTCCCGGGCCTTGCCCGCCGGCACTAATTCCAACTCCGCCGATAAAAAATCCTTCTCGGTCAATCCATAATTCTCATGTAGATAACTCATCACCGCCATCTTGAAACGGTTCTTCTCCTCTTTGTTCTCCAAAGGAATAGAACCGGCGATGATATTCATCTTCTCCCCGATGAACACTTCCGAAAGTTTCTTACTCTCCTGCGACTTGCGGGACAAATGAGGCAGTAAATCATCGATACTAAAAATTGGATCGTTATCATCTTCGCCTATGGTAATCTCTTTGATCGAACCGTCGGTTAGGACAAAAACGCCGTGCAGGGCTAAAGGTCTCGCCAGCCATTGATATTTCTTGATTCCGCCGTAATAATGAGTCTTCAATAAAGCGATATCCTGTTCTTCATACAGCGGATTCTGCTTCAAATCTAAGCGGGGCGCATCCACATGCGCTGCTACAATTTTCAAGCCCCGGGCTAAACTGTTCCCGTTCAATCTCGCCAGCACCGCAATCTTCCCACGGTAATTATAATAATATTTCCCGTTTTTATTTTCACCTTGATTGATGTCAGCGAATCCTCGTTCAACCGCTGAGGAAATAATATTCTTCACCGCTTCCCGTTCGGTCTTGGAAATATCGAGAAAATTTTTGTAGTCTCCGCAAAAATCAAATATCAATTCCTTTTCACCTTCCGCCAATTTATCCCAAACATTATTCTTTTCGTATCCGATCAATTCGGAAATTTTCGTGGACTCTTTATCCTGATCAGTCATTTAGACTCCTGTATATAAATAAGTTTGCCAGTTGACAAGTTGACAAGTATTCAGAGTAAACCCTCATCAACCGTACGGCCGACAACTTAGCGTGAAAATAGTTCGACCCCTTCAGGGTCGTCAGGATTGATGTTCTAATTCCGTAGGTTTTACCTACGGCTATTCATGTATTTCCCCTTCGGGGAAGGGCGGCCGCGAGGGCAGCCCCTACATTATCGGATGTAAGTGTGGTGTCATGCGTCCCCGCATGACATTAAGATATTGTATTTATTATATATGGTGTCGACTGCGGAGAGTCGACACCACATTGAACTAAACCCTAAACCCTAAACCTATTTTCAAAGTAAACCCGTTTAACTATGTGTCCCCGTATTATGTTTCATTATCTCAAAAAATTTCAAACCGTAACTGGTCAAAGTCGCCACTATGAAAAACGGCAGAAGGAAACTTAACGCTCTGCCGGTCTCTTCCCAGTGAATCATATAGAAAAAAACAATGATTGACACTAAAACCGTAGTCATTTTTCCCAATATATCCGACTGCATCAATCTTTCATGGTTCAACAAATAATATCCGGCGGTGATGATGACCACATCCCGCCCGATCATGACCATAGCTATCCACAGCGGAAAGCCCCGCATATAGTACAGCGCTATCAATAAGACGGTAGTGGTGATTTTATCCGCCACCGGATCGAGTATCAATCCCAAATCTGTCTTCATGCGGAATCTGCGGGCAACCAGACCATCAACATAATCGGTCACCCAAATAATTACTAATATCAACGCGGAAGTGATAACTTTATCTTTATAGAGATAATGAACCAGCGCGGGAAGTAACAGCAGACGGGATATCGAAATAAGATTTGGCGCCGCTGTTAATTGCCGCAGACATTCCGCCGGAGTCAGCTTCCGGATAGTCTTAAAAAGTTCTTTTTTCCTCTCCATATCTTTAAATAGGGTTTAGGGGCTGGGGGTTAGGGTTTAGTTCCATTAGTACAACCCGCTTCATTGGTATCATTCCCGCGCAGGCGGGAATCCGTACAATTGACAAAAATTCTATTTTCATGCTTCGGGGCGCGCCGAAGGCGCATGAGGGTTTACTTTGAAAATAGTCGACAGTCGACAGTTTACAGTCGACGGTAAACAGTGAACGGTGAACGGTAAACTGTTCTGTTGGTATGCATTCCCACGCAGGAGCATGGGAACGAGAGGGAACGCCGTCATTCCCGCGCAGGCGGGAATCCGGACAATTGACAAAAATTCTATTTTCATACTATGTGGTACGCCGAAGGCGCATGAGGATTTAATCTGAAAATAGAAAATGCCAAAGAGGGCAGACACATAGGTCTGCCCCTACAAATAAACATATGGCTGTAGGGGCGAACCCATGTGTTCGCCCTTAAAAATATTTTCATGCTTCGGGGTGCGCCGCCGGCGCATGAGGGTTTACTTTGAAAATAATCGACAGTCGGCTGTGAACGGTAAAATGTTCTGTTGGTATGCATTCCCACGCGGAAGCGTGGGAATGAGAGAACATTTTAACTTGCTGACTTGTGGACTTGCAAACTTGCAAACTCAATACAGAAACGATTTAAATATATCGATAATCAATCCGGGCTCATGGGCTAAAGCGGTCTGAAATATCTTCTGCAAAGTCCGTTTTTCAAATTCCATATCGGATATTATCTTCGCCGTGCGGTTGAAAACATCATCGCTCAACCTATGCACCGCCTTCTTCAATCTGTAATGACGGTTATGTTCTTCCCCGACCTTCTTAGACCATTTCTTATGATATCGATATAGAAACGCCGCGGAGAAATCGCCGCTTTCAAACGCTTCGACCGCCGTTTCCGCCGCTAACCTTCCTCCCCACATCCCCGATAATATACCGCCGCCGGTCAAAGGATTCGCCTGATGAGCGGCGTCCCCGGCGATAAGCACCCTGTCAGTGACCATTTTCTTCAAAATATGTCTCGAAGGCACCGAACCCGCCATCGAACTTAGAATCGAAGAGCCGGGAAATCTTTTTTCAATGAAATCTTCCAAATATGATTCGGGAGATTTATCTTTAGCTCTATCGCCGGCGATCCCTATTCCCACATTAGCGCAATTTTTTCCCTTGGGGAATAGCCAAATATATCCGCCCGGGGCGATTGTATTGCCGAAATAAAAATCGCAGTATTCGATTTCGATGCTTTTATAATATAAGGTAACTTGATAACAGGTCTCCACATCTGCGAGGGGCAGGCTGGTGTCCAGCCCCGCCCACCGTCCCACCCGGGATTCCACTCCGTCAGCACCGATAACTACTTGACTCTTGACACTGAATAATTCATCTCCATGTTCAAACTTCACCGTAATCCCATTAGCGTTGTATTCCAATCCGGTGGCGCAGCATCGGTTCCGCACTTCCGCGCCCGCTTCAGCCGCCCGCCGAGCCAGCTCAAAATCGAACACCTTCCGGTTCAATACACAGCCCGTCTCAATCAGGTTGATCGGAAGCACAGTGCCGTCCGGAGCGATGAATCTGACTCTCGCAAGATAATTATCCACCCATTTGGGATTGGGTTCGATGAAATTTTTCATACCGGGGAGGCTGATCCCTTCACCGCAGCGGACCGGCACGCCGAAATCGCGGTCCTTTTCCAATAACAGTGTTTTCAAACCCTTTTCAACTGTCGTCCGGGCGGCGATTGAACCCGCTGGACCGCCCCCGATAACCACTACATCATATTTATCACTAAATTTCAAATCCGCGCCTCCACATGATATATGATATGCAGAGGGCAGACTTTCACACAGTTCATACACAGATTACAGACATCATGGTCAATGATTATATCATGCTCATTCAGATAAATACAGTCCACCGGGCATACTGCGACGCAGGTGCCGCAGAAATCGCACAACTTCCGCTTTACTTCAATATAATCGGCGCTGGCGGCAACGGCTTGATTTTCATTCATAACATTATTTTTTCTGATAAACTTGATACTCCATCTTGAAACTGGGATATTCCATCTGAAAACGGTTTCTATAATACCAGCGGGCGAATAAAAAATATACTCCCATTAATAGAATATAGAGTGGAAATCGAAATCCAACCGCAAGTGATAGACTGAAAATAGAAAACTTAATCGCTAAAACCACGCTCTTCCTGCCGTTAGTGAGAGCGGCGTGAGCGAATATGGGAATTGATATCAGCGCGGGCCAAAATATCAAGCGGTCACTCAATCTCCAGCCGGACAGAGCCGCGATGACGCACATTATCAGCGCCAGCATGCTCACCGCCCCGGGGCCCATCTGCAGAGCTATAGTCCGCTTCCCGGAAGAAGCGTCACCCTCCATATCAGGCACGGTAGTGAGAATCGATACTGCGCAGAAAGCCGCCAGATATGGTGAAGAAGACAAAATGATTTCCCCGTTGAATTCCGGTAAAGCGCCTAAAAAGAAAGCCGCCGCTCCGCCAAAAACCGATACCAATGGACCTAATATCGGATTATCTTTCCATCTGAAAGGTGAAATATTATAAAATATCCCGGTGGCGAGAAAAAACAGGAGGGCGATAATACCGTACCCAGTCCCGATTCCAAACAAACCGAAAATACCTGCCGCACCCGCAATGGCAGCGTAAATCGAAGCCGCCTTAATCGAAATATACTCATCGGCGATCAAGAACAGCTTGCGGTTGTCTTTATCGCTTCTGATATCAAATATCTGATTTATCACATAGACAGAACCCATCAGAATTCCGAAAGCTGAAAATACAGTGAATAAAGAACTCCCGGAACCGCTGATATACCTGCCCGCCAGCACTATCGTCCATAACGGAAAGAACAGCGTCGGCCGCAATAGAAAAAAATAATCAAGTATTTTCCATATCGTCTGCAATTATTCCCCCATTAGGAAATCGGTTTTCTGAGTTCGGTTCTCGGTTATACTCTCAATAGAGCGGGACCGGTCTCTAGATAATTTTTAGAGATTTCCGGTTCGACATAAATAGGATAACTGCCGTCGAAACAAGCGTGGCAGTAGCCGCCATATTCCTCCGGGACTGAAGCTAACATCTTCTCTAAAGACAGATAATTCAATGAATCCACATTCAGGAAATGTTTAATCTCATCCACCGTCCGGTCATGAGCTATCAGTTCTTTTCGAGTGGGAAAATCCATGCCATAGAAGCAGGGATATTTAATAGGCGGTGATGATACTCTGATATGCACTTCCGCGGCGCCGGCGGCTCGCAATAACTTTGTCAGTTTGCGTAATGTCGTGCCTCTGACGATTGAATCCTCAACGACAACTACTTTTCTATCTTTGAGCACTCCGCCGACCGTGTTGAATTTCAACTTGACATATTCATTTCTTCCTGATTGCGACGGGTGAATGAAACTGCGCCCTATATAATGATTCCGGATTAAGCCGATCTCAAAACGGAGATTCGATTTTTGAGCGTATCCCAAAGCGGCGGTATTGGAAGAATCCGGCACAGAAATCACCATATCCGCCCCCTCAGCCGGATATTCCTCTGCCAGATTTTTACCTAGCTTGCGGCGGGTCTTATCCACAAAATCGCCGAATATCCGCGAATCCGGGCGGGAAAAATAGATATATTCAAAAATACATTGTGTGATTCTTTCCGAAGGTGCGAAATGCACGCTTCTCAATCCCTGCGAATCGATAATCACCATTTCACCGGGCAGAATATCCCGCACATACTCCGCTCCGATTAAATCGAAAGCGCAGGATTCGGACGCTACCACATGCACACCCGCCATCTTACCCAGCGCTAACGGTCTGAATCCGTTGGGATCGCGCACCGCTATCAGCGAATCGGGGGACAGGAAAACTAACGAGTAAGCTCCTTTAAGCTGGCGGCAGGCTTCGGCAATTCGATCGGGCAGCGAATTATGTTTTGATCTTGCCACCAGATGCAGAATCACTTCGGAATCGGTGGTCGTCTGAAATATCGCCCCGTTATTCTCAAAACCGCGCCTTAATGTCGCGGAATTGACTAAATTACCATTATGCGCCACTGCAATCGGACCACTTTGTATGCGAGCCAATAAAGGTTGGACATTATGAAGGCCGCAGGAGCCGGTCGTCGAATAGCGGTTATGTCCGATTGCGATACTTCCTTCCAAAGCCTGAATCACTTTAGGATTGGAGAACACATCCGAAACTAATCCTTCACCCATATGAGAGTAGAAATTTTTACCGTTGGTGGAGACAATACCCGCGCTCTCCTGCCCGCGATGCTGCAGCGCGAATAATCCCAGATATGTCATATGAGCGGCTTCGGGATGATTATGAATCCCAAACACGCCGCAGAATTCTTTAATATGGTCAGACATCTTTAAATATAAATAATATTTTAGCTTTGTGAAGTACATAATGTCGGGATTGAGACAATCCCGACTCCACCAAAAGAGCAGCAATCGTGGAGGCAGGATTGTCTCAATCCTGCCTTGTCAAACAACTAAAATGTCACGATTTCTCAATAATCTTCTTTTCTTTTTCGGTAATACCATAAATCTTATAGACAAGTTGATCAATTTCGTCATCGGTTTTCTGGATTTCTTCTTCGATTCTCCCTCTTTCATCGGTCTTTTTACCGCCGATTTGGTTTAGGCGTTGATTGAGGGAGAGCATTTTATCGACAAGGCTGATTATGGGGCGCTGTTGGGATTTTGGAATTTGCTTAATTGGAAAAGTATTTAGATCCACATTTTTCAATTGTGGTGTTGAATCTCTATTGGTGATGGCGAAATTTCCATAATAACAGTTCATTAATTTTGAATTTAGAATCGCCAAGATATATTTTAGAGTGTCTTTATCATTGTCTTTTTCAGTGTATGCAAAATATAGTGATTGTTCCGGATATCTTTTAGAATCGTCAAATGCAGCAATCAGGTTGGCTCCTGTTTTCCTCAACAATACTTTAAATATTTTCCCAAGTTTCCTCTCATCTCTTGTTCTGCCGCTGAGATTCTTTTTATCAAATTCGAACCAAAAGTCCTTATAAATTCTATATCTCGATATTGATTCTCCCTTTAGAATTCTAATTTGGCTGTCGTTGATTTTTTGTTCAGTTATTTCAGATGATTTAGCTCCACATCCAGAAGTCGTCAGGACTATTTTGTCTAAAGGTGATGTATCATTAGATAATTTAATTCTTTCAAAAATATCATAGATTTCTTTACAGATATAGAAAAACGTATGGTCAGGTGAGTCTTGAAATATTTTTTGAGGAATATTTGCAGCAAAGCTATTTCTATAATCAGTAACTTCTACTATGTTATTCTTTCTTTTCTGTTTTTCAATTACAAAAATTACAGTGTCAGCGATTACGGCGGGAAAGGGCACTTTAAACCATAGTTTATTTAAAGAGAAATTTTCAATAATGTATTTTCTAAGGTTGATAAACTGCCGGTTTGCGCAAAGTCTATCTGTTACAATAAAGCTGAGAAATCCACCTTCTTTCAATAAAGATAGACCTCGCCAAATAAATAGTTCATAAATATTTGGCATATATCTATTGAACTGATATTTTTGGTAAAAATAAGTTAATTCCTCATTCGATAAATCGATACTTTTATGTTTTCCTTTTATCGATACCCATGGCGGATTACTAATCACCACATCAAATCCGCCTTCCCCCATTATCTCTTTGAAATCCTCTTCCCATTTCAAGGCTTTGTATCCGGCGATTTCCGGGTCGTCGATTAAAGAATTCCCACATTTGATGTTCTGCTTGAGCAAAGGGAGCCGCTGCCCTCTTTCCGTAATTTTCAGTAAAAGGTTAAGGCGGGCGATTTCCACCGCCTTCGGATCCAAATCGACCCCAAAAATATTATTCTGCAGAATTTTGGCTTTAGTGGTGAATGGAATTGCCGTTTTATAATCGAATTCTGACTGATTGTAGTTTTTATCGCTGCTGGAAAAATGTTCATTCAAGACATCAAAGGCTTTAATTAAAAATGAGCCGGAACCGCAGGCCGGGTCTAAGACTCTGATTTTCTCAGGCCTTATCTTTTTATTCTTGAGCAGTTCGCCCAGAGTATTCCTAACGATGTAATTGACGATATAAGTCGGAGTATAGTATATACCCTGTTCTTTGCGGTGAGCGTTATTAGTGGTGAGGCGGGCTCTTTTAGCGGTTTTTTTTAAGATATAGCTTAAATATTGCTCATAGATATTGCCTAAAACATCCCCTTCGATAGCGGAAAAGTCATAGAAAGCGGATTGGTCTTTGGTGAAGTGAAGCCCCTCGATTATCTCATGTAAAACTTCATTGTCAATATCCAGACTATCGCAAAGATGATTGACGAAAATTTCACTGTTATATTGTTGGTCAAAATAGGCGAATACTTCTCTTATACTCTTTATTAACCGCCCCTTGCCTCGGCTTTCCCATTCCCGGCAGCAGGCGATAAGCGTTTTCGCTTCCATCTCCCGGTCTTCGCAATTCCGGATAAATATCAACCGGTCTAAAATCCGCTGGACTGATTCGTCCAAATCTTCTTCCGTGAGGTTTTTGCTTCGATTTAATTTAGTTATATTCTTGGATAATAATTCTCTGAATCTTTTAAAATCCTCCAAAAGCTGCTTATCGACGGAAATCTTTTTAGTCTTCTTTCCCCATTTTTCAGCTTCTTTATCGATTGAACCTTGTTCAAAACTCTCTTTAGATAAAAGCCATAATTCCTCGAACCTATCTAAAAATTCTTGGCAGGGGATAGTTTTAAGGCGGTTTTGCCGGGGATGAGAGGTTTTCCATTCCGCATTTAAGATTATTACGCTTTCGAAATCGGTGAGAACCGCCCAAACGCACCCCTTGTGCCAAGCGTAGTTGACCGCTTGGAAAACATATTCGGCTTTGTCTAAATCAGCTTTTAAGGGCTTGGCTTCCAAGAAGAATTTGGGAACTCCGTTAATCCTAAATCCATAATCGACTCTTTTTTTGGAGATTTTTTCTTCCGCGGTGACTTCAATTGAATTTTCAGTGTTCCATCCCAAAGCTCGAAAGAGCGGAAGAATGAAGTCCTTTTTAGTCATCTCTTCATTGTATTGGAGGACCTTGTTCTCCGCAACTATCCGATCATACTTATCAATAAGTTTTTTAATCGCTTGTTTGACTGATTCAGTATCCATCATAGTCGTTTCTCCCGCAATTTTTATTTGACAATCCGTTTAAACCGGATATGATTAGTGAACACCCAGGCTCGGTGATTACGGTAAGCCTCCGCTCGATAGATTCCAGGCGTAAAAGTCCTGTATTCTAATGTTGTTCCTATCCTCTCACAAACCGGATGGCCGTTGTGAATCAGTCTTATCTTCGACAGCAGCGGCGATTTCACCTTGAACTTAACCGTCTCCCCAGTGATTTCATCACCTATCGTATATGTTCCACCCCGCGATTCGGCTTCAAATCTGAAACCGCGGGCGTCGCCTTGACGGTAGTTGCTGAAAAACAATCTGCCGCACCGGATCGCATTATACACATTCCGCCGCGCTTTTTCTGAATCATTACGGTTCCAAGGCTCTTCTATTAATAGATGATTTCTCAGCGATTTCAGCATCACTTTATAATGGAATATATGAGTCTTGAAAAGCCCCAAGATTTTATAGGGGAAAGCGTGAGCGTCTATTCCGGCTATACCGATAATTTTTCTACTCAAATTCGCTTCATCCCAGCGTTTCAGAATTTCATCAGTGGGAGCTATAGTGGATTTCAAGGGATGAATGAAGCGGTAAAATTTATTTGCCCGGGTCAATCCCTCCATCCATTCGGAAAGCTGATTCCATATCTCTATCCCCTGATAACCCTGACAGTCCCATTCGGTCCAGGGATAAGGCGGATACTCTTTCAGCGTATTCCTCTTTTCATCCGGGTGTGCGATAATTCCGATCCCGCCCGCTTCGTTCACTTTATCGATATATTCAAAAGCCCGCCCGCCGCCGGGGATGTATGTATCGGTATCCAGAACAAGGTAATGGTTCCAATCCTGATGATCGGAAATCTCATAACCTATCAGAACTAAGGTGTTTCCATAGAATTTTTCATGACCGTCTTCCCGCGGTTTCAGAGTGAAATGGTCGGTCATCACGATGAAATCCAGCCCGACCGCCTGCGCCGCTTCAGCGATTTTTGGAATCTCCCAGCTGCCGTCGGAATAGGTCGAATGAATGTGAAATGCCCCGATGAGTTCCTTCAAACTGTTCAATAATCCCTTAGTTTTCAAAGACAAGATAGGCTAAACTTAATCCGGCGGCGGCGCCGGCGATATCGGCTATGAAATCCTTCCAGCTGGCGCAGTGATTATCCGGATGGCGGGAATCGTAGTACTCTTTAAGCGCCCCGATGGAAATTGTGAAACCCCCGCTGAAATAATAACTGCCGCTCTCCGTATTGTTCAATCCCTCACGGTAAACATAATATGAACCGAAGGATAATACCGCTGACACTCCGAAATGGTAAAGTTTATCCTTAGCGAAATATCGATCTTCACAGTGATTTATTAACGGTTTTTGTGGAGAAACCCCGCAATTTTTCACCGCCGTTCCGTTCACTGTGGGCAAGGCGCTGACAGCGAAAATCAATATAAGAACTATTTCAGTGATGAACCTTTTCACCGGCTTACAATCCCAGCTGATCCGCTAAAGCGGTCATACCCCCCAAAGATAACCGTAAAAAATCTTCAAGTTCGAGTCCCATCTCACTGCAGGCGGCTATCTGCTCCCGGTCAGCTCCGGCGGCGAAACGCTTCTCTTTATATCTCTTCTTCAATGATTTCAATTTGAGTTCGGCTAATCTTTTTGTAGGATGCATCAAAGCCGCCGCTATTATTAAACCCGATACCGGATCCGCGGCGTACAACGCCTTTTCCATCAGGCTCTCAGCCGGCAGATGTCCGGGATGAGTCTTTATCGCCCGGATAATTTCCGGCGGGATATCCACTCCTTGAAGAAGTTCTTCGGTTACGAATCCATGGCGGGAAAAATCATCCACCGTCAAATCATAATCTAAATCGTGCAGTAATCCGGTCATTCCCCATAATTCCTCGTCCTCGTTGAAATGCTGAGCCAGCCGGCGCATCACACCTTCAACCGCTATCATATGCTTGACCAGATTGGGATTGGAGACATTTTTCTCTACTAACTGTAAAGCTTCTTTTCGGTTTATCATATAACTTTGAAAAAAGGGTTTAGGGGCTGGGGTCTAGGTGTACTGTCTTTTAAGGTTAATTACATTATCAATTGGTAGGTCGGGGGCTTGTCCCCCGACATATTGTGCGGGGGGATAAACCCCCCGCCTACCAATCCAAATCTTCATCTGGAAACAACCTATTCCGTTCCCGCCGGGTTTCAAGCCCGTTTTAGGGCGTAACCCGGCGGATTTAACCGCTCTTAACATTACTCTACCCGTCAGGTTACTCTGCGTTTGAAACCTGACGGGAACATGAGGAGGGCAGACACACAGGTCTGCCCCTACAAATAAATATATGGCTGTAGGGGCGAACCCATGTGTTCGCCCTTAAAAATATTTTCATGCTTGGTGGTGCGCCGAAGGCGCATGAGGGTTTATCTTGAAAATAGGGTCTAGGGGCTGGGATTTAGGGTTTATTTCATTGTGGTGTCGACTCCCCGCAGTCGACACCATACATAATAATAACAATGTCTTAGTGTCATGCGGGGACGCATGACACCACCAGGAACTGTGCTGGCAGGCGTCCCCGCCTGCCAGTAATCCGATTTTCATGCTT
>JADHWD010000080.1 GCA_016783645.1 bacterium
GCGAACACATGGGTTCGCCCCTACATTCCCTGATATTTGTGGTGTCATGCGTCCCCGCATGACACTAAGATATTGTTTATATTATGTATGGTGTCGACTGCGGAGAGTCGACACCACAATGAACTAGACCCTATTTTCAGATTAAATATATTTAATGTCCGATTTTGATATAATAGTGATTGGCGGTGGTCATGCCGGATGCGAAGCGGCTTCCGCCGCCGCCCGCATGGGATGTAAAACCGCATTAGTAACATTCGACAAAACCGAATTAGGCCGGATGTCCTGCAATCCTGCAATGGGAGGCATCGCCAAAGGGCAGTTAGTGAAGGAAATAGACGCCCTCGGCGGTGAAATGGGATATATCTCCGATTCCGCTGCGGTACAGTTCAGAATATTAGGACGGTCGAAAGGACCCGCTGCCTGGTCGCCCCGCGCGCAAGTCGATAGAAATTTGTATGAAAATCTGATGTCGCAGAGAATGTCTCAGATCGAAGGATTGGAGATAATCGAAGGCGAAGCGGCGGAAATATTAGTGAAAAGTGGCAGTACATGCGGAGTTAAACTTAAAGACGGCGCAGTTATCACCGGCAAAGCCGTGATTCTATCCGCAGGAACTTTTCTGCAGGGATATATTCACACTGGTAAAATAGGGCGGGCATCGGGAAGATGGGACGAGAAAGCTTCCATCGGTCTATCCCGCCAGCTTGAATATTTGGGCTTTGAAATTATCAGGCTTAAAACCGGCACTCCGCCGCGACTGCTCGCAGAATCAATTAATTACAGTAAGATGGAGCCGCAGGCGGGAGATGAAGATCCCTATTATTTTTCGCGGAGAACTAAAAATTCCGATATCACCGGCAGACAGCTGTTATGTCATAAGACATACACTAATAACAGAACACATCAGATCCTTCATCAGAACCTCGATCGCGCGCCTTTATACGATGGAACAATCAAAGGCATAGGCCCCCGTTACTGCCCTTCAATCGAAACAAAAATAGTGAAATTTCCCGAACGGGAAAAGCATCTGCTCTTCGTAGAACCCGAAGGCTGGGATCATCCCTGGATATATCTGAACGGTTTTTCCACCAGTATGCCGGTGGAAGTGCAGGAGGAGGCGCTTAATACTATTGAAGGATTAGAAGAAGCTGTGATGCTCCGCCCGGGCTATGCGATTGAATATGACGCCTTTCCGCCTAATCAAGTCAAATACACTTTGGAAACCCGCTTGATAGAGAATCTCTATTTCGCCGGGCAGATTATCGGGACTTCGGGATATGAAGAAGCGGGGGGATTGGGGCTAATGGCGGCTATTAACGCTGTGTTGAAGCTAAAAGGTGAACCGCCTTTCATACTCGACCGCTCGCAGGCTTACATCGGTGTGATGATAGATGATCTAATCACCAAAGGAGCTCCCGAACCTTATCGGATGTTCACCTCCCGGGCGGAGTACCGTTTGACACTCCGTTCGGATAACGCCGATAAAAGACTCGGTGAATTCGGCAGAAAATTCGGACTTCTGAATGATGATATATATAAAGAAATTAAAAATAAATATTTAAAGATTGATGATGTCTTGAATAGATTGAAGTCTATTAAAATAAGCTTGGAAGAAGGGACTTATTCGGCGTTGGAGCTACTGCGGCGGCCCGAAATCGAATTGCGGGAACAGATCAAGACTATACCAGCCTTAAATGATTTGATGAATGAAGACCGCGAAGTGCTGGAGGGGGCTGAGATCGCGGTGAAGTATGAAGGATATATCAATCGTCAGACGGCGGATGTGGAACGATTCCGGCGGATGGAGCGGAAGCGGATACCGGCAGGATTTGATTTTGACAGTGTTCCCGCCCTATCGCGGGAGGGGCGGGAAAACTTGAAGAGAGTGAATCCGCCGTCTTTGGGAGCGGCATCAAGGCTTTACGGCGTCACTCCGGCGGACACCGCAGTGCTGGCGGTCTATCTGAAGCGCGGCGATGTTCCATGTGGAACATTTCACGACCGGTTATCCATTTAGGTCAGGAAATCTTATTATTCATTAAGGGTGGGTTAAAAACCCGCCCCTACAATAACCTTTGGTAGGGGCAGGTTTGTAACCTGCCCAATAAATGGCTGAACAAACGGGATAACCGGATTTCACAATACCGCAACCGTGTGACCTGCATCACCATTTATTATTACACATTGTGGAAAACTCCTCGACGATTTAATTATATACAACGGAATTTATTTGCTGCAACAATTTGAAGAAGCGCGTCAATATTTCGATGTTGATATTTTGTGGATAAACCTGTGGAAAAATACCTATATAACTATTTATTAAATATTTACAAGGCATATTCTTTCTCTAATACGGTCGATTTCAGTCTTATAATCGATTCCTACAAACACTATGAAAGCCTGCTTAAATTATGGAATTTACGGGTGAATTTGGTGTCGAAAAGGGATGTGGAAAACTTGTGGAAAAAGCATTTCATCCCTTCTTTGAAACCACTGGAATTAGAACTGATACCAATCAATTCCCGATGTCTTGACGCCGGCAGCGGGGGAGGTTTCCCAGGTATCCCCCTAAGAATTATGAGGCCGGATTTAGTAATCGACCTATGTGATTCAAATCGTAAGAAATGCCTCTTTCTGAAAGAAGCGGTGAAGCTCCTCGGTTTTCAAAATTTCAATGTTATAAACGGCAGAGTGGAAGAATTGCAGGGCGGATACGATATTATCACCAGCCGCGCGGCTGGCAGACCGCAGGAGATGATAAAACTGCTTAATCCGCTTCTCGCCGCTGATGGAAAATTAATTATTTGGACAGCTGCGAATTATGATATTAGCATGACGAGTGAAGATATTGTTTCTTATGATGTTATAAATTCCGGTAAGTTAATCGTAATCAAAAAAGAATCACTATGAGTAAATCTGAACATAAAAGACTGCTTAATCACACCGACATCAATCCCGATACTAAAAACTTCAGCGGGATGTCCATCATTGATATGCTATCGGCGATGAACCGGGAAGACGCTAATTTATCCAAGATATTGGAAAGTGCGATACCCGCTGTCGGGCGGGCGGTAGAGATTGTCACCCGATGCCTGGCGATGGGCGGCAGATTAGTGTTTGTAGGTGAAGGGACCGCCGGGAGGCTGGGAGTCCTCGAAGCGGTCAGCTGCCGGACTATATTTAACACTCCCGATAATTTAGTTATGGGTATAATCGCCGGAGGTGAATCCGCTCTCACGAATAATATTAATCATGCCTCCGAAGACAGCAAATCAGCTTTGAATATTATCGATGATTTAGATATAGACGGGGATGACGCGGTCTGCGGTATCATGATTTATCCCCCCTGCCCTTTCCTCAAGACTGCCTTACTGCGCGCTAAAGAACTGGAAGCCTCTACGGTACTGATAAGCAGAGGTTATGTCTCCAAGGATTTGAAACCGGATGCGTTAATTAATTTCGACACGGGGCCTGAAGTTATCGCTGGCGCGTTTGAACTGAAAGCGGCTTCCGCAATCAAAATGATACTGAACATGATTTCAACCGCATCGATGGCGCTGCTGGGAAAATTATACGGCAATTTGATGGTGGATTTGAATCCTGTTTCCGAAGATGATAAACTGCGGGCGGTGCGAGTCCTCTCCCTCGCCCTTAATATCGAAGAACCGGAGGCGGAGAAATTACTGCATACTACCGAATGGGATTTGAAGGCGGCGATATATATGAAGAGCCTGAATATCGATTACCGCACCGCGCTGGATACTCTGGCGGATAATCATGGGAAAGTCAGTCTATGAAGAGCGGCGGACTGCTGAACATAATCGAAAATTCACCGCCCTATATTCAACTTCTATCTCAGTTGAATCAGCCGGGCGGCGTTGTCATTTCGGGCTTACAGGGTTCCATGACTTCCTTAGTGATCGCCGCATTATCCGCTAAAGTAAATATAACCGCCGCGGTTTCCGATATGGAGCGGGCGGAAAGTCTGCTGGATGATCTATACTTTTTGGCTGGCGCGGAAGAGGTCTGTTTTTTGCCGGCGGAAGCGAATGTATTCCGCAGAAGTATGTCCCCCGATACCGTTAAACATCACCGCGCTGAGACTTTCAAAAAATTCGCATTACAGCCTCCCCGCATACTCGTCATCGTCCCGGAAACGCTGTTGGAAAAATTTCCCCCCATCAGTCTTCTCAAAGCCAATACCCTGCGTTTCAAGCTGGGTTCAATAGTTGAACCGATGGAATTGCTGAAAAAGTTGATGAATGCGGGATTCCGGCGGGAAGTGCAGGTGGAGAGCTGCGGTGAAGCGGCTTTGCGGGGAGGAATACTCGATATCTTTCCCTACAGTTTCAAAGCGCCGGTCAGACTGGAATTCTGGGGCGATGAAATCACCTCCATCCGCCAGTTCGACCCCCGTTCGCAAATCAGCGTTAAGAAACTGAATTCTATAGATTTATTATTAATCCGGCAATCATCCGGCTCTGCTAATATCTTCAATCTATATAATGGGATAGTGTTCTGGGATGACCTCGATTCCATCGGCCGGAATTTAAACCGTCTCAGCGGAGACGATATAGATCCACGGGAACTAAACGCAGATTCCGCGCCTTGTATCGTTCATAATCCATTAGGCGGCGGGATTGATTTCCATTCTGCCTCAGCGGAGCGGTTATCCGCTTCTGTCACCGCCTTCAAAGATATAACTGATACCTATTTCAAAAAAGACTACCGGGTTATCGCCGGCGCTGAAAGTTCAATCCGCATGGAGAAAGTAGAGGAATTTTTAGCGGATTATGATTCTAACGGGCGGAAATCAATTGAAACCGGGATTTTACCTCTGCAAAGCGGATTTGTCTTTCATCCCGGAAAATTGGTATTTTATAGCGAGCGGGAATTATTCGATTATCCCAAACCCCGCCGCTCTTTCGCCCGCTTCAGAACTTATTCTCATCCGGTCGAACCCAGCGCCTTAAAAAGCGGCGACTTCGTAGTCCATGAAGATTTCGGTATCGGCATTTATCAGGGATTGAAGAATATCAAAGTCGCCGGGCACGAAAGGGAATGCCTGTATATCAAGTACCGCGATGATGTCAGCTTGTATGTCCGGCTGGAAGCGTTCGCTAAAGTTCAGAAATATTCCGGCAGAGAAGGTTTCATCCCTCCGGTCAGCAAAATCGGGGGCGCAGACTGGCAGCGTCTGCGGAAAAAGACCAAGAAAGCTCTGCTGGATATGGCGCGGG
Source organism: bacterium (assembly GCA_016783645.1). Taxonomy (GTDB): domain Bacteria; phylum Electryoneota; class Tariuqbacteria; order Tariuqbacterales; family JADHWD01; genus JADHWD01. The sequence goes on from JADHWD010000080.1 coordinate 5,241, forward strand.
AACTGCTGAAATTGCAGGCTGTCCGGACGCTCAAAGAAGGTTTCGCTCATGAGCGGGATAATGTATGGCAGAAGGAGATGGAGGATTCTTTCGCCTATGAAGACACCATCGATCAAGCCCGGGCCGTCGATGAAATAAAGCGGGACATGGAGGATAACCGTCCTATGGACCGCCTTTTACTCGGCGATGTGGGATTCGGCAAGACCGAAGTGGCGATCAGAGCCGCTTTCAAAGCGGTAGTGTCCGGGAAGCAGGCAGCAGTGTTAGCTCCTACTACCATCCTCGTCCAACAGCATTATCACACTTTTAAAGCGAGGATGGCGAAGTACCCGATTCTGATAGAGAGCTTATCGAGATTCCGAACACCTAAAGAGCAGAAGAAGGTGATCGCAGATCTGCAGGCGGGGAAGATAGATATTATCATCGGAACCCACCGGCTGCTGTCCAAGGATGTGAAATTTAAAAACTTGGGATTATTAGTCATCGATGAGGAACATCGTTTCGGCGTCCGCCACAAGGAGCGTTTGAAGGAACTGCGGGCGGAGGTGGATATATTGACTTTGACCGCCACTCCCATCCCCCGCACTTTACATATGGCGTTGATGGGGACGCGCAATCTTTCCAAGATTGAAACCGCGCCGTTGGACCGCCTGCCGGTGTACACTGAAGTGTCGGCTTTCGATAAAGGTCTGATACGGGAAGCTGTCCTGCAAGAGTTATCCCGCGGCGGGCAGGTTTATTTTGTGCATAACCGCGTACGCTCCATCGAATCGGTGCGCCGAATGCTCAGACGCATCGCTCCCGAAGCCAGATACGGCGTCGCGCACGGGCAGATGCCTTCAAAAATGCTGGAGCAGGTGATGATGGACTTTTTAGATAAACGATTCGATATTTTGATATGCACTAATATCATCGAATCCGGACTCGACCTGCCTAATGTGAACACCATGATAATCAACCGTGCGGACCAGATGGGATTGGCGCAGTTGTACCAACTTCGGGGCAGAATAGGACGAAGCAGCCGTCAAGCTTACGCCTATTTACTGATTCCACCCAAAATCACACTGTCCAGAGAGGCGCGTAAGCGGCTGGAGACTATCTCTCAGTTCACCGATTTGGGATCTGGCTTCCAAGTGGCTTTGAGGGATTTGGAGATACGGGGCGCAGGGAATCTATTGGGTTCCGAGCAGTCCGGTTTCATTAATTCTATTGGATTTGAATTATATTCAGCTATGCTGGAGGAGGCGGTGCGGGAGATGAAGGCGGAATTGAATATACAGGATGATTCTGATAACGGCGCTATCAATAAAAAGGCGAAGGACAGCATAAAATTCAATTTCGCCGGAGACGCATATATTCCCCAAAATTATATTCAAGAAGAAGAATTGAGAGTGAATTTTTATAGAAAACTCAATATTTGCGGAACTAAAAAGGATTTTAGTAAGTTAGAATTTGAAATGGCGGATCGTTTCGGAGTTCTGCCCATACCGGTAAAAAATCTTTCCAATTTGTTGAAATTAAAGATATTAGCGGTTGAAGCAGGTGCGTTATTTTTCGATTTGAAAAGAGAATCGCTGAGACTGGAATTCGCTTCCGGCGAATTTCAAGAGCGGGAGTTTATAATAAAAGCGGTAGAGGCTTCAAGGGAAAACCGCTTGGAGTTCGATTCGGGACCGCCGCTCGGTTTGATTCTGCATTTTGACCCGGGCGAAGAATGGGAAGTAAAATTCGCCGCCGCTTTGAACTTTTTATCACGGTTGAAGTTTAAAGAAGTACCCGCCGTGTGAATGGAATATTTCTCTTGAAAATAGGGTTTAGTTCATTGTGGTGTCGACTCTCCGCAGTCGACACCATACATAATATAAACAATATCTTAGTGTCATGCGGGGACGCATGACACCACAAATATCAGGGAATGTAGGGGCGGCCCTTGCGTCCGCCTTTCCCCGAAGGGGAAAAACATGAATAGCCGTAGGTGAAACCTACGGAAGCAGAACATTAATCCTGACGACCCTGAAGGGGTCGAACTATTGTATGCATTCCCACGCTGGAGCATGGGAACGAGATGGAAAACATTGTCATTCCCGCGCAGGCGGGAATCCAGCAGGGGCAGAACAATAAATATTTACTCTGAAAATAGGGTCTAGTGGCTGGGGGCTAGGGTCTAGTTTTGTGTTCTGGCAGGTCTTGTCCGCCGTACGGCGGATGTGACCTGCCAGCACTTGGGTCTTGGGTCTTGGGTCTTGGGTCTTGAGTCCTGGGTCTAAAGTCCAAAGCCCAGAGCCGATATTTTCATGCTAAGTTGTGCGCCGCCGGCGCATCAGGATTCACTTCATAATTCCTTGTTCCTTGTTCGATATTCGATATTCTTTATCCTGAAAATAGATTTCACCGCAGAGGCACGGAGAACGCAGAGACTACAAAATTAAGGTAGGGTGGGGGCTTGTCCCCCACCGAATCTTGCGGGGGGATAAACCCCCCGCCTACTTACAAATTTATTTTAAAGAAAATTCATCAACAATTAATCAGATATTTCATGAGGAGAGTCATGAAGGTTAAATCACCATCGATTTTTTTCGGTATCATTTTTTTAATTTTAGTATCCGCTTATTCCTTCACCGGCTGCGCTAAAAAAGAGAAGATAGTCGCCAAGGTAGGGGATAGGTCGATCACTGTTTCGGAATTCAAAGAGCAATTCATCCAAAGATACCGCACGGAGGAAGCGGCTCAAAAACAGTCCTTCCGTGAAAGGATGGATTTTTTAAAACAGATGTCAGAACGGGAGATGAAATTAGTCTACGCTTACCAGCAGGGGTTAGATAAAAACGCCGAAGTGTCCGCGGCGAAAGAAGACGCCCAGAAGCGTTTCGCGATCCAGCAAAAGCTGTATCAAATTGAAATCATCGATAAACATATAACTCCCGCCGGCATCAGGGAGTATTACGACCAACAGGGAGAAGAGATACACGCTAAGCACATTTTAATAAAAATTGACGCCCGGGATACCACCGTTGTGTCCGATTCCACAGCTTTGGCGAAAGCGGATTCTTTATATCAGGCGTTAAAAGCGGGCGCTGATTGGGACGCTATTGCTAAGGAATTCAGCGACGATAAGAGCAATTCCGAGAACGGCGGCGATTTGGGATATTTCAGCTGGGGTAAAATGGTGGATGATTTCCAAAAAGCGGCTTTCGCCCTTAAAACCGGTGAAATTTCCCACCCGGTAAAAACCCCCTACGGCTATCATCTGATTCAGTTAGTTGACCACCGTAAAGTTGAACAGGGACCCTTTGAAGAGATTAAGGTTCAGCTCAAAGAGGAACTGCAAAGGAATAAATTCCAGGAACTGCGCGAACTCGCCGATGAGTATCTGGCGAATTTAAAGACGGATTATAATCTCGTCTATCATGACGATTCGCTTGATTCCATCTATAAAAAAATCGAAGCGGATAACAGCCCTAAAAATATCTCGTTGTTCTCAAGCTTCAATGAAGATGAGCGTAAGGCGGTTGCCGCTTCCTATGACGGCGGGCAAATCACTGTGGTCGACCTTGACACCACCATCAAGGGTTACGGGGACAGGATTACCAAAGCGGAAGATTTTCATCAAGTCATCGACGGCATCGTGATACCTCTGATTTTAACCGACCGCGCTAAGAAGCGGGGCGCTTATGATGCGCCGGAATCGGTTAAAGCCGGTGTCGACGCTATGGAGATGATGATGCTTCAGCTCATCGAAAAGCAGGAAATCGAAGACAAGATCAACTATGATGACAAGAGCCTCAAAGAGTACTATGCAGCCAATCTTGATAAATACCTGACCGAACCTCAAGTTGTCATCCGTGAGATCATGGTAGACGATAAGGCATTAGCGGACGATCTCCTGCGTAAAGCTAAAAGCGGGGAAAATTTTGAGAAACTGGCGAAGAAGCATAACACCCGCACCACCACAAAGAAAACTAACGGGGAATTAGGTCCCTTCACCAAACGGCAGTATGGCAGGATAGGCAGAGATTCTTTTGAACTGGAAGCCGGACAATTCTGCAAACAGCCGGTACGCATGGGCAAGAATTACAGTGTGTTTGAACTCCTGAAGAAGATTCCCGCAGAGCAGAGGACCTTCGAAGACGCCCGCGCCAGTGTTGAGCGTGATCATAAGAGCGATATGGTAGAAAAGTATCGCGAAGAATGGGTCGCTAAAATGACGAATGAGGTCCCCATTCAGTATTATGAGGATAATTTACGCAATTGTATGCCCTTCACCACCGTAGCGGTCGAACCTACACCGGCGGAGATTCAAAAGGAAGAGAATGCGGCGGCTGATAAACAGTTAGAGGCGAAGAAACCAGATAAAAAAGAGCCCGCTAAAAAAGAGAAAGAAGCTCCGAAATCAGGCGAATAACGGGAAATACAATATCGTAAGGGGAGAACATTGTTCTGCCCCTGCCGGATTCCCGCTTATTTAGGAATGAAGGTGTTCACTCTCGTTCCCATGCTCCCGCATGGGAATGCATACCAGCTCTTGGCAGCCCGGTTTCTTTCCGAAACCGGGACATCCTTGTTTCCTCCTTTTTTAAAGGGGAACTAAGGGGCATAAGCGCTTAAATAAGGTATTAAACACATGATGTAGGGGCGCGGTTTCCGCGCCCAAAGATATCCGTTTAAATCAGGGCGGGGGAACCCCGCCCCTACAAATGTGGGATGATTTGCAGGGATGGACGGCATCCGCCCCTATCTAAATTTGAATATGCATTCTGCTAGGGCGAAGCATTTTGGAAAGATTGTAGAAATGCGTTAATGATGGCAAAAATGCTTCGCCCCTACATTCAGTGAAAAATGTCTTAATTAAGCGCTTATAGGGACTAAGGGGGATTATTTTCCACCGGGTTACACCCGAAAACGGGCTTGAAACCCAGCGGGAACGGAAGTTCTTGACTTGTAACTTGCAACTATCACATATCACATATCTATCACAGGAGCGGGGGAGATATGAGATTAATATCGCTTCTATCTCTGCCAATATTTTTAACGGGATTAATTCTCATCATCGCGTGCGGGAATAATGAACCTTCGACCGCCGCCAGAGTGGGGAATTATACTCTTACCGAGGCGGAATTGAGTCAAGCGGCGAATCCCATTCAGTATTTTGAATCCTGGCTGGAGGATCATATTTTAGCCTATGAGGCGGAACGGCGGGGACTGGCAGATCAGGGAAGGGTGAAAGTGGCTTTACATCGGGTGAAGGTCAAACTGCTGGTGGAAGGGTTGATTGAATCCGAATTGGAGAATTCCCAACTGCCTTCTCCCCGGGAAATTGAAGATTATTATCAGGCGCATAGAGAAGATTTCAAAAGGGCTTCCGCCGAGATAGAATTTTTATGTTTCGCAGGTATCGATGAATCTGCATTAGAGGATGTCAGGCGGCAATTACGCATAAGCGGTTCCGAGGAATCCATCAAAGCGAAATATCCCGGTCTGTCGTATCATAGAGACAGCATCATCAATCCCGAATCTCTGCCCAAGCCTTTAAACGAGCTGGCAGGCGCTAATGCAGGGGAAGTTATAGGACCGGTGGAACATGGGGGCAAGTTTTATGTTTTTAAAGTCATCAATATTCATTCGCCCCTTTCCGCTAAGTCCTTGTCCGCGGTCAGAGATGAAATCGAATACCGGATAATGATCGACCGGAAGATGAAATTGCGGGAACGGCTGGTGAAAGAACTGGAAAAGAAATATAATCCATATATAAATTATAAATTACTGCAGGCATTGGGTCTCAGCTCTGAGGAATAAATGAAGAAATACATCATTATTTTATTATTATCATTCGCTACGGTTTTCAGCCAGGAAGTGTTGGACCGGATTATCGCGGTAGTGGACGACCAAATAATTTTGGAATCCGAGGTTTTACAGTACGCTCAGAACATGGCGCTTCAGCAGGGTATGAATCCCATGCAGTTACTTGAGAACGAGCAGGCGAAATCCGAGATATTGAACGGCTTGATTGATCATAAAGTGATGCTTTATCGGGCGAAGCAGGACACCAATATCATCGTGGAGAACCGCGAGGTTAAAAGGGAGCTGGAAAACCGCTTGAAGATGATGGTCGAGGAAGTGGGTTCGGAAGAGAAATTAGCTGAAGTGTTTGGAATGTCAGTCCGTGAAATGAAGCGCGAATTTGAAGAGGATGTGCGGGAAAATTTGATGATAGAAAAACTGCGGCAGTCCAGACTGATGTCCCTTAAGGTGAACCGCGAGGAAGTGGAACAATTTTACAAAGAACACAAGAAGCAGTTCAGCGACCGCCCGGAGATAGTGGAAATCGCTCACATTCTGCTTGAAATCGCCCCGTCGCCATCGGCGGAGGATTCCGCAGTCACTTTGATCAATGATTTGTATAATCGGATAAAAAGCGGTGCGAGCTTTGAAGAATTAGCCCGGAATTATTCTCAGGACGCCAGTTCCAAGAAAGGCGGCAATTTAGGATGGAACAAGCGCGGCGATTTTGTCCCGGAATTTGAAGAAACCGCTTTCGCCTTGACGCCCGGCGAAGTTTCGCCGCCTATACGAAGCCGGTTCGGTTATCATTTAGTGAAATTGAACGAACGGCAGGGTGAAAAAATCAATGTGAGTCATATATTGATAAGGTTGACGCCGACAAGCGCTGATGAGAAGCGGGTGGAGAGTTTAGCGGACTCACTATATACATTGCTGCAGGAGGGCGCGGATTTCGGAAAATTAGCGGAGTTGTATTCCGATGATGAAGAGTCAAAAAATGAGGCGGGAAATTTAGGCAGGTTCCAGCTTGATAATATGATACCTCTCTATGCCGAGAAGGTCGCTAAACTTGAGTCGGATGGATTCACCAAGCCTTTCAAGAGCCAGATGGGATATCAGATTTTAAAACTAATCGAGCGCGAGAAACCCCGTCCTATCACACTTGAAAACGATTGGGAGCGGATATACGAAATGGCGTTAAACCAAAAGCGCGAGATAGTGTATCTTGATTATGTGGATAAATTGAAGAAGGATATATATATAGAGATAAGGGATTGAACAACAGAATATCGAATATCGAACAAGGAACAATAGAATATCGAATATCGAACAAGGAACAACAGAATATCGAATATCGAACAAGGAACAATAGAATATCGAATATCGAACAAGGAACAACAGAATA
>JADHWD010000081.1 GCA_016783645.1 bacterium
GAAGGTGCCGTCTTCAAGGGTCATGGTCTGGTAGTTGTTGCCCCAGCCCCATCCCCAGCCGCCTTCGGCATGAAGCGACACGGAAGCGCCTTCGATGGGATTGCCTTCTTCATCGGTAACCGTGCCGGAACAAGCGCCGACTGCTCCACCGCCGCCGAATTCTTGCATAACGAAATCAACTACTGTGGTCTCGCCTTCGACTATCTCAATATCCTGAGGTTCACAGAAATAACCCCAAGCGAAGACCGATGCTTCATATTCATCGACCTCAACTGCTTCAAACAAGAATGTCCCGTCTTCAAGGGTCATGGTCTGGTAATTGTTGCCCCAGCCCCATCCCCAGCCGCCTTCGGCATGAAGGGATACCGAAGCGCCTTCGATGGGATCGCCTTCTTCATCGGTGACGGTGCCGGAACAAGCGCCGGTCGCTCCGCCGCCGCCCCAGCCCCACTCTTCTAAGACGAAGTCGACTACGGTAGTTTCACCCGCTATAATCTCCACATCTTCAGAAGCCCACATATATCCGAAGGCGGAAGCGGAAGCGGTATAATCTCCGGCATCCACTTCTTCAATGATGAAAGAGCCGTCTTCCAATGACTGAGTGTAATAACCGCCCCACCAGCATCCGAATTCGGATAATGACACCGAAGCGCCGGCAATCGGATCGCCTTCTTCATCGGCTACAGTACCGCTGAAGGTTCCGGTTTGAGCGTACCCGACAGCTGAGAAGGTGAATAGGGCGATGATTAAAAGAGCAGTGATCTTTTTTAACATTTGTTACTCCGTTTCATTTATTTAAAAAATTTAGTCTGATTATCTGCAAAATCAAAAGCAAGATATATACCATAAAAGTGTAATCTTTGAATTCAGATTTATCAGCAAAAATATTAGAAAAATTGTCCGTATTATGGACACATTGTTCTGATTGCGGGCATAATAATTGCTTTTTCTTCTACAAATTATTAATTTATATTGATTCATGAAAATAATGCGCAGAAGGATTTTCGCTGTCTCTGCGGCTTTTATCTTTCCGATCGATGATTTCAGCGGAAGACCGCAGGCGGAGTGATTAAAATATATGCCGCCGCAGATAATAAGATAGACCCTTCTGCGCATGAAGCGCACCTCGAAGCATGAAAATAGTCTCAAGGGCGACCGCAAGGGTCGGCCCTACATATAGGATATTTGTGTTTTGTTCCCGTCAGGTTTCAAACGCAGAGTAACCTGACGGGTAGAGTAATGTTAAGAACGGTTAAAACCACCGGGTTACGCCCGAAAATGGGCTTGAAACCCGGCGGGAACGGAACACGGTTCCTCCGAAACCGGGGAAACTCGCAACTCGTATCTCGCTACTCGAAGCTCGTAACTTGATTCTATTTTCAGTATAAACCCTCATGCGCCGGCGGCACACAACTTAGCATGAAAATAGTGGATTTGGACTTTGGACTTTGGACTTTAGACCCAGGACTCAAGACTTAGAACAAGGGCGAGCACATTGGTTCGCCCCTACTAGACCCCAGACCCTAGACCCTAGACCCTATTTTCAAAGTAATAGATCATCACTCACGATTGATACTCATCAATTATCTACTTCCTACAGGTAATGAGAAGGCTGTTTAAAACTTTCAGCATCACATTCGGGGGCTTGACGCTATGGCTAATAATTCTTATTACCATATCGGGATGTGATATTCCCCGTGATAATCCTTTCGATCCAAAGGCTTATAATTATGGAATTCAAAATCCTATAGAACCCGAACTGCCGGTTTTACAGATAACCTCATTTCATAGCCTGCAATGGTTTCCATTTGAAGATATATATTCGATGGAGATACTCGTATCGGGCGCATCAGCTGAAACCGCCGACAGCGCTGATTTAGTTTATACTGATACAGTTTTTTTCGCTTTAAATCGATCAGGAAGCATCTGGCGGCAGTCGCTGGAATCTTCGGATTTCGCGTCAGAGAATTTATTCGATTTAATCGGTGTACAATTATACGCATATTTATATTATGGGACCAATATAGTCGTAGCTACGGAGGGAGCCTGTCTTTATAGGATTATCGAAGATATTCCTGAAACCGTCCGGCCTACAGGCGGTGAATTGGCGCCGCCTGCGCCTGAATTACAATGGGAGCCTGCTGAAGCGCTGTTTAACTTCACATACACCCTTAAGATTAATCATTATGCGGCTTCAGGTTTCATCACTGAAGTTGCTGCTATAGAGAATATCCCCCGCGATTCGACATCTTATCAATATTCCGATTCTTTAGCAGCGGGATCATATTATTGGACTATAGCTATTGTGGATATATATAATAATATTTCCCGTTCAAGAGAAGCGGCTTTCACGGTAGCGCCATGAAATTTTCACCTGAACATATTGATTCCCTGCTGGAAGTCAGCCAGACGCTGATGAAACGGAAGGAAGCCAAAGGTGTCTTGGAAGACCTGCTCGATATCGCGATGGATACATTGAAAGCTGAAAGAGGATTTTTAGTTATCCAATCGGATCAGGATGAAGAGCCAATACTTCGGAGCGCGAGAAATATCGATATCGGCAGGCTGTCTGAAACCAGCGGTATTTCTTTCTCCATCATTGATGAGGTGATCATTTCCAAACAGCCGATTCTGACCAAAAACGCTTCCCTCGATCCCCGTTATCAAGGGCAGGACTCGATCCGGATACACGGGATCAGATCCGTAGCATGTGTGCCTCTGCTTAAAGAGAATCTGAGTATCGGAGCGCTGTATGTGGACAGCCGGATTTTCCATGATCTCTTCACTGTAGAGACTATAAATTATTTGACGATAGTGGCGTCCTTCGCCGCATTAGCTTTAGACCATGCGCTCAGTTTTGAAAAGCTGGAAGAGCAGAATCGATTCTATGCTGAAGAATTCTCCCGTTATCAGGGATTTGAAGGTATAGTGGGGACTTCCGCCGCCTTGACAAGGATTTTTGATCTTATGTCCCGCATGGCGCCCTCACATCTGCCGATTTTAATTATGGGTGAATCCGGTACCGGTAAAGAGTTGGTAGCGAGAGCGGTTCATAATAACAGTCCCTGCCGGGAAAAACCCTTTTTTGCCTTGTATTGCGGTAATATTCCGGAGAATCTGCTGGAATCCGAATTGTTCGGTCATGTCAAGGGAGCTTTCACCGGAGCCTTCGAAACAAAAAAAGGATTGCTGGAATTAGCGGACGGCGGGACATTTCTCTTAGATGAAGTCGCCGATATTCCGATTAATCTCCAAGCGAAACTGCTCCGTTTCCTTCAGGAAGGAGAAATTAAATCGGTGGGGGACAACATGATACGCAAAGTCAATGTGAGGATACTCGCCGCCTCCAATAAAAACATTAAGGAAAAAGTCGAAAACGGATCGTTCAGAGAAGATCTTTATTATAGATTGAATGTCTTATCGCTGGAAATTCCTCCCCTGCGGGAAAGGATCGAAGATATCCCCTTACTCGCCTTGCATTTTCTTAAAAAACACACTGAACTCAGCGGGAAATCCCCTGTCGGAATCAGTAAGAAAGCTTTGAAATTACTGCAGTTATATGACTGGCCCGGTAATGTCCGCGAATTGGAGAATGTGATCGCGAGAGCGGTGGTGATGTGTCCCGGAGATAAAATCGATGAAGACAGTATTGTGTTAGATTACACTGATAATGGATTTTCCGGCAGGCGGACTTACAGCGGGCTGGAATTGAGGACCGCAATTAAAAAGCATGTTCAGAAAGTCCTCAAATTGACCAACGGCAACCGTTCGGAAGCCAAGCGTCTGCTTAAAGTATCCCGCACTTACCTTTATACTTTGATCGACGAGATGAAGAACGACGGAATCAAGGTATGAAATATAATGAGACCAGTGAAAGATTTGACCGGTTGACTCAGATTCACCGAGGTCAATGGGCTGTCTCATATAAAGCGTTCGATATCGAACTGGGAATTCCGGTTTTCTTGAAAATTCTTAATACTGCTTTTCATCAAGACCCGGTGATTGTCAACCGCTTCCAGCGGGAAGTCAAAACCGCCGGAAAGATCGCTCATCCTAATGTAGTGAAATTGATAGAATCGGGAATCATCGGTTCGACTCCTTATATTTCCTTCGAATGGATAGAGGGCAAGCCGCTGGAAGCTTTTATCGTCAATCCGCAGTTGATTGGAGAAAGCGCAGAAAATAATACTGTAGAACTACAGACACTCGCTGTCCCCGTCGTCTTAGATTACGCCCGTCAGTTATTTTCCGGTCTCGCGGCCATTCATCAAGCCGGTATTATCCACCGGGATTTGAAACCGGGAAATATCCTCCTCGATGAGTGCGGGAGGATTCATATCCTTGATTTTTCGCTGGCTTACGCTAAGGAAGACCTGCGGATCACTCCCCATGATGATATTGTAGGAACTCCCGGATATATAGCTCCGGAAGTTATCGCCGGTGCGGAAGAGAGTATCAGCTCGGATTTGTTTTCCGCGGGAGTCATCTTGTATGAACTACTGACCAATAGAACATTATTTCAAAGTAAGGATGTTTTCTCCACCCTGCAGAGGGTGCATGAAGCGGTAGTCCCTAATATCACAAAAATTAGAGCGGATGTGCCGCCGGAAATAAAGACGACAATAAAAAAACTGCTGTCCAAGCATCCCATAGACAGATATTCCAATACCGCCGATGTCTTGGAAGATTTGAAAAAAGCGGAACCGGAGAAAATTGATGTTATTCCGGCGCCTCAGGCGCTTGTCCGCACTAAAAAGAGAAAAATATCCCTCTATACAGCGGCAATCCTTGCCCTTTTATTACCGCTAACTGCGGCTTTAATTTATTTAAAATACAAATCACCTCCGATGAATACGGAGGTTAATTATACCGATTCGAGCGTTGATTCCGATTCCATAGATAAATATATAGCTGCGGATAATTTTTCCATAGCGGGCGATAAGACCGCTTATGAAAACGCGCTGTATGATTCGGTAAATCAAGTAATTAGCGCCGCGAAGGCTGTCGATACGGGGGAGATAGTTGAATTTGCATTAGCGGAGAAAGATTTAACAGCTATGCCGGCGGTGAGTGAAATTATCTCTCCCGCTGAATTCCATATTGAAAAAAAGTTGATTGTTGACAGTTCAATAGTGAAGATTGACAGGACGGCGATCCCTGATTCGGTTGTAGTCACTTTTGCAATTTATCCTTGGGCAAAGATTTATTGCGATGGCAATTATTTGGGTGTTACACCCATCTTGGCAGAAATTGTTCTTCTAAATCGAGACCATCAGTTCAGGTTTGAACATCCCGATTTTCCCGCGCTGACTAAGGATTTCATTGCAGTTAATACGGACACTTTTAGGATAGCCGCCGATTTAACTATCGAATTCGGACGACTGGAGTTCGCAGTTGTTCCCTGGTCCTACCTGATTATTGACGATATTGAAAGAGGAGTACTGCCGATGGCGAAACCTATTTTTATTCAAAGCGGTGAGCATATTATCCGGTTCAGACATCCCCATTTCGATGATATAGTGAAGACAATATCTGTCACCGCCGGGGAAACTTTGCTGGTGGAAGCGGATTTTTCCAGATGACCGGTGTATATATAACAGTTTAGGTACAAGTTTTGCTTTGTATTTAATGTATTAGCCTCTTGCAAAAGTATGAAAACACATCTGGTAAGGGCGAAGCATTTTCACCATCATATTCAAATATTTCATCATTTTCCTAAAAATGCTTCGCCCCTACAGATACAGGCTAACCCTTTGAGAATTTTTGCAAGTAACTCGTATGAATAAAGTTTTTAGAATGTTTAGAATAATACTCATATTATTTATCGCGGTGCCCCTGCTGGCCTCCGCTCAATGGGAATATTTGGAACCAATGCCGACTCCCCGAGAAGGGCTGGCGGTGGCGGAACTGGATGGCAAAATATATGCGATTGGCGGCAAGAACCGGTGGGGGTATTATGCCTTGGATGTAGTCGAAATATACGACATTTCGGCTGATGAATGGTTCACTGGACCTCCCCTGCTGAATCCACGGATCTACTCTGCGGCGGCTGTGCATGACGGAAAGATATTCGTATTCGGCGGAAGGGAAGGCTTCTGGCTAGTCGATGAGGTCGAGATGTTCGATCCTCAAGTTGGTCATTGGATTGAGGTGTGTAATATGTACAGCCGGGAGGGATTGAGCGCGACTACTTACGGGGACTCGATAATTGTTCTTGGCGGAAAATCAAGCATGTGGAATTATTCGTCTTGCGCTAATGTTTTCAATCCTATAGCTTTATGCTGGGGAGACAGCCTGCCGTCTTACCCTGAACCGAGAGCCGGACATGGCGCGGCGGTAATTGGTGACTCGCTTTTCATCGTGGGAGGTGTAGGTTATTGGATGTTATCTGATGTTTCATTCTACGATGGTTATCAATGGCAGGACGGAATAGATCTACCGGTTGAGCTGGGAAATACCGGCGCCGCTGTTATTGGAAACAGCATCTTTGCCGTAGGAGGGAATTTCGATTTCCAAGCGACTAACAGAGCTTTCCAATTCTGTATTTCCAATGATAATTGGATTGAAATCGACACATTGAATACTGCTCGGGAGTATCATGGAGTAATCGCTTGTAACGATAAAATTTATGTAATCGGCGGAGGTGAGGGTGATTATTTCGACCGTGATTATTTATCTTCGATGGAAGTGTTGGATATGACTAATTGCCCCGTATTTTCACGGGAGAACGATTCAAAGGCCAAATCTTTATCCATTGCCAGCTATCCTAATCCATTTTCACAATACACTGAAATTAATATCGATTCGCCCAATGAAATCATCAATCCCTTGATCATCTATAATATACTTGGCAGAGAGGTGATGCGGTGGAGCGAGCCGGATTGGCGGGGAGGAGGACAGCTTTCAATTATTTGGAACGGCTCGGACAACTTCGGCAATCCTCTGCCGGCGGGAGTCTATTTCCTTCGTTTGAATACAACTGACAGCGATCGGATTCAGAAAATAACTATCATCAGATAAATGCACAGATTATGTTTTAGATTTTCTGCGGCGTTCGTTATAATTATCCCATTCATATTTATAATTTGTCCCGCCTCCGCTCAGGAAGATTCCCATATCGTCACCAAACTCGATTCACTCTACCGCAGCCGGAACTATGGTGCGCTGGAAAAGTACGCCCTCCGCTCACTGCTCTCCGCAGATTCCATCGATATACTTGATCGGGCGGAACTTCATAAATATTTGGGGATAGTCTATATTATACAGGGCCGAGAGGATGACGGGAAACCGGAATTTAAATGCTGGCTGCGGCTCGATCCTTACGGATTCATCGACAGTTTCAGTTTTCCGCCCAGGATTGTGCAGTTGTTCAAGGAGGTGAAAGATGAAATCAGAACCTCGGCGGGGATATTTCAGCAGCCAGTAGGGCAAAGATGGAAACCCACCATCTCAAACGTAGCCAAATCCATTCTGATTCCGGGATGGGGGCAGATTGACCAGGGAAAAACTAAAAAAGGAATTTATATCCTTACTGCGCAAACCGCATCGATTTCAGGATGGCTGATATGCAAGCACAATTTTAATATCGCCGATAGAGCATATCACACAGAAATTAATCCCGAAAAATTTGATGATAAATACGACCGGGCTAACAATTGGAATAAAGCGAAATGGTTATTCGCCTCTGTAAGTATTGCGGTTTATATACTTGCGCAGGCTGATTTCTTCATGATTCCTCCCTATATCTCACTGACCGATGGCAATTCAAACCTGTTTTCCGCCCCGAATGCTTACCAATTCACGCAGAAAGACGAGATACAAAAACTGATGGGAATATCTTTCAAATTCTAATTAGAGGACTGTATTTAGAAAACACATACTGTCCGTAATATGGACAATTTTGTTAATATAGGTAACTATAAATCTATATTCCCGTCTCGGATAGCCGGGAAGGATCCCGGTAACTAATCTTTAACAAAATCCGGATACAGCTTTTTCATACATTCGGGACAGAAACTGTGGGTGAAGACCGCTTCAGAGTGTTCACTGATATATACTTCCATCTGTTTCCAGCAGTCTTCATCGTCCCGTATTTTCTTGCAGTTGGAACATATTGGAAGCATCCCGCTTAATATTCGAATCTCTTTCATCGCCTTTCTGAGTTTTTGATATGTCCAGAGGATGAAAGCGCTGAACAATAGAAGAGCGCTGATACAAAATTGGATTTTTCCGCAATATCAATCACGTTGTCTGCGATCTCACCCACAGAATCCGGATGGAACTTCGCGTATTCCTCTGCGATTTCTATCAACGAATCCATGTTTAAAGTGTTCAAAGAATCAGTTGAGATATATAGAACGCTGTCGTTTCTCAAACCATCCATGTCTATCGCCGGCTCCTGCGGAACTAGTGAAGAAGCCAATAAAAGCATTATGAAAAATGTAGTTATTATTTTCATCCTTAATCCTCACTCTGATAACTTATATGAAAGTTGTCAGGATTTTTAAGCTTAAATGAATCGTCGTTTCTGTAAGATTAATTTATTTTATAAATTTAATCAATCTCAATAAGAATTTCCATTTAAAAGTTGATGAATAAAAAACAGGTGAGAATGACTCTCACCTGTGATAACCAGTGCCGAGGGCCGGAGTCGAACCGGCATGAGCTCTAAAGCCCGGCGGATTTTGAGTCCGCTGCGTCTACCAATTTCACCACCCCGGCATAATACTGAACGCGGAATTCTAAAAGCAGAAATAATTTAATAAAGTTTTTACTATAAATCAAGTCATCCCGGCAAAGCTTGAGAAATTTATTAATATAAATCTGGTTTCTCGCAATTTCTGCGTCCATGCTTGATTTTTCAATCGGTGAAGCGGTTTAGTAGTTAAGAGGTTAAGTAGTTAAGAGGTTAAGTAGTTAAGCAGCTAAATAGTCGGAAAGATATTAAAAGGGTGGATTGGCTGTTCCCGACAGGTTAGGGTTATATCCTGAAAACCTGTCGGGAACACTGATTGAATTATCTAACGCAATATTATTGCCTTTTCATGAAACTAATCCGCTTGCAGATTCATAGGCTGTCAATCCCTCCCTTCTTTAATGGTCAATATTAAATCACTTTAGAAGAATGCACTTTTTTATCATGGAAAATTCACCAGCTTGAATACGGACAAAATAGACGCCCGCGGGGAGTCCGTCAGCGTTCCAAGTGACACTATGATGACCGGCTTCCTTAACTCCATCAATCAGTACTTCAACCCGCTGTCCCATGATATTATAGACAGTCAGTTTGGTATGCGCGGTTTCATTCAAACCGAATTGGATATTAGCCGCGGGATTGAAAGGATTGGGATATGGATTATACAGCATCGGTTTATCGGGAATCTGCGCTGAATTTTCGACAGTCAACGACAGGAAATCTTCACCCCAGTTGTTCCAAGTCAGAATAGACCCGCCGCCGTCTGATACCGCTGATTTTTCAAAATCGAAATGATCTTCCGCCCAGATAGTTCCGGGATAATTACCGGCATAGGCGTCATAGGTGTAATCGCCAGCGGGAGCTCCGGCGGGGACTGCTTGTGTTCTATCGCGGTTGGCGCTGAATCCCGGCTGGAATGATAAATTGACAGGACCTATTAGAGGACCATAAGCGCTGCCGGAAGGTAGTGTCACCATCGTCCAGACATCGAAATTAACCATAAGTGAATCATTATTAGTTATTTCGATGTTGAAATCGAAAGTCCCGCCATTGGCGGGGATAACGATAGGAGTCACCGCCGGCTCCAGCGAAACGATTAGAGCGGGAGTTGTGCTGATGGTGGTGAACAACAGCGCCATCTGATTTTCAATCATATTACCGTGAATATCGAGTTCGCCGTCGAAGAGATATTGAAGCCCGTCATTTTGCAGATGATTTTCAATACCTATCGTTCCTTCCGTTGTAATAGCCGCTGATATATTTTTATATTGGAACATGATTTGTCCGTCGCCGGTGCCGGTGGTATAATGTTCCGGATCGAATAATATCACTTGGAAGGTCTCGAATGAGCCTGTGGGAGCATATTGTTCAACATGATTGTATTCTATGATGAAGCGGTGTCCCGCCGAATCGAACCATCGCCATACCCTTCCGGAATTGGGACGCTGAGGCGATAAATCTTCCCAATAAGGCGCAATCATAGCGGAAGGACCGTCTATGTTAGGGATTCCCGTATTGGAATAATCATCTACATTGTTCACTCCCATGCTGATCCAGCCGTTGCAGCCGATCGAAAAAGTGTCGTAATTCAATCCGTAGAACTGGAAGGTGAAAGGGAGTGGAAACTGGAAAGCTTGGTCATCCTGAGTGAACGGGATTAATGTGCCGAGGCCTCCGGAATCGGCGGATATTTCCACCCATTCGTACTGGGGTAATTCCGGGACATCATAGGGATCGTAAGCAAAGTAACCATAATTATCGGGACCGCTGGGGAGGTATATTTCATCGCCGACCACAAAAGCGACAGTCAAATCGTTAGTATAGGCGCTGTCCGCTTCAAGATGCAGGACGCAGGAAGCGGTATATCCCTGCGGACAGGCAGCATCTATATCGACTTCATATTGCGGACTGCCTACCCCCTGCTGGAATTGCGCTAAATCGGGGAAATATGAAATATTTTGAGTGACAGTTAGATATGGATCTATAGTTGAGAGCGTTCCGACGATATTGGCGGCGCCGCTGTTTCCGACATTAAATAGAGTTATCAATATGGAAATAGTTTCTCCGGGATCGGGAGCGCCGTTATTATTGCCGCCGATGTCATCGATTTCGGCACCCGCCACAGTCAGAAAAGGTCCGGCGGAAGTGGGCCATAGCGATAATCCCGCTCCCACATTCAAAGGATAATCGGAATACTGCGGGTCTTCGTTGGATGTGTCATGGATTTCGGCGTACCTGAACGCTTCATCCATAGTGACTATCCCGTCTCCGTTGTAATCCGCATTGACTGGCACTCCATAGGCGTCTTCACCTTTGACCGCCGCGGTCCAATGGAAAACATAAGTGTCGTACATATAATTCGGCGGCATCGCCCATGACACCTGGTCATGTCTGCAGGCGGATGAAGCCACTATCGGACCGGGGGGAACTACCACATCATCTAAAAATCCTCCGGAATAGCAGGGTTCGAAAGTGCAGATGATTTCACACTGCGGCAGAGCTTCCAAGAGTTCGGCGAAATGCCAGTCAAATAGTGATTCTTCATTCCATAGATTGAAATGGGTACTCCAACCGCCGTCGCTGCTGCCATGATCGGTGGAGAAAATAAACAGCTTATCAGATTCGGTTAAGATATCAGATAAGGAATCGAAGACCGCATCAATTGCGGCAAGGACACAAGGGTAATTGATATCCTCATCGCCGTCCCCGTCAAGGTCGGGATCGCTGTTTTGACCGTTGGACTGATCGGGAGCGGGATTGCGGCCGTCCGAACACAGCACAATGATTTTATCATCGGCGAAACCGTAGACGCTGTTAAGCGCTATATAAATATTTGAAATGTCGTTCCAGTATCGCACATGATTATTGGAAGAATTATGTCCGCCGTTCATCAGCACCGCCCAGCGGTCTGAACGGAGAGGCTGGATTTCATCCCTTTCAGGAACCGGGGCGCGCCGGTTCACGGCAGACATTAGCTTATCACCGATGGCGGTTTTCATCATAGTATAGTCCCAATAGTTTTTCGGGGGACTATCGGCTTCATACACTTTTAGAGAGCCGTCTGAAGCGTTGACGAAGGCGTAGCGGACCGGGTGAAAAAGGTTGGCGGTGGGATAATCATCGATATAGAATACATATCCGTCTGAAGGAGTGGTAAATACTTCTTCCATTGTCCCCAAAACCGCCGTTCCGGATGAGATCAATCCTCCTGAGTAAATGACAACTTCATCGGCTCCCTTTGGAAATAGGGAATTTTTCATGATTTTTTCAGCTTGTTCCTGATTTGCGACAGGAGCGGCAGCCGCTGTCAGGAACAGCGCTGTGGAGAGCAGTAATAAAATCCCGATTCTCATATCATATCCTGTAAATTATATAATTATTTTAATTGAATTAATCGTTAATATGCGCATATTTCTCACTAAATTGCGCAATTTACACATTTCTTCACAATGAGTGAAATAGGATTATATAAATATTAATTTAAGCAAAAAAAATACCATAAATATTTCCCGTCAAGTCCGCTGAAAGCAGACTTGAAACATGGCGGGAACACAATAGCCGTCTAATCCAATTATATGGCTCTTCGCTGTTTTGTATGGGTAATCGTGTGTAATCCCCCTTAGTCCCCCTTTAAAAAAGGGGGGTAGGGGGGATTATTAAATGATTTGTACCAAAACCGCTAATTATAACAAACTGTTCATATCAAAACGCTG
>JADHWD010000082.1 GCA_016783645.1 bacterium
TCGCCTTGCCGGAAATCCGCAAGGTGGGGGAAAAACCGATCCGCTGGACTCTATCTGAAAGCATAGGTTCAATTTAAAATTTAAAATTAAGAATTTAAAATTATCATATTAAACATGGATACACAGGATATTCAGGATATTAGGGGGCTGACACATAGGTCTTCCCCTACATCTCAGATTATTCGGTTTTCTGTAGGGGCGAACCCATGTGTTCGCCCTGTTGAATATTTTTCAATATATAATATTTATCACGATTATGGTGTAATTTTAACAAGGGCATACACTTTGGTCTGCCCCTACAATAATGGATTTTCAGGATCTTTATACCAATTTATAGGATTATTAATAATGTATTCTCTTATTTTGTATAATTCGCTTTTATTTCGAACAATATGTTCATAGTAATTACGCTGCCATATTTTTCCTTGAAATGGCGGCCAATTGTTCATTTTAACATTCCTAATATATTCGTTCGTCGTCATAGTTTTAAACCACTGAATTACCTTATGTAGGGGCGAACCCATGTGTTCGCCCTCTTTCGTTTTATTAGGACAGACACATAGGTCTGCCCCTGCAATAACGATTATTCCATGAATATGATTTGGCATTAATATAAATTCATCATGTTCCATATTGGGGAATTTCTCAGAAATCTTAATCCACCATTTTTCCACCATCTCACTTATTGGAGTGTAATTATTTTCACCGCCGGATATCTCGCAAAGTATACATTCACGATTATTAGTGCAAATAGTGACAAAATATGCGCCAGGTTGGGAATAATCGTAATTATTCAGTCTTAAGGACTTTCTGCGAGGTATATCAAGTTGATATTTCATCATTATATATATAGGGGCAGACACATAGGTCTGCCCCTACAAATGATTATCACCTTGTAGGGGCGAACCCATGTGTTCGCCCGGATTACTTTAAAATTTAAAGCCTACTTGGATTCCTTGCTTTGAAATATCCGGTGCTATATAAAAACCATATTGGTCCATATATTTTGATTTTTTCACCGAAGATACGGCAAAATATGTGAAAAAAAATGTTTGGATAGTCCCTGATATTATCAACAATTCTTTTCCACCACTTAGGTAATCCTTTTCCGGATCTTTCTCGACTCTCAACATAGTTATAAATGGACCTAAAACCGGAATAACAGTGGTCTCTAACATTTCATCACCCATTGCTGCTGCGCCAAATATTGTTAATCCCCAGCTACTTAAAAATCCAATCTTGCCAATATTAATGTTAGTATCAAAACTGGATAATGATTTTCTTTGAATTTCTGATTTTTTTATCAATAAAACCTCGCTCATCTGAAATACAAAAAGATTTCCGTCTCGTGTCTCAATTTTTAACAAACTGTCAGGGTACAACTCTGTTATTGTACCTTTAATTATACTGCCATTCTTAAGATGGACTTCATCGATTTTTATTGCCTGTGAATAAACCGATGAAAAATTTGCCACAAATATCAAAATGGCAATTACGATGAAAGCGATAGACCTGAACATAATCACTCCTTATAATTAAATAACAGTGAAATAGATTTAAAATGTATAAAACTAATCATAAGAGGGGTAGACACATAGGTCTGCCCCTACAAATGATTATCACCTTGTAGGGGCGAACCCATGTGTTCGCCCAGAGAAATATTATCATACGAACTTATTTCTCTTCCTTCTTCCCCATCTTTTGGAAGATTTTTTTCAAATCGGCGCCAGTCAGAGCTTCGACCACTTCGGGCAGCTGAGCGAGAATCTTCGCCACCTGTCCGGTCAGTTTAGAAGCGCCGTCGGCGCCGTCGCCTATCATGATAATTTTGTCAACCTGTGATAACGGTTCGGACACCGCCCTAGCCAACTCCGGCATCTTATCGATCAGCATCTGATAGACCGCCGCTTCGTTATAAGCGGAGAAGGATTCAGCTTTCTTTCTCATCACTTCGGCTTCAGCGTCGCCTTGCGCTTTCTTGACTTCCGCGTCTGCCAGTCCTAACTGGCGGTTATAGGCGATGCGGGATATGCCGCGCTGTTTGGCGACTTCGATTTCCGCCATACCTTCAGATTTGATGGCTTCGGCTTTACCCGCCGCTTCCAGTTCTTTCCGCATTTTTTCCGCGGCGGCTTCGGTCTCAATCTGATATCTATGGGCGTCAGCTCCTTTCTTGATGGAGGCTTCGAGTTCCTTCTCTTTGCGCCGGATTTCCGCGTCTTCCAGCTTGATCGCTTCTTCTTTCTCCAGCAGTTTGGTGGTGCATTCCGCCTTTTTCAGTTCTCTTGTCAGTTCAGACCGTTCCAACTCATAGGCTGAATCGGATTTGGCTTTTTCGCGGTTGACATCGGTTTGATACTGCATCCGCTTCAGTTCATAATCGCGGTTGGCGGCGGCGATTTCGGTTTCAGCGATGAATTTCGCCACATCGCCGTCTTTGCGGGCTTGAGCGGCTTTGATAGTGGTCTCCATCGCCGCTTCCGCTTCCGCCACTTCCGCATCGCGTTTCACTTCCGCTATGCGGGGTTTGCCTAACGCCTGCAAATAGCCCTGCTTGTCCGACATATCCTTCATAGTGAAAGATATGACTGTCAAGCCCATATTAGCGAAATCGCCGGCGGCTTCATCCTTGACCATAGCGTTGAACTTGTCCCGGGTCTTGTAAAGTTCTTCGACAGTCATTCGTCCTAACGCCGCCCGCATGTAACCTTCCAATATCTGCTCGGAAATCTCCTTGATGCCTTTTTCGCCGGAGGACAGGAACTGTTCGGCGGCTTGGCGGATGGAATAGTCATCACTGGCAATTTTGACTTGAGAAGTCGCTTCGGCGATGATATGAACGCCTTGAGCGGTAAGCACTTCCGGCGTTTTGATGCTGACAGTATAGACTTCCAAAGGCAGTATCCTGAAGGTCTCGCGCAGGGGATTGATAAAAGCGCCGCCGCCGACCACATAACGGTAGCCTATTTCTTTAACCGTCCCGTCAGGGTCGGTGACCTTATGTTTCTTGCCGCCGGATATTATTAATACCTCGTTGGGCCCCACCTTCTTGTACATGAAGGCGAGGGCTAAATAATACAGCGCCGCAACGGCTGCCGCGGCGGCTATCAATATGATGATTATGGTGGACATTTTGCTCCTCTATAATCCTATACATGAATGTGATGTGTTATTCAAAAGACAATCGGGTGGAAATTGTCCGTTGAAAAAATTTTATTTAAGAAATATACGAAAAATATTTCAGATATTCAAAGAATTTGCGAATTATTTCACGGAATTGTTAGGGGCGGAAAGCTGAGGATTAGGGAGTACAGGAGGGCATTACTATTCCGGAAAAATTTACTTAAATAATAGGTTTATAAAAGTTCAATAGTTTGATTATGTTGTATTATAATAAATTAAACACAATAATCTACAAGTCCTTCAACAAATATCCGCATGTCACTTTGATCTATGGTATGCTGGCACGGAAATGATCTTTAAAGCTGTCGGCGGATCATAAGATGGTTTATATACATTAACAATATCATGTTTGATGTATGATGGCATTCCGTAAGCGGGATCAGTGGAAATTGCGCTCATCATGCCGCAGGATTTGATTTTCCAAAAACTTACATCACCGGAGTTCCAGCGTAAAAGATTATCCGGATATTCATTGTAGACCGCTCGCATAGCCTCACCGATATTGCTCCAGGTTTCATCTATCAAATCATTAGGTATGAAATAATCTTCATCCTCCGACCAATCCCGGTTTATCGCCCAATTGTATTCATCGGACATGTAATAGTCCTTGAGGAACAGATCATGGTAGCCAAGCCATTCGATGCGCATATACATCATCTTACAATAGGGCCATTCAATGCCATTGGAGAATAATTCAGATAAGTCCACAAAATTATAGACTCCCGGAGCACCTACATCAACCGGATAGACAAATACTTCATCCTCAAAAATATTATCGGTGGAATGGAGAAATACTTTCATAATTGGATCTGTTTCTTCGCCCACCAGATTATATCCCATATTGAAAACCAGATGAAGATCCACCGGTTGTCCAGTCAAGCTGGTCGAACCGTATCCGAAAATATAATGCTCCTGAACTATTTCTCCTTCATCATGCACTCCCGCCAACGCATAACGGCAATAGCCCCATGGCTCATAATCGCCAATATAACCAGTCCCGACCGGACCAAGATATGTATTCCAGAAAAATTGATTGAATTGCTGTCCGTCGACATAGTTGCCAAGGTTCACGCCGTTTGGGCCCTCTTCCAAATTGTTATACAGAGTCTGCAATGCGTCGAAGCCCGAATTTCTAAAATTGTCGTAATGTTGCTCCCAAGCAAAATTACAGTAGGCGGCGTTTAAGCCCAGACTGTCCATTTCCGGGAATTCATCAATCGGAAAACTCAATACCGCTTTGTGAATTTCGCCTTCCTCTAAAGCGAAGCATAAAGATAAAACCGCCAGGGTGGAAACTAACGCCTTCAACATGGTGAAGACCCAAGATGATTTTGTTGTAAGCATTTCTGCCTCCATAAGAATAAGTTAATAGATATTTGGTAGTAAAATATTCACTGGCTATTTTGGCTATTATGGCTATAAAATTCAAAACTCGAAATCCGAAACGCAATTAACCACGAATAAACACGAATGTTCTCGAATATGCACGAAAAAGAATTCACAAGCTATTAAAGCTATGAAAGCTAAGAAATCCGAAATTCGACACAATGATTTAACCCGGATATACAGGATTAAATCAAGGCAAAAGTAAAAAGTCAAAAGGCAAAAGTGAAACATTCACAGCAGATGAAGCAGATTAAGCAGATAATATTCACTGGTAATAATGGTAATTATGGTAATAATAGCTTTAATTGCTTTAATAGCTTGTGAATATTTATCACCATTATCACCATCATCACCAGTGAATCTCTTCATCGTTTAATTCGTTGTGAATCTTTTTCCGCGTTCCGAGCTAAATAGCGATAATAGCCATAATAGCCAGTGAATCTCTTTCATACTTTTTTCATTCATTATTTACTATTCTAAATTCACTATTCTCAATTATTTATTTCATCAACACTACCTTCTTCACCGTCGACTGTCCACTGTCTACTGTCAACCGAATGAAATATATCCCGCTTGACAAATCCGACCCATCGAAAACCGCTTCATGATACCCAAGCGACAGGAGACCAGTGACGAGTGTCTGCACTTCCCGCCCCTGAAGGTCATATACCGTCAATTCCACATCGCTGTCAGCTGTGAGCTGAAAGCTGATAGCTATTTTCGCGTTGAAGGGATTGGGATAAGCCTTGATTAGAGCGAAATCGGAAGGCGGACTCGAAGGAATCCGCTCTTCCACTCCCACCGCCCAGGCGCTGTCCCCGGCGAAGATGTTCACATAGCCGTAGGGGATAGCCGCTCCCCACATGATATCGTCGATACCGTCATTGTTCACATCGCCGCATTCACCGATTACACTGCCGATGTTCAGACCGCCCGTGAATAAAACATCGCAGATGCCATCCATCCAAGGACTGCCGAAATAGATATAAACCGCGCCCATACTGCCGAAAGCATTGAAATTTCCAACGATTATATCGCCATAACCATCTCCATTGCAGTCTCCGGTCGATGATATTTCGCTCGGAGTGCCGGCGTAGGAAGATATTGACAGTTCCATATCGCATTGGTTGTCCATATTGACGCCGCCGAAATAGACCATTACTTTATAAATTTCATATCCCACGAATTCGCAATCAATCGTGACGAAATCATCAAAATCGTCACCGTTCAAATCTTCCACGATTGCGAATTTATATTCAGTGGCTATAGTCAAATCCGGTATAGTGTCCGGTTCCGCCCCGCCGAAGAAGATGTATAGGTTATCAGGGGGATAATAACCCTCCTTGACTGCGATGTCGTCATAGCCGTCCCCGTTCAAATCGCCGCCGCCGATGAGTTGAAAGCCAAGCATATCATACTGATCAACGCCATTAACAATCCAATCGGGGATAGTGTCCATTTCTGCGGCGCCATAGTAAATCAAAATTCTGCCCCGGGTATCATTGTATAGTGTTTGCGACACCAGCAAGTCATCATAACCATTGTTGTTAAAATCACCGGCAGTAGATATTCTCCCAAAAGTATTAGGATAGTTTCCAGAATTTATTACTAAATCCGGAATAGTGTCAGGTTCAACACCTATGTTATAAATCAAAATCTGACTTTGTTCTGAGCCTAACCAAGCGACAATCCCTAATTCATCCAACCCATCACCATCTATATCTCCAATATTCTTCAATGTGTATGAACTCAAGGTGCCTGTAGAGTATGTCAATTCAAAATCATGGATGGAATCCATGGGGCTTCCACCATGATAAATTAAGACAGATCTGAAATAACTGCTTTCGCCTACGCCGATGGCAATATCGTCGTATCCATCGCCGTTTTGGTCGCCGATTCCGCAGACGGCTTGACCGAGGTACATGTGATCCGGCTGCCAGGACTCGGCGTGGAAGATCAACTGCGGGGGTTGGGAAAGGGCAGTCGAGATAACGGAGAGAAAAAGGCAGAAAGCTAAAATTAAGAATCTGTAAAAATTCATGTTATGGACCTCCACACGGTGGTTTGAATGTTGTTGGAAGGAATATAAATAAATCTATTCAAAAAAGCAAGCTTTTTGTAAGATGTGCGTTTAATATATCCGGCGGGGATGCAGACTCTCGATCACCGCACTATCATCGATTTCCGCATGGTCAGATTCTATTCCGTCTACCGCCTGCGCGGGAATGACAAAATAGATACAGGTTTCATTCAATAATATTTTGGCGGGTTAAGAACCCGCCCTACAGCTATTTTCAGAATAAACCCTCATGCCGATCAGTCGGCACAACTTAGCATGAAAATAGTTTCAAGGGCGACCGCAAGGGTCGCCCCTACACCACGACGCAATTAGTAGGGGCAAACGGCCGTTTGCCCCTACTGCAATTAGATGATCATTTTTAGGAGCAGAC
Organism: bacterium; assembly: GCA_016783645.1. Classification (GTDB taxonomy): domain Bacteria; phylum Electryoneota; class Tariuqbacteria; order Tariuqbacterales; family JADHWD01; genus JADHWD01. Next base: position 7,020 of record JADHWD010000082.1, read on the forward strand.
CTTGCGTCTGCCCTTCATTCAATATTATTTTGGCGGTTAAGAACCCGCCCTACAGCTATTTTCAGAATAAATTGATTTTCAGAGGCAGATTTATTATATTTAATGTTTAAATCATTTACCATCATTGGGAGACGACCACTGTGTCCAATATTTATGATGTCAAGGTTTACGCCCAGTTCATAGATAACATGCGCGAAGCGCTGAAAACCTCTAAAACTATCAAGACTGTCAAGCTGGAAGATTTACGGAGAACAGCTTATAAATCCGGTCAGAGGACGATTTATGGTTCCTATGGATGGCGCAGCGCTGTATCTTCCCGGATAGCGCCTCGGACAGTCTACCTCGGCAGTGAATATGTGCAGTTACCTAAAATCACACCTGTGCAAAAACAGCTGATTCAGAATGCGCCCGAAGAATTGCATAAGGTTCTGCATCTTCTGCGAACTTTACCTTTCGTTCATATCCGGCGGCGCATGGGCGACAATAAAGAATACAATCCTATCTGTAATCTTTACATGTCGATGGCAGATCCTAAAAACGCCCGGCTGGCTTTTATGTACGGCAGCACATTGGCGCCGGTTGACAAGAGTAAACCCGGTCCCGAATTTACTATGATTCATATTCCGGAGGAGCATGTGATCCGCCAGCAGGTGCTGGCGCTCCCGGAATACGGCGTCAATATATGCCTCGGTTCCGATTATATGGGCGAAGATAAGAAAGGATTTTTGCGGCAGTCGATGTATAACGCTGACGAATTAGGGATGCTGGGACTGCACGCCGGCACTAAGATCGTCAAAGCGCTGGACGCCAGAACAGGGAAGTTGAAAACATATGGCATTTACTTATTCGGTCTGTCCGCCACCGGTAAATCAACTTGGTCTTGTCATCAATTGGGCATGGATTTCAATAAAGGCGAAGGCACTTGGGCATGCCAAGACGATATCGTATTTCTGAAACGCGACGGCGGGGCTTACGGCACGGAAACGGGGTTCTTCGTTAAAACCGATGTGGATGAGAAACTGCAGGAAGCGATGTACAACGCCCTCATCGATAGAACGGCTTTATACGAAAATGTGATGATAGACAGCAATGGACGGCCTGATTTCCTGGATGAAAACCTTTGCGCCAACGGCAGGGCGGTCATCCGCAAAGATAAATTGAAAGTGAGACGGAAGGGCAGATTAGTGAGTATCGAATCGCCGGATATCAATCTGCCCCCGGCGGAGGAACTCGACGGCATAGCTTTCGCCTTCATCACCCGCCGCAATACTATAATGCCTTTCGCGCAAAAACTGACGCCCGAAAAAGCGGTATTGGCATATCTCTGGGGCGAATCTTCCCATAGCTACGCTTCCCAGCCCGCTAAAGCCGGCGAATCGGTGAGAGTGGTAGGCACCGATCCCTTCATAGTAGGTTCACGCGCCCGCAAAGTCAACCGTTTCAAGAAGATAGTGATGGAATTAGTGGATAAATTACCCGGCAAAGTGGAATTCTTCCAGTACAACACCGGAGGTATGGGTGAAATCATCAGAGAAGAGATGGTGGACGGTGAAAAGAAAAAGATTATGGTACGCAAGACTGAGAGAGTGCCCATCAAGCTAATGGCGGCGCTGCAAAGAGGCGACCTGCGGGGAACAAATCATTACGAAATAGGTTCATTGAATAACGAAGCGGTGGTAGAAACCGAAGGTTTCGATCTCCGGCAATATGATATCAAGCAATATTATAGCCAGGAACAGATAGATTATTACCTTCAGGATCTGGTCGACGGCCGCCGCCGGCATACGGAAGAAATCGCTTCCGAAGGGCTCGATTCGGATATTCTAAAATGGGCGGGAAAAGCCTATGAAATAGCCCCTAAGGGGAAGTCTGCAAAAGTCACCGTCCCGGAATCACCGGTTTTTGAAGAGAAGGATAAAGAACTGGAGAAAGCGGAAGAATATCCGGCTTCTTATATCGCAACACTTCCGGACACCGCTAAATTACGGCCGCCGAGATTAATAGCGTCAAGATTCAGATAGACGGAAGTTACAAGTAATAAGATACAAGTAACAAGTTGCAAGTCTCTTACTGAAGGGCGCTCTTATACTCGTTCCCATGCTCCTGCGTGGGAATGCAAACAAATGGTGGGTAAAGAACCCACCCTGCTATTTCTAACAGCTGACGACTATTTTCAGATTAATGATGCATTTGTAGGGGCGAAGCATTTTGGGAAGATGATGTAAATGCGGCGATGATAGAAAAATGCTTCGCCCCTACAGAATTGGCAGCCCGGTTTCTCCGAAACCGGGTAATGCCGGCAGGTCACATCCGCCTGCGGCGTGCAAGACCTGCCAAAATAAAAAAGCTGCCAGGATTCCCTACTGCGCTAGGGGAATGACACGAGCGGAGCGGATTACTAACAGATGACAGCTATTCTCAAGATAATTAAATCAGTTAAATAACACCTGATATAAAGGACTGAATAATGCCGACATATGATTATAAATGTAATGTATGCAAATATCGATTTGAAGAATTTCAGAGTATATTGTCCAAACCGATAACTATATGTCCAAGATGCGGAGGTAAAGTAGAGCGTCTTATCAGCGGCGGCGCGGGATTGATCTTCAAAGGCGCCGGATTTTATGAGACGGATTACAAGCGAAAGAGTAACGGCAACGGCGGCGGATCATATAAAAGCGCTCCGGTAACAGCCAAGACCGAATCTTCCACCGAATCCAAATAGTCATGGCGGATTTCGCCAAAATCAGTAAAAAGTTGAAGCGGGTTTTGGGAAAGAGTAGAGTTTTATTCCAGCCCGAAGAGAAACTCGCTTATTCATTTGACGCCGGCTCCCGCCGCAGTATCCCTTCGATTGTCCTCTTCCCCGAAACCGCCAGAGAGGTGATTGAAATTGTCGAAACCGCCTCCGAATTTCATTTACCCATTGTTCCCCGGGGCGCCGGCACCGGTATGACCGGCGGATCCATTCCCATCAATGACGCTGTCGCTCTCTCTTTTGAAAGGATGAATCGTATCCTCAAGATTGATGCGTCAAACCGGATAGCTATAGTCGAGCCCGGGGTGGTGACGGTGAGCCTGCAGGATGAAGCTATAAAATTCAATTTATATTATCCCCCGGATCCGGCAAGTTTCAAGATGTCCACTATCGGCGGAAATGTGGCGGAGAATTCCGGCGGACTAAGATGCCTGAAATACGGAGTCACCGCCGATTATCTCATCGGAACGGAATTCATCACTATGACCGGTGAAGTTATCAAGACGGGTTATTTCGATGATTACCGAGCGCCCTATGATTTGACACAGCTTTTATGCGGCAGTGAAGGGACATTAGGCATCATTGTGAAAATCGCATTAAGATTGATAGATAAACCTCATGATTTTTTAACTTTATCAGCGGAATTTCCCAATCCGGTTTCCGCCGCAGGATCGGTCACCGATATACTCAATTCCGGATTCACCCCTTCAGTGTTAGAATTCATGGATAAGACTGCGATTGAAGCGGTCAGCCGGCAGGAAAGATTCGATTTGAACGAAGAAACCGCCGCATTACTAATTATCGAATTCGATGATGATGCTGAAAAAAACAATTTTTACGCTGAAACAACGATAAGTATCTGCCGGAAAAACGGCGCATTGAGCGTAAAATCCGCCAAAGATGCAGAAGCGCGGGAAAACCTGTGGAAATTCCGCCGCAGCACATCATCGGCGCTCACCCGCTTGAACACCTGCAAAATCAACGAGGATATCGCAGTACCCCGCAGTAAAATCGCTGAAATAGTTGAATTCGTGGAAAATATGGCGGAGGAGATCGATATTCTGATTCCTATTTTCGGACATGCGGGTGACGGTAATATTCACATCAATTTCATATTCGATAAAAATGATACCGGACAATCGGAGCGCGCGGAAGCAGGTGTGGACCGCCTTTTCACAAAAGTGGTAGAGCTTGGCGGAAGTATCTCCGGCGAACACGGAATCGGATTAGCGAAACAGAAATATCTGCCTAAACAGCTGGAGGCGGGTAATGTAGCGATGCAGAAACAATTGAAGGCGGTGTTCGATCCGCAAAACCTGTTGAACCCGGGGAAGATATTTGTATGATATTTACACTCGTTCCCACGCTTTTGCGTGGGTATGCATAATAGTAGGGGCGAAGCATTTTTCTGTTATGATGCATTTATTTACACTATATAGCCTCTTGCAAAAGTATGAAAACACATCTGGTAAGGGCGAAGCATTTTCACCATCATATTCAAATATTTCATCATTTTCCTGAAAATGCTTCGCCCCTACAGATACAGGATTACCCTTTGAGGATTTTTGCAAGTAACTCTATATACAATAAATGCTTCGCCCCTACAAGACCACTAATCATAACAATCATTTAATGAACACTCTCCTGCAAACGGCTGTGAATGCCGCCCGCATCGGCGGAGATATCATTATGCGTCATTACTATAATAATAATGTGAAAAAATTGACGCATAAAAAGCCCAGCGATTATGTTACCGAAGTGGATCGGGAATCACAGGACGCTATTGTCGAGTATATTCTTAAACGGTTTCCCCATCATGCGATTTTAGCCGAAGAGGAAGGCGGCGGGAAAGAAGGAGAAGAATGCCGCTGGATAATTGATCCGCTCGATGGAACTACAAATTTCATCCACCATTTCCCCGTATTCGCAGTTTCAGTGGCGGTTGAAAGACTGGATGATTCGCCCCGGGATGTGAGTTCTATCGAGGCGGGGGCAGTATTGAATCCGGTGAGCGGCGAGTTATTCAGCGCTCAAAGCGGCGGGGGGGCGTTTCTTAATGGAAAGTCTATAAAAGTGAGCGGACGAAGCAAGATAGAAGATTGTTTGATTGCCACCGGCTTCCCTTTCAGGAATAAGGATTATTTAGAGGAATTTCTGACTATCTTCAAGCGGATGTTCAACGCTGTGAGCGGAATACGGCGGGCAGGCGCGGCCGCTATTGATCTATGCTGGGTGGCTTCAGGCGCGCTTGACGGATTCTGGGAACAGGGTCTATCTCCTTGGGATGTAGCGGCGGGCAGTTTGATAGTGAAAGAAGCGGGAGGGACGCTGTCTGATTTTCAAGGAGGAAGCGGGTACATTTGGAACCGAGAAATCATAGCCGCCGCCCCGGGAATTCATCAAATGATGCTGAATCTTATCTGCGGGCGATAATCTTCATTTTTTTATATAAAATTC
>JADHWD010000083.1 GCA_016783645.1 bacterium
AACCGTTTCGTTTAATTTATACCGTAGGTTTCACCTACGGCTATTCACATGCGACCCTTTCAGGGTCGAATACTAAGACATATGTTCATGTAAAAATCGGTCTCTAAAGAACAATTATTATTGTCGTTTATTATAATAACTAATTATGGAACTATTCCGTATTGGATTTCTGCGCTTCACAATAATAGACCTTTTCGATATTATCGTGGTCTATTTCGTCTTCTTCAAACTCTATCAGATAATGAGAGGGACTCGGGCGGCGCAGATGTTCGCCGGACTGCTCCTTATTATATTAGCCTCACTGTTAGTGCAGTTTTTGAATATGGAGGGGATGTCCTTCCTGATAAATTCCATATCAGCGGTCTGGGTTATCGCTTTTGTGATTATATTCCAGCCGGAATTGCGGCGGATATTAGTATATATCGGTCAAAGCCGGATAATCCGGATGCTGTTCAAAGTGGAGGAGAACCGCGCGATAAACGCGGTGGCGGAGACAGCGGCGGAACTCGCAGACAGGCATTACGGCGGATTGATTGTGATGCAGAAAGATTTCGGACTTAAGGGTATAATTGAGACGGGAGTGAAACTGCAGTCGGAGATATCGCCTGAATTGATAGTATCGATTTTTTCACCGCGGTCGCCTTTGCATGACGGCGCGGTGATAATCGGCAATGATTTGATTCAGGCGGCGAAATGTATCCTGCCTTTAACGCAGAATCCCACTATTGATTTATCAATGGGAACCCGGCACCGCGCGGCGCTGGGTATCACCGAAGAATCGGATGCTATCGCCATCGTAGTTTCGGAAGAGACCGGGAAGATATCGATGGCTTTTCAAGGTGAATTCGTGCATAGAAATCTGGAGACGGAGTCGCTGAAAAAGCGTTTGACAGAAATATACGAGAGTAACCGCGTACAGGTAAGAAAAAACCGCCCCGATGAAGAGGCTTAGTGTTATTCTTTTTTCTCAAAGCTGTTGGGAGCTCCGCATTGCGGGCATTTTTTAGGTTTGCAGCGCGCTTCTTTTTCTTGACCGCACTGAGAACATTTGAATATCGCCATATCAGGATCCTTTCCGCGAAATTTGTTAAGTATTTCCGACATAGATAATATAGCTGAATTATCTTTCGACTTCAAGATAGTTTCAGAAAAAATGAGAGCTTAAAAATTTGCATAATACATTAAATTTATTATATTAAAAGCATTATAAATCAACACCATACACAGGAGATGTAATGAAGACTTATATCAAAAAAGATGTCGTAGAGCATATTCATCGGCAAATAGGAGGCGATATTAAGGAAATCGCTAAGATTGTCGACGAAACATTTTACGCAATCCGCGATTTAATGTCTCAGAAAAAAATCGAACTTCGCATAGAAATCAGAAACTTCGGAGTCTTCGAGGTCAAAAAGACCAAAGCCAAACCCAAAGCCCGCAATCCCAAAACTAATGTAGTTATCTATGTGCCGCCGCGGCGGAAGACACATTTCAAACCCGGAAAACTGCTTCAGGAAGCGTTGAAAGAACCTATCTGATTATTTCACAGCTTTAACAATATGCGCAACTGATTATCACATTATAATATAATGTCTATGTCAGAAAGACAGTGATAATTCAGAGCATCGAACATTGAATAACCGGATTGAACTTGAACATATTACGACCCGTAATATATTTCACTCAGCCCGGCGAGCTTAATACGCGCGCCGCTCTGGAAGCGGCGGCTGAACGCGCCCGGGCGGGAGATATCCGCAAGGCTTTAGTTGCCAGCACCCGGGGCAATACCGGCAGGATAGCGATGGACATACTGACCGAAATAGAAGTCGTTGTTGTGTCGCATTCCTACGGATTTAAAGAGATTAACAAGCAGGAATTCACCTGCGAGAACCGGGAGGCGATCGAAGGCCGCGGGGGAGTGATATTAACCTGCCAGCACGCTTTCGGCGGTGTCGGGCGGGCTGTCAGGAAAAAATTCGGAGGCACTGAACTTGAAGAAGTGGTGGCGCATACACTTAGAAACTTCGGTGATGGGACGAAAGTCGCAGTTGAAATCACATTGATGGCGGCCGAGGCGGGATTAGTGAATCACGGTGAAAATATCATCGCCATTGGCGGTTCAAATACGGGAGCTGATACTGCGCTGGTGGTCAAAGCCGCCAATGTTCAATATTTCTTCGATTTAAGAATACAGGAGTACATCTGTAAACCCATCTACTAAATTTGTCCGCATACATAATTTTCTACTTTTGTACGGTAATCGAGCGAATGGATTTAATAATACTCTTGGGCATAACAATCCTGACCGCCCTATTGATATGGCGAAAGGTTGATTTAGGCCTGTCACTCCTCATCGGTTCAACGCTGGTGGGGATTTTTTTTATGGATTCCTTCACCGCTTTCTTCACCGCCTGCCGGACAGCGGTGACTGACGCCGCCACTTTGCAGTTAATCGCTTTAGTGTGTTTGATTCTGATCATGGGGGCTTTGATGAAAGCCGGGGGTAATCTGAAAAATATCGTCGGTTCTTTAGAGAGACTCATAAAAGACAAACGGGTGGCGATGTCTATCCCGCCGGCTTTGATCGGATTACTCCCCAGCCCCGGGGGAGCAATGCTGTCGGCTCCGATTGTCGAAGAAGCGGGAGATCATCTAAATTTATCTGCGGAGCAGAAAACCTTTGTTAATTATTGGTTCCGCCATTTATGGGAATACTTCTGGCCGCTCTACCCGGGCCTGATAATAGCTTCCGCTATTTTAAGCGTCACCATCCCTGATATGATGCGTGTTCAGTACCCGCTGTCAATCGGAGCTATCATCAGCGGTTTCATAGTGGGATTAATGCCTATCAAGAATTTCAGTGACAGCGGTCCGCCTAAAGTCAGAATCCGTCAAGCTGTTTTAGGATTCGCCGTCAGTTTATGGCCGATATGGGTGATTTTGATTGGACTGATGCTGTTGAAACTGCCGATATTGTTAATTTTGGGCGGAATCGTGGCGGCTATGCTGTTTATCGTGAAATTGAATTGGAATGATAGATGGAAGCTTATAAAAAAGGCGGTATCCTGGAAAATCGTCCTGCTTCTATTCGCGGTGATGATATTCAAGCAGGTGATAAGCGATTCTTCCGCAGTCGAAGCCATTCCGGTAATTCTCGAACAAAGCGGGATTTCACCCTATATACCTTTGGCGGTCATCCCCTTTCTGATAGGACTTCTGACCGGCGTTAATCAGGCTTATGTGGGGATGGGATTTCCCTTACTTTTACCGCTGTTCGGCGGAGAGGCGGTCGATTTGAAATTGGTGATGTACGCCTATACCACCGGTTTCGCCGGAGTGCTGTTATCGCCGGTGCATTTATGCCTTCTATTGACCAGGGAATATTTTAAGGCTTCTTGGGGAGGAATCTACCGGCAGTTGATCCCGGCTGTAGGGGTGACTTTATTGGCGATGGTGATATTGCTGGTGATATAGAAAGATGGGCGGAGTGTAGCATATAGGAGGCCGGACTTTAGTCCGGCGTCTTTGAACAGACCAAAACAAAGCATGAAAATAATCTCAAGGGCGGCAGCAAGGGCCGCCCCTACAATATTGGATAATTATTTGTAGGGGCAGACCTTGCGTCTGCCCTTCCATCTCGTTCCCACGCTCTAGCGTGGGAATGCGTACCACAGGTGGGTTAAGAACCCACCCTACTGCTATTTTCAAATTGAATAAAAATCATCTACGATTTATTGGAGGTTTCTATGCGGTGGTTCTATTTATTATCTGTTCTACTGATTCCCGCTGTTTTATTGGCGCAGTTCGGTTATATTTCTCCGATGAATGTTTACAGCCCGGCGGTGAATGACGCAAGGGCCCGCGCAATGGGCAGGACGGAGATTTTAAACAACAACGGCCCGTCCGCTATCGGATGTAATCCCGCGCATCTGGCTTTGATCTCCCACCCCGCTATTCAGCTTTTCGGCAGATTTCAGTTGGGCACAGTTGGTAATGACTATCAATATTACGAAAGTTTTAAAGGTTCATATCCACAGCATCTGAAATTTACCGGTATTGCATTCGCATATCCCTTAGCTTTAAATAATCCGATTTTGCCAGCGCTGTCTTTCACCGCCGGAATCGCGTACAATACTTACTTGGATTACGGGTCAAATTACGCCAGTGAATATAAATCGACGGAAGAAGACTTCACAACTAAAATTGATAGAGAAATTCGCGGCGGACTGCATACTATTTCTCCCGCCGCCGCTTTTAAAGTGTGGGATAAAGTGCGGATTGGATTTGCTTTTCATCAATCGGTTTTTAGCGGAATTTATGATAAAACCGATTATAATTATATTGGATTCAACGGGACTTACTCACCCTATGATTATCAGGAATCTAATCAGGATTTTACAGCGCATTTTTTCAGTTTCGGCCAGATTATCGATTTGACGCCCAGCCTTAAATTGGGAATGATCTACCGTTCGGAATTCCGGATGAAGTTTAAGAAGGGTAAGCACATGTATAGGTATGTTGACGGAGATGAATACGAAGGGAAATTAGAAGCTTACGACATGTTCATCCCGGCTTTTACGGGAATAGGTTTGAATTATCAGGCTAAATCCAATATTTTACTATCTATTGAATACCAAACCCGCCCCTTTGCCGGGATCACCTATTATTTACCTAACTACTATTGGAGTGATTCTTACTATGATAAGCAGTACAGCGGCTCCTGCTGGCGGGCGGGAGCGGAATTTTCAGGTAAGATAGTTTGGAGGATGGGGCTCTTCGCGGATAATATTTTCGCTTATGACAGTGAGAACAACCTCCCAAAGCGGCAGTACGGCTTCACCTGCGGCAACGGATTCGAATACCTGGGCGCGTTAGTCGACCTTTTTTGCGAAATTTCCACTTGGAGCGCCGAGTATTCGGATACTTACCGGGAAACATTCTTCACAGCTGGAGTTTCAGTAAAATATCAATTTTAGTAACAGCATTATTTCATGACAAAATTACTATAACCGTCATTCCGGCAAGCGAAGCGTGCCTGGAATCAGGACAATGTCTTAATTCCAGCCGATTCCGGACAAGCCGGAATGACGATAAGCGGGCGGTCAATCCAACACCTGCGTGATCACCGGTTTCAGATTCTTTTTCCGGGCTAAAACGCTGTCGATTTTTCTCATTATGAAGAAAGAAGCTATCAGCATAATGACACCTCCGGCTACCGCATGGTCTTGGCTTTTTCCCAAAAAATATCCGATTATACAGCCTAAGAATAAACCTATCAAGGGGAAGATGAACACTAAGGCTGAACCCATAATTTTCACGGAGGGCTGTAATTCCACCACCACTTCATCGCCGATATTGCCGTTTTTACGATTAAGCGCCCATAAATGATGCGAACCGCTTGTTGGAGTGCAGGAATCTTTTAAAGCGCAGGCGGCGCAGCCTTCCTGAGGTACGACCGCCACCTGAGCCAGTTCATCCTGCAAAGCCACTATCCTGCCTAAATCCTTCATCCATCAATCCATCAAGTTTTTCCATAACATCATAAAAATCATCGAAATGATAAAATTCCCTCCCCTCCTTTATCAAATAATCTTCCAGTATATCCTTTGCGAATACCGTATCGGCGTATCCGGAAGGGCATCTATCGGTCGATCCATCGCCAATATAAACTATATGACAGCCTTCATCTTTCTTTTCTAAAAGCGAACTTGATTTGCAGTGATTGCATAATCCTTTAATACGAGGCCTGTCAGCTGGTATCAACTTCCACCGCTTTTCCCTCACACTCACATCATTGGCTCTAATCTCGATATCGCTTATCCCCTGTTTATCAAGATAGGCTGAACATATATCAAATAGTCCTCCGGACAGAATTATCAAGGGGATATGATTCCGATGACTCCACAAATAGAAATCTATGAACCCCGGATTGATGGGAACATCGGTGAGAATGCTTTTTATAGCTTTTTCCCAGCTAACATTCAGCAGGTCGAATTCTTTCTGTAATCCCTCGCTCTCATTGATTTCATCGGAGAGCATTTGATCTTCAATCATCCTCCAGGCGGGATCAGCGAAGTTTTCCAGCAGATAGACCAGCGTATCTTTCTGTGTGATAGTTCCGTCGAAATCGCTGAAAATTACGATATTGGCGCAACGAACCGGCAGAATATCCAATCATTCTCCGGCGGCGTGCGCTTCACCGCGCAGTATGGAAGCGTATAGTTCATAGTTGACAATAGTCTCAACCGCCGCTTGTATCTGCGGGTCGCCAGCGAAGGAGGCTTCCGCCCTTCCGGCGATTCCATTAATACGATAAGCGAACTCCATCTTGAGGAACCGTTCTATCTGATACCGGTTCTCTTCAAATTCAGCTTGGTAAACCGGTTGTAAAAGGCTTTCCAATTTATCCAGCGTCTGAGTGAATTCGGGCGATAACTCCCGTTTTTCCGATAATTTCCGCAGATTACTCAACTCTTTCATCCCTTCGGATTGATAATCGAAATTTACGGAATCCAGGAAAACTTTGAAATCATCCATAACCTTTGGGTCGGTCATACCTTCTTGGGCGCTTTTCCTCATAATATAATCATTGCCGAATTCGAAAAACATCGACTTGCGGAACAGTCCGGTCACTAAAGAAGAATTCTTCTCAGGTTCAATCTCAATATCAGGTAGAATCCCGCCGCCGCTTAAAACTTCACGGCCTCCGGCGGTATGAAATTTTTCCGAGTTCAAGGAATCTATGATATTCAGATCGGTATTGATAATCACCGGATTATCTTGCGAGAAATAATCGATTTTCTGAATCAATCTGCCGGAAGGAGTGTAGTACTTGGCAGTGGTTAATTTCAATTCGCTTCCGTTGGGGAAACTCACTAAAGACTGGACTAATCCTTTCCCGAAGGTGGCGCCGCCGATGACGACACCCAAATCCAAATCCTGGATAGCTCCCGCCACTATTTCCGATGCGGAAGCGGAACCGCCGTCAACTAAAACAACGACGGGGATGTCTTTTACCATCGGCGCTTTATTTGATTTAATCACCCGGCTGGCTTCGGGGATCATACCCCGGGTGGAGACAATGACTTCACCTTTAGGCACGAATAGTTCGGCGATATCCACCGCCGATTCCAACAGACCGCCGGGATTGCCGCGCAAATCAAGTATTAATCCATGCAGTTCCTGTGAAAATAGTCTTTTCAAGGCATCGCGCATTTCATCACCCGCTTTGCGGGAAAAACGGGTCAATCTGATATAGCCTATACCTTCACGGACAAATCCGTTGTAAGATACATCTTTCACTACAATGACTTCCCGGGTGATAGTGTATTCGATGGGGTCTTCGATGCCCGGGCGGCTGATTTTTATATTGACATTAGTTCCGGCTTCACCGCGCATCATGGATGCGGCTTTCCGAGTATCAAATCCAATCGTCGATACTCCATCGATTTCGATAATCTGATCGCCAGCCCTGATTCCCAGCCTTTCAGCCGGTGTGCCCTCCATGGGCGATATCACGGTCAGGATCTTATCCCCGCCGCGGAGTCCAATCACTATACCTACACCGCCGTATTCTCCCGTAGTCAATATCTGTAAATCATCCGTATCTTCTTTTTCGATGAATACAGTATAAGGGTCGAGAGTTTCCAACATACCGCGGATACCGGCGTTCACAAACTGTTCCGGGTCGATATTATCCACATATCGGACAGTGACTTCGCGGAAGAGATTATTGAAAAGTTCCAGGTTTTCCCGCACTTCACGGTAATAATCATCATTGCGGTCCGCGATGACCAGAGAAACCACACCAAGCAATATAGCGGCGGTCAAAATCCCGGCGCTCAAACTGCGTAAATAGTTCATATCAGCCTTCCTCCGTGGAGGAATTTATCCCCTGTCTGTTCTACTTTTTCCCAGATTAATTCTGCGATTTTTTCCTTTGACAGAGCGCCATCGACCATATATATCTTATTATCATTTTCCGCCAGCTTCCGGTAACCATCGCGCACTCTCCGGAAGAAATCCAGCGAGAATCTTTCTATACGGTCGCGCCCGGTTTCATCACGGCGCTGCATCGCTATTTCCGGCGATATATCTATCAATATCGCCAGGTCGGGTTCATAATCATGGGAAGCGGCTTGATTGATCGTTTCAATCAAAGTTGAAGGAAGACCCCTGCCGTATCCCTGATAAGCGGTGGTGGAATAGTGATATCGGTCGAGTAATACTATTCTGCCGCTGTCCAAAGCGGGGATTATCATTTCCGCCATAAGCTGAGCCCGTGATGCGCTGTATAGAAAAAGTTCGCACAGCGGATCTATGTCTCCGTTATTGGTGGACAGCAGAATCCGTCTGATATCTTCAGATACCACGGTGCTGCCCGGTTCACGGAGCACCAGCGGTTCTTTGTCGATGGATTTTAATTTATTCTGCAGGATTTGAACCTGTGTGGATTTACCGCATTGGTCAATACCATCGATACATACAAAAAATCCTTTATGCTCTTTTCGCAAGGTCAGAACTCTCCTTAGATGTAATTATAATAAATAAACCTATAATAATCATGATGACGCTGGAAATTTGTGAAAAAGTTAGACTTATGAAATTAGTATCAATTATTATCATTCCGGCTTCCCCGCCGCCGTAATACCGCAGGGATTCATTGATAATGCGGAAGAAGCCGTATAATATTAAAAACACTGCAAAAATAAAGCCATGAAATTTCTTAAGCTTCTCAAGTTTCAGTAAGACGAAAAATATCAACAGGGTGTATAAGCATTCATATAATTGAGTAGGATGCACCGGCGCGCCGCTGAAGACCGCATGCGCCCAGCTGTCAGGAGGAAAGACGACTCCCCAGGGCAGATGACACTCTTTGCCGAAACAACATCCGTTCATGAAACATCCGATGCGCCCGATGGCGATTCCTATCGTCAAAGGCGGCGCATATACATCCACCATCTTTCCGATGGATAATTTTTTCAACCGCAGGTATAAAACCCCGCCTATAACCCCGCCGATGACGCCGCCTAATAACACCATTCCGGCGATACCGATCACTCCGGAGGATTGAAAGGGATTGATTATGTCCAGCCACCTTCCCCGGAATTCATCGAGATGCAGAACAACATAGGCCAGCCTCGTGCCAATCAGGGAAGACAGTATGATAATCATGGAAGTGTTATAAACCTGGTCGAAACCGAATCCGTACTTCTTCCCCCGCCTTACTGCTATTATGATTGCGGCGGTGAAAGCCAGCGCGAACATCACACCATAAGTGTGAAGCTCAAATCGGCCGATTTTGAATATCACCGGATACAAGGATTAGTCTCTGCGCATATGGAATCTTAGGTAATAGGAAATCTATCATTAATGATGACTTTACAGTTTGTCCGAAAATTCGTCATTCTGAACGAAGTAAAGAATCGAATCAATTCTAAGTATTTAAATAACAGTGGATTCCGGATACAACTTCAGTCTTCTGGAATGACATTTTGTTATTCTCGGACTGGTAGTCTTAGTTTGAGACAGAAACAATAGGACTGAAATGTATATGAATAAGTTGTATTTCATGGATTATTGATTTAAAAATTAATCTGATATTTTAGTAATTCAGGTTCATTTTATTAAGCATATAACAGTGAGCGGCAGCCGATGTTCCTAAGCACGCCGGACTTGATTACAGTTTCTTTCCCTACAAAAATAATACATAAAAAAATTAGATGCAAGTATCTATTTGTAAGACAGAGGATATATGTAATCCTAACGATATGAACTGAAGGGTCCGGGAACTCTCGGACAGGCGGTCAAGAATTACCGGCGATGACGAGTTCACCGTTTGTTTAGCGGACTGCTTGACCGATATGGAATCCCGGGCGGCGGATGCGAATATTAAAATAATATTCAATTTAAACAACCTATACCCTATAATAATCAGCAAGATGTATTATTGGACAATTAGCAGGAAGACTTGCGTGCGCATAGTTTCAACAAATATTGATCATGCAGTGTTATGCTATTTTAAAATTGTTGCCTGTATATCCTTCGGTAGGCGATAAGGATCTATTTTAAAACAAACTCCCTATTTTTACACTTATTAATCGTAATATAAATTATTTGATATGATGCATAAGTTTTCACATATTATAGTATATCCTAATTCTGTGAATTGTCCTGGCCAGTCTGATTTGACCGGATGAAAACTGTTTTTTTTGGGAAAAATCCTTATTTTTTCCGCATTATTTTGAATTTGCTCTTTGAAAATCGGCTGCTTAAGAAAAAACTGAGACACCTCTCCCGCGCTTTTCCTATCATCTCGACTTTTTCAACGGCCTATATTTTCCAAAGAACTGATAATCAACAAGATAGAATCATCAAGCCCAGCGGTAATAAAGACCTTTGAAAGCCTCGAAATAGGGGCAGTCCGCCCCCAATAATATCCGCCGGCGATTGGAGCGAAACACTAACCGGCAAGCCAAATAGAGCAAATCCTGAATCACACTCTTGATCCGGCGGCGGGCGAGCCCCTTCTTGAAATTGCGGGCGTAGCTGTCGAAACCTATAGCGGACTGCCCGATTATCCGCAAAATATTGTAGGCTAACATCCCTAAAAACATCACCCTGGTGTTGGTGGCGAAATAGCCCGAAGGCAGACGCTCCAGATCCATGTCGCTCTTGAACTCGCTGTGAAACTGCTCGAAAGTCCCGCGCAGATGATATAACTCTATGATTTTCAATGGGTCGAAATCCAGCGAAACCCAATAGGTCTCCACTTCAATCTCCGGGTCTATAAGCAGCTGCCCTTTACGGTCAATCGTCCGCTCAATCACCCGGAAAACAATGTCGGCCGGATCGTCAAGTTTTTCAACGGAAACCGTTAGGCGGCCGGAATATTCCATCTTGCCGGGGTGAAGCTGCTTGGCTTGACCGTAATCCTTGGCAATATCCAGCCAATCTTCCGGGGATTCCTGGCGCAGATTGCGTTTGATGATGAAATCCGAACCTTCAGTTCTACAAGCCTTTATGTTCTTGATGTCGTCGTTGCCGCTGTCGGACAAACACAAAATCTTTTCGCCTGGGACCACCTGCTTCGCCAACTGAATTGTCTTCCGGTAGAATTTATTCGTGCCGGGACATTGGCTGTGAGCGCTGCCGCGGCGGAATTCCAGATTCAGCAGATGTCCCGCTTCCCCCAGATGAGCGAACATCGGCGCAAAGCCGTTGAATTTCTTGTAAGTCCAGGACACCCCTTCTTTGCCGCTGTCGGAATTGTCCATTGGGCTGACATCGAAGCTTAACAGAACATACCCGCAGGAATGGGGCTTGATTTTGGCTTGCTTCTTCAGCAGCTTAACATTGGCTTGGGCAGCCGCATCGTCCCATTCGGCGCTGGCGGCGTCCAGCCGCTGGCGGATAGTGGGGCTGGAAGGCGCTTTCTCCCGGCTTAAATCCAACGCTTGGGCGAAGAATTGGTCTTTACGGAAGGGGATAATGTCGTCGAAATCGGTTTTAGCCAGGTCCAAAAGTCCGATCATGGACTTAGCGACATCGCCGGAGGGGTAGACATTGACGGCGGATCTTTTGGGATCGATTTTGTCAATGAGCGGAGCTAGCCCGGATTTATTGATAAGCGCTCCCACTAAAGCCAATCCGGAATGGCTGAATAGAGCTTCGTTTGATCTTTCAATTACAAATTTCATATCTAACCTGTCAGGTTAAGCGGAAATTGGATTAACTGTCTTTCTAACAGGTTATAATATAAATAATTACATTAATTTTTGCAAATTCAATTCACGGATTATGGTTTATATACAATAAACAAGGACATCGATGTGAGTGAGATAGCAAAAAAACATGGCGGCGGAGGACATATGAACGCGGCGGGATTTCAGTGTAAAAAATTACCGTTTGAGTTATGATAATCAAGAACTTACTGATATTCGATGAACATAAAGGAATTTAGCGGGGTGGCGCAGAAGGCAGCGCGCCGGGTTCAATTGTTATCTTCTGTTTGCTGCGGTGGGTTTCAATTTTCACCGCGGGCTTCTCTTGCAGCCGGAGATGGAGTTTTTTTTTGTAGTCCGTATTCGGTGATGACCCGTTCCACGCTTCGCAGGGAGATAT
>JADHWD010000084.1 GCA_016783645.1 bacterium
CTAATCGTTGATATGGCTTCTCAATTTGAAAGTAATCCCCATAATACCGTCATTCCGGCTTGTCCGGAATCGATTCCCGACGCGCTTCGCTTGCGGGAATGACGAGGGTTGGGATAGTCACAATTATAAGGGGACACTACCGAAATTTATATGTGACATTTTATTTGTTTGACATGGCAGGATTGAGACAATCCTGCCTCTACAGAAAATGCTACTCTTGGGGAGCCAGGATTGTCTCAATCCCGGCATATTATTGTGGTGTCGACTCTCCGCAGTCGACACTACACAAATATCAGGTTGTAGGGGCGACCCTTGCGGTCGCCCTAAGACTATTTTCATGCTAAGTTGTGCGCCGCAGGCGCATGAGGGTTTATCCTTGAAAATAGCTGTTAGCTGTTATATAATAATAACAGTAATTTGGTGTCATGCGGGGACGCATGACACCACAAAGAACAGTGCAGTCAGGTGTCCCCACCTGACTGAAACCCGATTTTCATGCTTGGTGGCGCGCAGCAGGCGCATGAGGGTTTGCTTTAAAAATTAGAGAGGATTATTACAACTTATATGAATATGTAAAGTTTATAAATTATTATGAATAAATCAATTTTTTTATTCGGAAAAAAGATTATAAGAGAGTTTAGATGCTGCAATACTTGATTTATAACCTGATTTTTGATAAATTGTGAAAATTTGATAATCATTAACCGGAGATAACAATGTCTGCTGAAGTGATATCGGCGTTAAAATTCGCTATCGAAGCGGAAAAAATCGGATTGCGAGCGTATCTTGATTTCGCCCGCTCCACCAATGACGCAACCGGCAAAAATATGTTCATCACCATCGCCTGCGATGAAGTGGATCATTGGGAACTGCTCGAAGAACAGCTCCGCAAGATAGAATCCGGTGAAAAACTGCATGTTATTGAAGTTCCTGATTCCCGCCTTCCCAAATTTGAACCCAGTGTCTGGGAAAAAGATAAACGGCTCGCCGGCGATAAAGGCGTCGGACAGATTACCGCCCTTAAAACCGCTTTGAAACATGAAAGAGACGGCCGTGAAATCTATCTGAAAGGAGCGGAATCGGTAGATAATCCGGAAGTTAAAAAGATGTTCCTGAAACTCGCCGATATGGAGCAGATTCACTTCGATATCCTGCAGGCTGAACTTGATTCCATCACAGGCACTGGTTATTGGTTCGACCTCCCGGAATTCAATCTTGAAATGGGCTAAATTCGTTCTATCATACAGCTACAATTTTTATCATACAGGAGATTTATGCAGAAAATTACACCCGCAAATGTTCATGAGACTCTGCGTAAGTATATGCTGGCGGATGGTTTTCCCATCGTTATAGATTTGGAAAAATGTCATGGCACATATATTCATGACGCCTTGACCGGAAAAGATTATCTCGATTTTTTCTCGTTTTTCGCTTCGGCGCCCATAGGGCATAATCATCCCGGTTTGAACAATCCGGAATTCATCGTAAAGATGGGAAAAGCGGCGGTTAATAATGTCACCAATTCCGATTTATACACTGTGGAGATGGCGTCTTTTGTGCAAACTTTCTCTGATATAGCCATCCCGGATTATCTGCCTCATCTGTTCATGATTGCCGGCGGAGCTTTAGGGGTAGAGAACGCCCTGAAAACCGCTTTTGACTGGAAGGTGAGGAAAAATTTCGCTAAAGGATATACCAGAGAAGTCGGGCATCAGGTTATACATTTTAAAGACGCATTTCATGGCAGAACCGGATACACCCTTTCATTGACCAACACTTCTGCGGTGCAAAAACACGCGCTATTCACCAAATTCGATTGGCCCCGCATCATCAATCCTAAAATCACATTCCCGTTAAATGAAGAGAATTTGAAAGCGGTGGAGAAATTAGAACAGCTTGCGCTTAATCAGATAAAAACCGCCGTCAAAGAACGGGGCGAAGATATCGCCGCATTGATAATTGAACCTATTCAGGGCGAAGGCGGAGATAATCATTTCCGCGGCGAATTCTTCAGAGCCCTGCGAAATATCTGCGATGAAAACGATATCTTCCTGGTCTATGATGAAATACAGAGCGGATTGGGAATGACCGGTAAAATATGGTGTCATCAGCATTTCCCCGGAGCGGAACCTGACGCCATCGCCTTCGGTAAGAAGACTCAAGTCTGCGGATGTCTGGTCAGCCGCCGGGTGGATGAAATCGAAGACAATGTTTTCAAAGTCTCCTCCAGATTAAACTCCACCTGGGGAGGCAATTTGATTGATATGATACGGGCTCAAAAATATTTGGAAATCATTAAACAAGATAACTTAGTGGATAACGCCGCTAAAATGGGAACTTTCCTGCTAGAGAAACTGGTGAAAGTCCAAGAAGAGTTCCCCGCGGTTATCTCCTGCGCCAGAGGCCTCGGCTTGATGATGGCTTTCGACCTGAAAACCCCGGCGGATAGGAGTAAATTGATCGAATTGATGTTTGAACGAGACATGGCGGTCATCGGATGCGGCGCCTCCACTATTCGATTCCGACCGCCGCTGAATGTCTCTAAAGAAGAAGCGGAAAAAGCTATCGATATTCTGCGCGCTTCCTTGAAAAAAATGTAAAAAATATCTAATACCGCAGATAATTGGTTTAATAACAGGGGTTTATGTATAAAACCCTGATTTACTCTGAAAATAGCTGCGAGTTTCGAGTTGCAAGTAGTAGGATGGGTTCTTAACCCACCAAAATCTTGTGGTGTCGACTCTCCGCAGTCGACACCATACATAATAATAACAATGTATTAGTGTCATGCGGGGACGCATGACACCACCAGGAACTGTGCTGGTAGGCGTCCCCGCCTGCCAGTAATCCGATTTTCATGCTAAGTTGTGCGCTACAGGCGCATGAGGGTTTATCTTGAAAATAGGGTCTAGGGGCTGGGGTCTAGGGTCTAGTAAAATTTACAAAGCCAGCTTCTATAATGTCATTCCCGCGCAGGCGGGAATCCAGTAGGGACAGAACAATGTTCTGTCCCTACAAAAAAAAACCGATAATGTAGGGGCGACCCTCGCGGTCGCCCTTAAAACTATTTTCATGCTAAGTTGTGCGCCGCCGGCGCATGAGAGTTTACTTTGAAAATAGCAGTAGGGTAGGTTCTTAACCCACCAAAAAAATTATTGAATGAAGGGCAGACACACTGGTCTGCCCCTACAAATAAATATCCAATAGCGTAGGGGCGAACCCATGTGTTCGCCCTTGATACTATTTTCATGCTAAGTTGCGCGCCGCCGACGCATAAGGACTACCATGAAGTGAATAATAGTGGTCAATCATGAGTATAAACACCCATGAAATAGAAGATTCCCTGCGCCTGAACTGGACACTCGCCGAGGATATCCTGACTCGATTCATCAAGACCGAGGTGAACCGCACCGGCATGAATAAAGTTGTGATAGGAGTGTCCGGCGGTGTGGATTCAGCTTTATCATGTATGTTAGGGGTCAAAGCGCTGGGTAAAGATAATGTTTTCGCATTGATCATGCCTTATAAAGATTCTGCTGTGGCTAATATTGAAGATTCCGAGAAATTCTGTAAAGCGTTGAACATCGAATATCGTAAAATCGATATCACTCCCTTATCTGAAACTTATTTCAAATCGAATCCGGATATGAGCCGGGTGCGTAGAGGGAATTTCCTCGCCCGTCTGAGGATGGCGCTATTATTCGATGTTTCCGCAGAGAAATCCGCTTTAGTATTAGGCACCGGCAATAAGACCGAAGCTTTGTTAGGCTATACCACCTGGTACGGCGACAGCGCCTGTTCTCTGAATCCCATAGGCGATTTGTATAAGACTCAAGTATGGGATTTCGCCGCTTATTTGGAGATTCCGCAAAGAATCATCGATAAAGCCCCTTCTGCGGATTTATGGCCGGGGCAGACCGATGAAGATGAGATGGGCTTGGATTATCCCGCCGCCGATAAAATCCTCCACCGGCTGGCGGATCTAAGACTTAAACCGGACGAGATAATACGGAATGGTTTCAAGGAAGAGATTGTGAAAAAGGTTGTGAGTTTGGTCAAGCGTTATCAATTCAAGCGGATGACGCCGCTGATCGCTAAAATATCCCCACGGACAGTGGGTTCGGATTTCATTTATTCCCGCGACTGGGGTGTCTGATGTCGCTCTTTTTAGTGGCGACGCCCATCGGCAATCTGGAAGACCTCACTAAACGCGCCGAGATAATCCTCAAGACTGCAGATTTAATCCTATGTGAAGATACCCGCCATTCCCGGATTCTACTCGAAAAATACGGCATTAGTCAGCCGGTTTTTCCCTATTATGATTTCAACAAGGAGAAAGTCACACTAAAAATAGTGGAATGGCTGAAAGAAGGAAAAGAAATTGCGTTAGTGACTGATTCCGGGACTCCGGGAATATCTGATCCCGCTTTCTATCTGGTGCGTGAAGCCATCAAAGCTGATATTGATATCGTCCCTGTTCCCGGGCCTTGTTCTGCCGTCGCAGCCCTGGTCGCTTCAGGACTGCCTACCGACAGATTCTGCTTCGAGGGTTTTTTACCCGGCAAGAAAGGGAGAAAAAAGCGCCTCGAAAAGCTAATAGAAGAAGAAAGGACGATAATTTTCTTTGAAGCGCCTCATCGTATCAATCGCACTTTGAAAGATATTCAGAATATTCTGGGCGACCGCCGGATCACTATCGCCAGAGAATTGACTAAAATCCATGAAGAATTCATCCGAGGTAAAATAAGCGAGGTATTGGATAAATTCACGGTGAAAGGAGAAATGGTGTTAGTGGTGGAAGGGAAAATTAAATGAATCGATGATTGTATGAAAGTGTGAAAGTGTGGAAATATTTATCTTCCCATGCTCCAGCGTGGGAACGAGGACAGACTGATTAGCCTTAGACATGAATCCCGCATATTGGGGCGCGGTCTTGAAATTCCTTCCCGCAGTCCCCATGGTCTTCGACCTTTTCCACATCGTCAAGATGGTGAATAATGAAATCGACCAGCTGCGAAGGGAGGCTCAGGCGCAGCTTGATGTAATCGAAGGCAATGTGCTTAAGGGCAGCCGCTATCTGCTATTGTCCAACTACGCCGATCTGGATGAATACAACCGGCGCCGGCTGCGGGAGCTGTTCCGCATCAATCACCCCCTGATAACTATGTATGTTATGAAAGAACAATTACTTCTGTTGTGGAAATTGCCCGATAGGGAGCGGGGTGAACAAGTTCTTGACCGCCTGGGTGAAAGACGCTATGAATTCCGGCGTAAATCGTTTGATCAAGCTGGCGAAAACACTGTTGGCGCACAAACCGGTATTTTGAATTATTTCGACCATAGGATAACCACCGGGAAAGTCGAAGGGCAAACAACAAGATCAAGACCTTGAAAAGACAAGTATATAGTTTCAGGGACATGGCTTATTTCAAACTGCGGCTATACCACCTGCCATGCAGAACTACTCATTATCCGGATGAGCCGCAAATACAATCCTAATGTGACGGGGACGCCGGAAGAACTCCTGCCGTCCCAGCTCAAATGATGATATCCCGCCTGAGAGCTCATGTCGGGCAATGTTTAATGCTAAAATCGTAACTCTTTGTTTTTTATAGTGCCCCCGAGATGATTCGAACATCCGGCCAATGGTTTAGGAAACCACTGCTCTATCCAGCTGAGCTACGGGGGCGTCAGAATATCGAACAAGGAATATCGAACAAGGAATATCGAACAAGGAATATCGAACAAGGAATACTGAATGATTTAATTCAACACTCAACATTCAAAATTCAACATTTTATTATAGCTGTTCCATCTTCTCTGGAAATGAATAATGTCCTTGGACTATCAGCCATTTTCCATCTTGTTTAACCAGAACCCCAGTGGCTCTGCCGCCCTGAATATTCAAAGTATCATGTGGCATATAGATGACGATATCCTGCATTTCTGAATACCAGGCGACATTACCGGTTTCGGCGATATTTATAATCCTGTCCTTCGAGATAATCTTGAATGACATTTCCTTGGCTTCATCCTTTGCTTTTTCAAAAGCTTCCCTCAACGGCGCTTTACCGATGAATCTCTCCGCTTCGGTCGAACCGATAATTACCGGCTGAGGATCATCAGTCAGGAACTGCAATAGCGCTTCGATGTCGCGGGGAGAATGTTCAAAAACGCTGTTATATTTGTCCAGCGTCTCCGCAATCTCCTTTTTAGCGGATTCAATATCAACCTCCCGCTGGCAGGATGTCATCAATAATGCAGATACTATAAGTATTAATCCTCCTGAAACTAACAGATTGAATGTCTTCATCTTTCTAACCTTCGAAAAATAAGTGTGATTACGAGAGATTTACAGAATAAAAATGCGGATTTTATTTTCAATTTAGATGACTTTCAAGTTAACAAATTTCTTGAGAAAATTCAAGGTTTTTCATTGAAAAAACTTGGATTTATCCCGCACATTGATTATAATTATCTTAGTCGAATAATAAATTCATGTAATTATCGCTGAAATATTGGCTGAAATCAGAGGTTTTCCACGGCGATTATATCAAGCGCCTCTTATTTCAACATTCAATGTTCCTTGTTCAATATTCAAGCGGCAGCCCGGTTTCGCCGAAACCGGGGAATAATCAATTAACTACGGATACACAGGATATTCAGGATTTAAGAAAAGGCAAAAGTAAAAAGGCAAAAGTGTAAAATTCACAACGAATTAAACGAAAAAGATTCACAGCGGATTAAGCGGATTAAGCAGATAAAAAAATCGTCATTTGTCACTCGTCACTCGTCATTTTTGTTTCGAATTTTGTATCCAAAATAGCCATAATAGCCAGTGAATATTCTTGCCACTTGTAACTTGCCACTTGTAACTTCTTAATTTCAAGCGGCAGCCCGGTTTCGCCGAAACCGGGGAATAATCAATTAACTACGGATACACAGGATATTCAGGATTTAAAAAAAAGTCAAAAGTAAAAAGGCAAAAGTGTAAAATTCACAACGAATTAAACGAATTAAACGAAAAAGATTCACAGCGGATTAAGCGGATTAAGCAGATAAAAAAATCGTCATTTGTCACTCGTCACTCGTCATTTTTGTTTCGAATTTTGTAGCCAAAATAGCCAAAATAGCCAGTGAATATTCTTGCCACTTGTAACTTGCCACTTGTAACTTCTTAATTACCTGTGAATCTCATTTTACATTTTAGATTTTGCATTCACTTCGCTTCTATCTCTTCCACTCCATGCCATCCTTCAGGCGCGCCTCGGACGATATAGCGGGCGGAGTTTTCCAAGTAAGTTTGGGCGGCTTTATCACCCGTATCAATATTTAGCACCCGGTTGAAATACACCGCCGCTTCGGCGAATTTCATATCGAAGTACAGCCTCAGCCCCTCTTCAAAACCCTCCTTAGTTTTCATCTTAAGTTCAATAACTTCCTGCGGATCACCTTCAAATACTTCATATATCGCCGCCGGCACCTTCTTCCCCGTAACCTGCACATTCCCTAAGTAGCGGTAATGATATTTAAGAGGATTTTCCAGCCCTTTAAGCGTAACCTCGCTGATGATGATGGAGGAGCCGAATTTTTTAGTCAAACCCTCCAATCTTGAAGCTAAGTTAACCGCATCTGATATTACAGTTCCATCCATCCGCTTGGCGTCACCGATAGTTCCCAGCATCAACAGACCGGTATGAAGTCCGATACCGATATTGATTTCGTGCAGACTCTGTTTTAAGCGTGTCCGGTTAAACTCCTGCAGTTTCTGTAGAACCGCTATCGATGCTTTCAAAGCGTCATCGGGATTATTAGGGAACAGCGCCATAATCGCATCGCCGATATACTTGTCGATGAATCCGTTGTTATCCCTGATTGCGGGGATAACTCTTTTAAGATAATCGTTGAGGAAATCGAAGTTTTCCTTGGGCGACATCCCTTCGGAAATCTGAGTGAACGAACGGATATCAGAAAACAGTATAGTCATCTCTCCCTGCACCTGATCGCCAAGCCTGACATCGAGGATTGTGTCATGTCCTAATGTGCGCAAAAATTCATTGGGTATGAAACGGCTGTAAGCGATATTAATTTTCATCAAATTAAGGTGAGTCTTGATCC
Source organism: bacterium (assembly GCA_016783645.1). Lineage (GTDB taxonomy): Bacteria > Electryoneota > Tariuqbacteria > Tariuqbacterales > JADHWD01 > JADHWD01. The sequence goes on from JADHWD010000084.1 coordinate 8,119, forward strand.
TCGCTAATAATTCGCCTTTAGAGAAGGGTTTGGCGATATAATCATTAGCTCCGGAAGTGAATCCTTCCACCAAATCCGAAACCTGGTCTTTGGCGGTGATCATTATGACCGGCAGTTCGCTGGGGAGGTATTTTTCGCGGATTCGCTGACATACTTCATATCCTGACATCCGGGGCATCATGATATCCAGCAGAACCAGATCAAAGCCGTTGCCTTCATGAATCATACTCAAGGCTTCCTCCCCGTTCATCGCCTGCTTGACTATGTAATTATCCTGCGCTAAATGGTTCGCCAGTACCTGCTGATTTATTGGCTCGTCATCGACTACAAGGATTTTATACCTCTCCGATGTATCCTCTGCAATTTCTTCCAATACCGAGATATCATATTTGCCGGTCACTTTAACTTTGGATAAAGAAGACGGCGTTTCTTCATATAACGCTTCTTCTTCGGAAGCCGGCAGTGTGAATGTGAAAGTTGAACCCTTGCCGGGTGCGGATTCAACTCTTATATTCCCGCCGTGCAGTTCAATTAACTGTTTGGTGATAGCCAGTCCCAGCCCTGCCCCGCCGTACTCTCTTGCGATGGAAGCGTCCACTTGCTCAAAAGATTTGAAAATGATGTCTATTTTATCTTTAGGAATTCCGATACCGGTGTCAGAGACTGATATTTCTAAAAAATCGCCCTCTTTCACCGCGCTGATGACTATTTCACCGGTTTCGGTGAATTTAACGGCATTGCCTACTAAGTTATGCATGATCTGCTGAAGGCGGTTCTCATCCGCCAATACCGTCGAAAGACTATTGCTGATGCGGTTTATCAATTTCAACTTCTTGCCGGACACCAAGGGTTCGTTCAATTTCAATACTATATCGGTCAACACCTTGATATTGACAGGTTTTAACTTTAATTCCAAATTAGCGGTCTTCAATTTGGAAAAATCGAGGATATCGTTCACCAAACTCGCCAGCCTTCTGCCGGATGAAATAACCATTGATAAATTCGCCCTTATCTTATCAGTGACCGGTCCGGTTATACTGTCATAGAGCGATTCCGCGATACCGATTATCCCATTTAAAGGTGTACGCAGTTCATGAGAAGTGTTGGCTAAGAACTCATCCTTGAGTTTATCCACCTGCCTCAACCTTTCGGTCATCATCCGCTCCTGCGCTAATTCCTTTCGATGCCGCTCAATCTCCAACGCTTGCGCTTTAGTTTTATAGCGCACATACCAGTATATCAATCCAAGGACTACCAGAACATAGAATGTATAGGCGTACCAGGTCTTCCAGGGCGGCGGAGTGATGGTCAATTTAATCGAAGCTCCCACCTCGTTCCATACTCCGTCATTATTGGAGCCCTTGACCCTGAAAATATATCTTCCTGCCGGAAGAATGGTATAAGCGGCGAAACGGCGGGTGCCGATATAATTCCAGTCCCGGTCGAATCCTTCCATCATGTATGCGTACTGATTCTTCTCCGGTATGGTATAATTCAGAGCGGCGAATTGGAAAGCGAAATCATAATCTTTATATGTCAGTTTGATATCATGGGTGACAGTGATGGATTTTTTCAAAGGGGAATTTTCGGCTATTGGCACAGATTCGTTGAAAAGTTTGAAATCGGTTATCACTATCGGCGGAATATATGGATTGTCCTGCAGGCTGTCAGGGTAAAAAGAATTCAATCCGTTGAGACCGCCGAAGAACATCTCGCCATTGGGCGCTTCCGCGAAGGCGCCGACATTGAACTCATTGCTTTGCAGTCCATCGCGCACATCATAATTCCGAAAACTTTTATTCACCGGATCGAAAAGGGATAATCCCATATTGGTGCTCAGCCATAGACAGCCCTTATTATCTTCCAAAATCCCATAAACTACATCGCCGGGCAGACCATTCTTAACGCGATAGGCAGTGAAAGTTTCATCTTCTCTATTGAATTTATTCAGTCCTCCGCCGTAAGTGCCGATCCAGAGGTCTCCTATGGAATCCTCAAATATCGACATTATGTTGTTATTGCTGATACTGCTGGAATTTTTAGGATTATTTAAATATCGAATGAAAGAATTATTATCAGTTTGGAATCTATTGAGACCGCCGCCGTATGTGCCAATCCATAACTCTCCTTCACCGTCTTCATACACCACTAATACTTTGTCGGAACTTAGTGAGGTCTCATCATTCGGATCGTTCTTGAATTGAGTGAATACTTCTGTCCTGCGGTCGAATCTGTGCACCCCTCCTCCTAATGTCCCTATCCATAAATTCCCTTCATCATCCTCAATTATCGAATAAATATAATTGCATTTTAAACTGTGTTCTTCATCCGGATCCGCTATGAAATGTTTGAATCGATTCCGCTTCTTGTCGAACTTGCATAATCCTCCCTGCGTGCCTATCCAGAATATTCCCTCTTCATCCTTGTAGATCGCTGAAACCGAATTGTTGCATAAACTGTTCGGATTATCGGGTTCTTTGAGATAATGATAAAATTTACCGCTGGCCGATTCAAGCCGGTTGAGTCCCCCGTTATGGGTACCTATCCATACATCGCCGCTGTGGTCCATTAAAATGGAGTAGACTAAATTATTGCTCAAACTGTTAGGATCATTGGGATTATTTTTATAAAGAGTGAAATTCGCCTTCTCCCGGTCATATTTATTGATTCCGCCGGCGTAAACTCCAATCCATAGCGCGCCGGAAAGGTCTTCGAAAATCGATTCGACCTCATTGCTGCTGAGGCTTTGAGGATCATCCGCCATATTCATATAATGATGAAAAACACCATTGACTTGGTCGAACCGGTTTAAACCTCCGCCTTTAGTGCCGATCCATAATACACCCCGCCGGTCCTGATATATCGCCCGCACATTATCGCAATTGAGGGAATCATCGTTTTCCGGACAAGCTTTATAGTGATAGAATAAGCCTCTCTCACGGTCGAATCTATTCAAACCCCCGCCGTCTGTCCCCAGCCATAAATTACTCTCCCGGTCCTCAAAAATTGTCCACACTAAATCGTGGCTTAATTTATTCGTTTCACTTGAATCAGCCGTATATGCGATAAATGAATCGTCATCCGGATTATATTTATTCAAACCCCGCTGTGTCCCAATCCAGAGAACGCCTTGATAATCTACTAAAAGAGATAAAATGTAATCACTGCTGATACTTCCCGGCGAGTCCGGATTTGAACGGAAATGAATGAATCTATCACTTGATTTGTCAAATTTATCTAACCCTCCGCCATTAGTGCCGATCCATAAGTATCCCTCTTTATCTTCACATATCGCTCTTACAAAATTTAAACTCAGACTGTTGGAATCTTCGGGCGATGATTGATAATTGATGAATATTTCCCGTTCATGATCGAATTTGTTCAATCCGCCGCCTTCTGTGCCTATCCACAACATTCCCTCACTGTCTTCAAATATCGCCCGCACATAGTTGTTGCTGAGACTGTAAGGATTTTCAGGATCAGGTTTGTAGACCGTGAAATCATACCCGTCATATTTATTCAAACCATCTTCAGTGCCGAACCACATGAATCCCCGGCTGTCCTGAAAAATGCATGATATTGAACTCTGCGATAAACCATGCTCGATGGATATCCGTTCAAATTTTATCTCGGATTTACCGGCGGTTATGATTTTAGGAATCAGAACAAGTAAGAATATCAAAATCAGCTGGATATGTTTTACTGATTTGCTGAAGTTCATATCGGTGAATAGTGAATAGTGAATAGTGAATGGTAAACAATGAAATCTTACTTTGAAAATAGGGTTTAGGGTTTAGGGTTTAGTTCAATGTGGTGTCGACTCTCCGCAGTCGACACCATACATAATATAAACAATACCTTAGTGTCATGCGGGGACGCACGACACCACCAGGAACTGTGCTGGCAGGCGTCCCCGCCTGCCAGTAATCCGATTTTCATGCTT
>JADHWD010000085.1 GCA_016783645.1 bacterium
ACATATGTCTTAGTATTCGACCCTGAAAGGGTCGCATGTGAATAGCCGTAGGTGAAACCTACGGTATAAATTAAACGAAACGGTTCGACCCTAAAGGGGTCGCACAAATACCTAAAATTATTGTCGCTCATTATAAATAAGTTGTTTACTTTGAAAAAAGGATTTTAGGGGCTGGGGTTTAGGGTTTAGTTCATTGTGGTGTCGACTCTCCGCAGTCGATACCACACAAATATCAGGTTGTAGGGGCGGCCCTTGAAACTAATACGCTTCGGTTTTTCCCATTAATCCTAAAATATATTCCGGCGGTTTGAAGCCGCTGAATCTGAATTTCTCTTCACCTTTAGAATCGAACAATATCACAGTGGGCAGGCCATGGACCTTATGCGCAGTCTGTACGGCGTTCAATTCATCATTGCCCCGGGTCATGTCCATCTTAATGAATACCCAGCCCCGGGCTTCGTCAATCAGCTTATTGTCTGAGAAAGATTTCTCCTCCAGTTCCTTACAGGCGGCGCACCAGTCCGCATAAAAGTCCATCAATACCGGCTTCCCTTCTTTCAAGGCGGTTTCAAATCCCTGATTGGGATTATTAACCATCCAATTTATCACAGCTTTCCGTTCCGAGACGGCAAGCCCGGGCTGATGTGATTCCAATCCAAAGACGGTTTTGAAACCGGGGATAAAGGTTAAAATCCCGGCGGTGATAAGAATTAATCCAATCCCTCTCCCCCACTTTACCGATTTGGTTTCTTCCGTTTTACCGAGGCTCAAACCGCCGGAAAAAACTCCGGTGATTATCAGGAAAATTCCCCAGAACAATAAATAAAATCCCTGCGGGATGAGAGACTTCAGAATGAATACTGCGCCGCCTATCAGTATTATACCGAAAACATATTTCACCGTATCCATCCATGCGCCTGATCCGGGCAGGGCGGTCAAAGCTCCGGCGAAAGTCCCAATCACCACAAATAAAAGTCCGAGTCCCAGCGCATATGTGAACATGAGCAGGAAACCCATCAGCAGGTTCCCGCTCTGCGCAATCCAGGCTAACAGCGCCACTAAAACCGGTCCCACACAAGGCGCGGCTACCAATCCGGTGAACATACCCACTAAAAAAGCTCCCAGGAAGCCCTTCTTGGTGGTGCGCATTTTACTCTGCCATGCTGACGGTAATGAAATATCGAAAGCGCCCAGCATGGAAGCGCCCATGGCGGCGAAAATCAGCGCAACTATAATAATCACAATCGAATGCTGAGTTAGCGAACCGAACATTTGCCCGGTGGCGGCGGCGATTATGCCGGCGGCGGACATCATCACCGCTAATCCCAGCACTAAAAACAGCGATAGGACGAAGCCTCGCAGGCGTTTGCCTTCAGCCCGCCCGCCGATATAGCCGATGGTGATCGGTATCACCGGATATACGCAGGGTGTGAAACTGGTGAGGATTCCGGCGATGAATACCAGAACGAACGCCAGGATAGAACCTCGTTCCAAAGCCGAGGAAAACCGCCCTTCCAGGCTCTCATCCGGCTGGGACGCCGATTCTTTCGTATCTTCGGAGATGGCCGGAGCGCTGAATATATCGGTATGAAGCGGTATGGGAGAGAGCCCGGCGGGGAGAACATTCAAAGTGACAGCCTTTGAGATTTCCTGCGGCATGAAACACATGCGGTTACCGGTCTCGGAGCAGACCTGATACCCGTAAATCACATTTATCTCATATTTACCCGGCGCTGTTTCATCGCTTACAGTGAATTTGCAGGTGACTATAGTCTTCCCTTTAAATACTTGTTCACCTTCAAAATTCACTGGCGAGGGAAATACCGGTTCAGCGAATTTCATCCCCTCCGGCGTTTCAAATTCGAGAAAGAATAAACCATTCTCCAAAGAAGTGATATGTCTCTCCGGCGGGACATAGAATATTGCGGCGAATTCTCCGCTTCCCCCGGCAGAGCATCCGTTATGCGAAAACAGCAGATTGACTTTAAGGACGCCTTCATCCTGGCTTTGCGCCGGTAACGCATAAAATATGCTGCCGATCAAAGTGATGGCAGCAATAAATTTTAGAAAATATTGTATCATTTTAGCTTCGTGAAGTTCATTATGTCGGGATTGAGACAATCCCGACTCCACAAGAATAGTAATAACCGTGGAGGCAGGATTGTCTCAATCCTGCCTTATCAAACAACTAAAGTGTTACAAAATATTTAATCATAGAAGTTATTTACGGTTGACCTGATCCTCCACAATCCACATATCAAGATAACCCTTAGCGGTCATCTTGGCGCGCACCGCTTCAGCTTCGGAATGATTCTTGAAATCACCCAGTCTCACCTTCCAGGTATCGTCTTTTTTAATGATATATACCGGGAATTTGGAATCCGCGCCCACTAATCTGGCGAAAGCGGCAGCCTGGTTTTCAGTGGAAACGCTGGTCATCTGCACCCTGAATCCCGGTATGGAAGGATTGATGGCGCATTCGACAATCCAGGCATCGGGGAATTCCCCGGCTTTAAGTTCATCGCATAATAAGCGGGCGTTTTCCCTTATCAGGAAATCTCCGGTCCGCACTTTCCATTCACCTCCGGCGAATGCGATGGACACATTGGTAAGAAGTTCCGATTTCAACCTGTCAGCCAATTCCAGCGCCTTAACTTCATCGGTGGTGCTCAGTACTTGAACTCGGAAGCCTTGAGTTTCCAAAGGCGGTTCCGCAGGCTGTTGGATCAACGCCAGCGCTTCAGTTGAATCACTTTGAAGATTTAAAATGGAATCGGGAGATGCGCCGGGTATAGAATCGACCGCCGCTTCTTCGATCATCTCTACCGCCTCAATCAGCTGAGGTTCACTCGAATCGGGTTTGTCGAAAGCGGAGATTACGAGAAATATGGCTGCGATTAAAATTGTGATTGGAAAAGGTAAATTCATGGCGGGGAATAGATTTGCGCGGCGCCGGAGAATCCGGCGCCGCAATTTGATATTCTATTTTATTCTGAAATTGATGACCTGCTGCATATTGACTGAAACATAGCGGTCACGCTGTTTTCCGGGTTTGAAACGCATATTCTGCATCGCTTTGATCGCCGCTTCGCCGAAACCCAATTTCGCCGGTCGTTCCTGTACCACCCTGAAATTCTTGGGAATTCCATCTGGTCCGACGATGAACTGCACTATCACATCGCCGTTGATTCCGGCAGTGCGCGCCATTTCAGGATATAAGTCGTGCGAATTGATATAATCTTTGATAGCCTGCGCTCCGCCGATTAATTCCGGTTTCTGTTCAACTGAAAAGAAATCCACAACTTCGTCCGGCGGCGGAGGCGGCGGAGGCGGTTCATCGGAAATCTCCCAATCCACATCATCGATAGTGATATCTTCATCCAAATCCGCATCTTCCGATTCTATCGGAATAGACGGTCTGGCGGGAGGCGGAGGTCTTTTAACCTGCTGGGTAATGGGAATATCCTCAGCCTTGATAATCACCTGATCAGCCCGCTTCAATTCCGTTCTAAATTTAAATTCTTTAGAACTTAAGAAAACTATAGAGAAAATCAGCAGGGTGATTATCATGCACAGCTCCAGTCGTTTTTTATACCGGAACTTCAAATCATATTTTGGATCCTTTTTAACAGCCATCGCAATTCAACCATTAACAGGAATATTTGATTAATTATTTGAACCTTGTAGCGTAACTAATTCTCAAGGCGTAAGCGTCCCGCAGCTGCTCCTGAATATCGTTCACTAATCCCATCTTGGTCTCTTTGTCAATTTTCATTGACACTATAAGCCTGCGGTTAGCGGCGAATTTTTCGCCTATGATGGCGGAGATGTTTTTTATAGTGATGATTTTATCATCGATAGAAATTCGGTTATTGCGGTCAGCCCATACATAAGTGATATTTCGCTTAGTTTCAATCTTTTCGGTGGAACGGGCGGCCGGGGGAATGATGGGAAGCCCTTGATATTCTTTGAAAACCGTACAGACCATAAAGAACATGAGCAGCATGAAAATAATATCAGGCAAAGAAGCCTGCGGAATTTCCGCGCCGGCTTTATTTTTCGCTTTGAATTTCATAAGTTGAATTTACCATTTTTCAAAATGAAACCGGTAGAATAGCGCAGATTAGAACAGCTTTATCATCGTTTGCCCTCGGGTTCGGCGATGGATATTTTAGTGGCGCCGGCGAGCTTTATTTGATCAAGCACCTCAATATAGGTGTTATAATCGGTCTCCCGATCGGTCTTGATGGAAACGATCAGAATCGGCTTGCCGTCAGCGCCGAATCCCCGCGCCTGTATCTTATCCTCTACCACCTCCCGGATGCTGGGAACCTCAACCGGCTCCTCATCGATGAGTATCTGGCCAGTGGCGTTGATGAGCACATTAGAGATATTCTCACTGCGCACTTTGACTTCACCGCCTTTTTCAGGCAGTGTCAGGTCGATACCCTTATCCAGGTCGATGGTGGTAGTCACCAGGAAGAAGATGAGAAGCAGAAAAACGATATCCGGCAGAGAAGCGGTCGGAATCTGCGATTCACCCTTTTTCTTTTTCTTATCGGTGAACATGACAGGTATTTACCTACTTTTCTTTATGCTGTTGCAATTCCACCAGGGAATCTACGAAACTAGTGGTGCTCTCTTCCATATCGATGACTAATTTATCCACGCGTGATACGAAATAGTTATGGAAGACTTGGATAATCATAGCCACGATCAATCCGAATAGAGTCGTTAAAAGCGCCTGCGAAATACCGCCGGCTACAATGCTCGGCGAGATGTCATTCGCGGCGGCGATGCTGTTGAATGCGTCCACCATACCTGCCACAGTGCCGGTGAATCCCAGCATGGGGGCCATGGCGATAACGGTCGCCAGCCAGACTAAATTCTTCTCCAGGAAAGCCATCTCAATAGTGCCGGCGGAAGAGACTGCTTTCTCCACCGCATCAATGCCGCGGTTAGCTCGGAGCAGGCCGGCGTGAAGGATAGAAGCGACCGGACCTCGGGTTTTAGAACAGATTTCCATCGCTTTATCAGGCCCGCCTTCCATTAAAGCTTTGTTGACCTTTATCACAAATTTTTTGGAATTGATGGCCGCCCGGCTGAGCGCCCAGAATCTTTCCAATGCGAACATAATTCCGAATGCTAATGTTATAAGTATGGGCCACATGAAGGGACCGCCGTCCAAAAAGAGTTTTACCATCGTGAGGAAACCTCCGTGTATATGGATATTTGATTAACTTGTCAAAACCTGAATCTAAAATAAGGTTATATCTATATAAGACAAATAATAATCAATTTATCTGATAAAGTCAAGATTTTTACTTTGAAAATAGTCAACAGTCGACAGTAAACGGTGAACAGTGAACAGTAAATGTAGGGGCGACCCTTGCGGTCGCCCTTCAGATTATTTTCCTCCTTCATTGTGCGCCGCCGGTGCATAAATGTTTATTCGTGATTATTAAGTTCGATGTTCAAAGCACAGCCAGCCGGCACAAATATCGTTCCGGGTTCAAATACAATGAGATGAGTTATTGCGGCTTTGGGAAATGATATAAGGGCTGGCTGTGCCACCCAAAAACTAAACTAAGGGTGGCACGGTCAGCCATGTGTCATCTACACAGATCATCATTAGAATCTCTTTCAGGAATATTGATACTGATTATCTCTACTTGCTGACCGTGCCTATCTTATAATTGTAAATCAAAGAATTTATAATAAACGACAAAAATTACGGTCGGTTTTGTAGGGGCGCGGTCTCCGCGCCCTTATAGATATATGCTTGAATTCAGGGCGGCGAAACGCCGCCCCTACAAAAAAGGGGCAATTAATAATGTCGCTCATTATAATAAGAATGTCTATTCTTCGTAATCATGCTATTTCATCCCGGCTATTTCTCTGGCTTTAGAGAAAAGTTCCACCGCGGCATTGATTTGATCATCATCTTGAATCCGTGCTTGGTAGTAATATATCCGCCGGTTGAACAGCACCTGCGCCATCGATGATTTTATCATGTTCTTGATATAAATAATATCCTCCTCATATTCTTTTTTATCAAATTCAATATCTTTATCTTCAGCCAGTTTCCGGAAATCGGCCAGCATAGTTTCCGACACATCAAAATCATGAAGGAAGCGTTGGAAATCGCCGCCGAGTTCCGGATGCGCCGCCGCATATTGACTGCCGAATTCAAAAAACAGCCGCGCATTCAATAATTTGGATGAGTAATGTGTCAGATATTTCGATTTTATCTCGATATCGGGATGAATTCCTCCGCCGCCGAATACCACGCGATTTTTGCTGGTATAAAATACCTGGCTGCTGTCGATACCCACGCTGTCAGGATTTTCAGTTTGATAAGCTTCGGCGTAATATTCCGAAATGTTTTCGGAATAAGGCCGCTGTATCAATCTGCCGCTGGGAGTATAATATCTGGCGGTTGTCAAGCGGACTGTCGAACCATCCGGCAAATGATAGGGAGTCTGCACTAAACCCTTGCCGAAACTGCGGGTACCCACCACCAAACCGCGGTCAAGATCCTGCACCGCTCCGGCGACGATTTCCGATGCGGAAGCGCTGCCGCTGTTGATGAGAACTATAAGATCGAGATCTCCGGCTTCCGCCGCGCCTGTTGATTTATACCGCCGTTCACTCTCGGAATTTCGTCCCCTGGTGTAGACAACGCATTCTTCACCGGTGATGAATTTGCTGGCTACTTTCACCGCTTGGTCAAGGTAGCCTCCGGAATTTCCTCGGAGGTCGAACAGCAATTGAGTCATACCCTGCGCCTTCAATGTATCAACCGCCTGATTAAGCTCCTGGTCGGTCGTGGAACTGAATTGGTTCAACAGGATATAGCCGGTGTTGTCATTCAACATGAATGCGGTTTCCACCGAATGGATAGGTATCTTATCCCGCACAATTTCAAATTCCAATAATTCCTGCGTGCCGGGACGGGATATCGATACATTAACCGAGGAGCCTTTATGCCCTCTCAATTTCTCGAAGACTTCATCGTTGGTGATGCCGTAAGCCGATTTGCCGTTGATTTTAACAATCATATCACCGGCTCTGATACCCAGCATATCCGCCGGAGTGCCGGGGATGGGAGATATGACTGTGAGCACCTTGTTCTGAATCACGAATGAAATTCCGATTCCTTCAAACTCCCCGGCGAATCTTTCGGCGATCCGCGCTTGATCTTCAGCGGAGATATATATCGAATGGGGATCAAGTTTCTCCAGCATTCCCGTGATAGCCCCGTCAATCAAATCCGCAAGATTAGGCTCCTCCACATAATCGTGGCGGATCTTGTAGATGATATAATTGAATTTCCGTAACTGCGATTCAATATCGCTGTCGCTGGCGAATATATCATCGGCGAACTGCCACCAAAATATGGCGCTGATGAAGAAAGCAATTATAAATATAATCGTATATCTGCGCATGTTCCGTATTAGCAATCTTTTTTTATAGGGGTGCATTTTTCACCGCTATATATTATACTTCCGTTAATTATTAATTTTATAATAAACGACATTATAGCTTGTTCGATAGTATGTTTTACAATGACTATAATCCCCCTTAGTCCCCCTTTAAAAAAGTGGGAAATCTGACTCCCCCTTTACTAAAGGGGGGAAGGGGAGATTACTAAATGATTAAAATTAATGTCGCTCATTATAAATAGCTATTAGCTGTCAGCTGATAGCTAATTTCAAGGTAATATTATACGCTGTGGTCATAAACATCCTGCAGGATATCTTTCTCCTCCTGCGTCATTTCCATATTCCGGCGCGCCATCATCGTTTCAGCGGTCTTGATGTTATTATCAAAACCGGCTCGCTTCATTACTCCGGAATCACACCAATGGAAAGAGGGGATGAAGCGGGGTTGAAAACTATGACCGTAGACAATCACTCCCGCTCCCACAACCGTTCCGGTGTTGAAAGTGGTATTTATCCCGGTTTTGGAATGGTCGCCCATGAACAATCCCACGAACATCTTGCCGGAATCGACCCGCCGGCTGCCCGCCTGCACCTTGACATTGGAGTAATTATTCTTCAAGTCGCTGTTCTCAGTCCCGGCGCCGAAATTACACCAGGAACCGATATAGGAATGCCCTAAAAATCCCTCATGCTGTTTGTTGCTGTAACCCTGAATGATGGTCTCTTCCAATTCGCCGCCTATCTTACACATCGGCCCTATCGATGTTCCCGGGTAGATTTTTGCGCCCGCTTTAACCAGAGAATTATTGCCGATATATACAGGGCCTATAATGGAGGCGTTCGGCAGTATCTTCGTATCATGGTCTATATAGATAGGGCCGTCGGTGGAATCCAGAACTACTCCGGGCCGGATATCGCATCCTTTACCGATGAAAACTCCGAATTCACCCGTTACGAATACACCCCTCTCCGGCATAGAATCGGCTTTTATAGGCGCTGAAGGGGTGAGACTCAAATCGGCGGCGATTTCCGCCGGCGTCCAATCGACCAAATCCCAAAGGTAATCAGCTGTTTTCCAGTCAACATCTTTACAGGGAATATAAGATAATGTTTCAATGATATTATCGGGGGTGTAAATCTCCGCAGGTGGAGTATCACCCAAATCCACCGCCGCCGCCGCTAAAGTGTCCCCGCAGAAGAAAGCCGTATCCTCCCGCCACTCCATTATAATAGACGCTTCGTGGGAAAAAACTACCCGGGCGTTGATGAATATATGTCTGCCGCTGGTGATTTCATTCACTCTGGAAAAGGGATTATTCCGTTTCACTAACGGCGCCATTATATTCCGGCAGTTGAATCCGATATCTTTCAAGTTCAGCCGCTTTTGGATTTTTTCCTTCAACGAATAAATCCCACAGCGCAGTTCCCACACCGGGCGGGTTAAAGTCAAGGGGAAGAAATTATTCCAGTTCTCGTCTTCGAAAATTGTGACTTTGAGGCGACTATTCATTTTCTGCGCCTGCCTCTATTATATTTTCATTGAAAATAGGGTTTAGTTCATTGTGGTGTCGACTCTCCGCAGTCGACACCATACATAATATAAACAATATCTTAGTGTCATGCGGGGACGCATGACACCACAAATATCAGGTTGTAGGGGCGACCCTTGCGGTCGCCCTAAGACTATTTTCATGCTAAGTTGTGCGCCGCCGGCGCATGAGGGTTTATCCTGAAAATAGTTGACAGTCGACAGTCGACAGTTAACGGTAATCAGTGAACGGTAAACAGTTGAATAAAGGTTTTAGTTTCCCCGAAGGGGAAAAACTTGAATAGCCGTAGGTGAAACCTACGGAAGTAGAACATTAATCCTGACGACCCTGAAGGGGTCGAACTATCAAAAACACTGTAATTCCCGCAGGATGAAATAATCCCCCTTAGTCCCCCTTTAGAAAAGGGGGAAACAAGGCTGCCTTGAGCCCTGAGCTTTGAGCCTTGAGCCTTGAGCCTTGAGCCGCTATTTTCATGCCTCGCGGCTCGCATCAGGGGCATGAGGGTTCACATTAATTTCTTAGCCAGCCAGCTGAGTTTCTTCTTCACCGCTCCTTCAGGGCAGACTTCATCACAGCAATAGCATTCGATGCATTTTTTATAATCGATAGCCGGCGGTCCGGAATTGACGGACATAGCCTGCGCCGGGCAGGCAGATATACATTCATAGCATTGACTGCAAATATTTCTATCAATCTCCGGCTTTGACCAGATATATTTTCCCAGCAAATCATGCGCCAATTTAGGTATCAGCCTGATGAAGCGGTTATTGGGAAGCCTGAAATCCGGTATAATAATATCTTGTGGATTACTTCCGGTCAAGACAGTATCGTCCAATCCCGGAGAAAATCCCCGGGCCTGGGCAAAGACGGTGGTGAATACCTCTTCCCGCTTGAATCCGATTATTCCCGAAGCTATGGCGTCCAGCGCGGGAGCGTCATCGGAGGCGATAAGGACTCCGACATCCCGGGCCTTCCCGTTGGAAGGACCTTCCCCTTCCATCGCCGTAATCCCATCCATGATGTTTATCCCGGGTTTGAAAGCGGAAAAAATATCCACCACAACTTGGGAAAACTGGTCGGATTTGGGAGCGCGCCTATGCCAAATCCCCTTCTGGAAACCGGGCAGACAACCGAACATGTTTTTAACCGCGCCGGTATATAATGTCAGGGCGTGAGTTTTCAGCTTGGGGAGATTAATCATCAAGTCGCATTCGAGCGCAGTCCGGGAAAGATAGTACCGATTGCCCCGGATTTCATATTCAGTCAACGGCTGGGAATTGAAATTAATGAGTTCGATATCAAATTTTTCCGCCAGCTCGGACATGCCTGTTTCCCGCCATAAGCCTGCGGAAGCGGACACTCCGGGGCTGTCGCCGATGAAAGGCTTACCGCCGCAATCTAATACAAGCTCGATAACAGCCTGAACGACGGCGGGATGGGTAGTTACCGCTTTTTCAGGACTGCGGGGCGCTAACAGATTCGGTTTAAGCAGAACTTTATCGCCGTTCTTCACAGCCAGCCCGCCGAGCGCATCCAAGGCGGTTTGAAGCTCCCGGCGGATTAGCGCAATATCATAACGGTTCACCAGGCTGATATGAACATGCGGACTCATCCGGTTCAGTACCTGACGAATTTTTTTCCGGGAATCTGCCGGATATAATTGGACATCTCCAACTGTAAAAGTAAAGTGAGAGTTTCCGGCATATTTCTGTTCATCTTTTTCGCTATTTCATCGATATACAGAGGTTCATGGCTGATAAGGCGGTATAATTCCAATAATTCGCCGGTCAATTCCGGTTCGGGTTCAGCATGATCGACATCCTTCAATTTTAGCTTATGTTTCAGTATATTGATGATATCCTCTTCGGAGGTGATTAGCGCCGCATGACCGCTTTTGATAAGCTTGTTGACGCCTCCGCTGGAGGGATTATCTATATTGCCGGGGACGGCGAAAGCTTCGCGGTTTTGATCGATAGCGTAAGCGGCGGTGATGAGCGCGCCGCTCTTTTCCGCGGCGTCCACCACTAATGTGCCCAATGTCATTCCGGATATAATGCGGTTGCGGGTGGGGAAATTCTGCGGGTCAGGTTTAGTTCCGAAGAGAAATTCGCTTATAACCGCGCCTTGCGAGATGATTTTCGCCATTAATTTATCATTTTCCGGCGGATAGACCACATCCAGCCCGGAGCCTAATACCGCGATAGTCCGCCCGCCGGCTTCCAGCGCCGCCCGGTGAGCGATGGAATCGATACCCCGCGCCATACCCGACACCACGGTGATACCCCGCGCCGCTAATCCGCCGGCGATCTTCCGGCAAGCCACTCTCCCGTAATTGGAAGGCCGCCGGGTGCCTACTATCGCCACCGACTGTTGGTCATCTTCCAGAATATCCCCCTTGATAAACAGCGCTATCGGCGGATCATATATCTCTTTTAGCTGCGGAGGATAGTTTTTATCCCAAAGCGTGATGATCGAAGCGCCGATTTTTTCCGCTTTCTCCAGTTGTTTGTCAGCGGCGCTTTTATCCGCCTGCAGGATAGAATCAGCGGTGGTCTCTCCGATACTATCCACTTTAAGCAGTTCCGAACGGCTGGCGTCTAACACCGCTTCAGGACTGCCGAACCGCCCGATTAAATTGCGGGCGCGCAGAGGTCCTACACCGGTGATACTCAATAAGGTTATTAATGCGCGAATATCCAATTATCTTATGATATGTGATATGTGGTATTTGATATGCGATATTTGATATTAAAGACTCGAAATTCGGAATATATACTGAACTAAAGTCTAGCCAAAGATATTTGAAATTTGATATTCACCACAGAGAACACAGAGATACACAATGCAAAAGGTTAAAGACTCAAGATAATTAACAGGGATTAAGGGGATAAAAGGGATAAAAAATTGTTGTAGGAGCA
>JADHWD010000086.1 GCA_016783645.1 bacterium
ATAATATCAGTATAATAGTAACAAATTTTCGACTCAATTGCAAATATTAAGCGCATCGATTTATAAGATTTTCGCGGAGTGAAAAAGCGGTTATGATTAATTATTACAAAGAGTTAGATACTTTTCGTTCGGGGACTAAGTAGTTCCCGCCGATTCCGGACAAGCCGGAATGACGATTATAGCTGAGGTTTTTCACAAAGCTAAATGTTATATTAACTGAAAATTATAGTTATTTTCAATTTTCGAAATTTCTTTTGCGGAGAGCCGGGAATCGACTACCTTTCCGCCAAATTCCCTCCCGAATGATTCCGCTATTTTACATCGGAAAGCCGGATTATCTTCAATATCAATATAAGTGGATTTCTCCTGTAAATCACCGCACATTTTTTCCCGTTCATCGTCACTCAGGTTCAGATACTGCGGCAGTCTGAGATGCCCGGGTCCTGTTAAAATTGAACCATGCTGGAGGACAGCCTTATCCAATAGTCTTTGCGCCGAGCCCACAATTTTTTTCCCGCCCAATTCCAATTCCGCGCCGGCGGAAGAAGCGAAACATAACGGATTATGTTTCTGACGGATGCGGTTATCTTCCGCGAATTTAACCGGAAATCCCATATCATTCAACGCCTTCGATAGGGCGTTGTGAACACTGCGGTATATCGACTTCAGATGAGCTTTGCCGGATTCGGCGGTGATGGGAGCGATGAAGCAGTATGTTGATTCCTGATGATGCAGGATCGCCCGTCCCCCGGTGGGACGGCGGACTATATCGACGCCCTCTTTCCGGCATTTTTCGATATCGACATCGGACAGCTTCTGATGATAGCCCAGCGAAATAGCGGGACGCTTCCAGGTGTACAGTCTAAGAATGTAATCCGAATCGGCCATAATCGATTCCGCCAGATAATAATCGCAAGCCATGTTGAAACTGCCCTCTGAAGGCGGGCTGTCGATATAGCGGATTATTTTATCATCCGGTGACACGGCAGATCCTGAATCCGATATATTGGCTGCTATGACCAGGATCGCTGTGGTAGCGGGCGGCGCATCGCAGGTCGTTCTGAATCTGATCCCAGGCTCCTCCCCGCAGAACCCGTTGGGGGACAGATTGTCCTCCGGGCGGGGATAAGGGGCCCACCGGGTCGGTCTCAGGTATCTGAGGCAGTTCGTCCCACCAGTCGTTCACCCATTCCAAAATATTGCCGCCCATGTTGTACAGACCGAAGAAACTGCGGTTGTTCACATGTTCATACTCATTGTTCAGCGGCCATACGGGCCAGCTCCAGCCGTATAGATTATTGAAATTAACATAATCGAAATTCGGCGCGCTGAATCCCCAGGGGTATTTGCGGAATATATCAGCGGTGTCATAAGCGGCGCAGTATTCCCATTCCGCCTCGGTCAATAAACGCCAGCCGTTCCCGTTATAGGGCTGGCAGCCTAATCCGGATTCCCAAGTATCCGGGTCATACATGGGTTCATAGCTGTCTATCATATTGCGCCAATTACAGTAAGCCGCCGCTCCGAACCATGACACTTCCTTCACCGGATGATTCTGAAATCCCGCCTTCCAACGGAAATTACTATTTACAAAATATATCTCGCAATAATTACTATTTAAGTCCAGCAGTTTATAATCCTGCTTATCCGACAGCCATACCGCGCTTTCCATCGAATCCAGATAGACCCAGCCGTTGTTATAAGCGGTCTGCAAAGCCTCTATATAATGGGCGTTAGATATTTCATACTTGCTCACCGAAAGAGTATGCGTCAGCGTGACTACATGAGTTGAATCGAGGTAATAGTACACAATTTCCGAACTGTCCGGCGTGATATCTATGGTATCGCATTCGGCTCCACCCATATAGAAATATCCCGGCGGGATATTGTCATTGTATAACATCTCCACTACGGTGGTGGAATCGCTGCCGCTATCGTTAGGGCCAGAGGATCCTCCGCCGCAGCCGTAAAGTAAAAAACACAGGCAGAATAACGCCGGAAATGTACATTTAATCAATATATTCATTTTATTGGATTTATGCAATTTATTGTGAAAACAGTTGACAGTAAACGGTGAACGGTAAATGTAGGGGCGGCCCTTGCGGCCGCCCTTGATACTTCGTTGTGCCCCGCCGGTAAAAAAACCGTCATTCCGGCTTGTCCGGAATCGGTTGATTAATCCGCTGTACAGCGGATTTAGGAGAACAGACTTTAGTCTGTTTGAAGATGTCGGACTGAAGTCCGACCTCCTGAACATAGGAGAATGACGCATTGTCGGACAGATTGTTTTGACTTGCAACTTGTAACTTGCAACTTGCAGCTCGAATCTATCATGATCATTCGTGTCCATTCGTGGTAAATTCTTAAATATCCCGCCTTCTGAATCTGCGAAAAGAATCGGCGATAAATATCAATCCCGCTCCGGTCAAAACCGCCATATCCCGCCAAGGATAACCGCCGTTACCTAAAATTTTTTGGGGTTTGAAGTAATAGAAGGGATTGACTATTCTCAAAAAATCTACCGCCTCGATATTACTGCAGATGAATTCCAGGAAGTATAAACCGACGGTCAAGCCGATAATCAATGTCAACGCTTTGGACAGTTCTTTGGCGGAGGCGGATATCAGCATAGTGTAACCGCCGATTGTGATGAACAGACAGCAAAGATTGATGACTACCGGGAAAAAAATATACAACGGATGCTCAATACGGAATACTAATAACCCCAGCCAGACGCCGAATATCTGCATGATACCAATGAAAATCAATCCGCAGATGAAAAAGAACAGAGTTGTCATAATAAATTCAGTTCTTGAGAGCGGTCTACATAAAGTCAACTCTATTGTCCCTTTTTCCCTGGCGGTGATGATTTCCCGGCCGAACAGCCCTGCGGGGAAAGCCGCAAATATGGTGTATACCATTGGATGAGTATAGCCAAGCGCGACGAAACCGAGGGGGGATAAAAGCCCCATGTTTTCCCCCATGAATTTCTTGAAAGCCGGAGGCAGCATGTGTACCAGTTTCATGCTCTGGGCGCTGAATTCGCTGGAAGCCACCAGCCAATGCACCATCAGTTCAAATAGGATCAGAGAAACCGCATAGGTAATCAGGAACGGGCGCTGATCCCGCAATATCATCTTGAAATAGGGAATGCTAATCAACATCCTGATAATATTCCAAAAATATCTCTTCCAGATCCGGCTGGGATATAGTGAAATCGGCGATATCTAATCCATGCAGAGCGTTTATCAAATCATTGGGAGTTTTATCGGAAATATATGATAGATGCAGGTGATTCCTCTCCGCCTGGCAGGGATAGCGGCGGAGAAATTCCATTAAATCCGCTTCATGGATGAAATGCAGATTCACTTTCTTGCGTAACTGCCTGCTCTTCAAATCTTCGATTCCCTCTTTGGATACCAAAGTCCCTTTGCGGATGATGCCGGCGGTATCGGCTAAATGTTCAACCTCGGATAAGACATGGGAAGAGAAGAAAATGGTGCATCCTTCATCACCAAGTTTTTTTAATTCTTCTAAGAATGAATGCTTGACTAATGGATCGAGCCCTTCTGATGGTTCGTCTAAGACCGCTAAGCGGGGATGGTTCTGCAATGCGCCGATGACGCCTAATTTCTGCCGCATGCCGCGGGAATATTCCCGGGTATAGCGGTGCAGATCATCCGGTTTGAAATCCAAGGCTTTCAGCCATCTGTCCCGTTCGGATTTCCCTCCTTTGCTCATTTCGTTCCAATAATCGAGCAAAGCGCCGCCTTTGACGCCGGGCGGCAGGCGCAATTCGCCCGGTAAATAACCGATTTCGCGCTTATATTTATAATCGCCCCATTTGACCGCTTTGCCGAATATGTATATTTGACCGGAATCAGGGCGGATGAAATTCATCATTAACCTGATAGTGGTGGTTTTACCAGCGCCGTTGGGTCCTAAAAAGCCGAATATCTCGCCCTCTTCGACCGAAAAATTCAGTTCTTTGACTCCGATAGTCCTGCCAAAAGATTTAGACAGACCGGATATTTCCACTATTGCGGGCATTATCAATCAGAATTCATGATGAGTTGCAATATTTACTTTGAAAATAGATTCGAGTTACGAGTTTCGAGTTACAAGTTACAAGCCAAAAATTTACTTTGAAAATAGGGTCTAGGGGCTGGGGGCTAGGGTCTAGTTTTGTGTTCTGGCAGGTCTTGTCCGCCGTACGGCGGATGTGACCTGCCAGAACTTGGGTCTTGGGTCTTGGGTCTTGAGTCCTGGGTCTAAAGTCTAAAGTCCAAAGTTCAAAGCCGCTATTTTCATGCTAAGTTGTGCGCCGCCGGCGCATGAGGGTTTATCATGAAAATAGCTGTTGGCTGTTGGCTGTTTGTAATCCGCACCGCTTATGTCATTCCCGCGAAGGCGGGAATCCAGTCATTCAATGTGGTGTCGACTCTCCGCAGTCGACGCCACACAAATATCAGGTTGTAGGGGCGACCCTTGCGGTCGCCCTTGAAAATGTTTTCATGCTAAGTTGTGCGCCGACAGGCGCATGAGGGTTTACCCTGAAAATAAGTTTGCAAGTTTGCAAGTTGACAAGATAGCAGGTTAAAAAACCATGTACTGGGTGGCACAGCCAGCCCTAATAACGAAGCGGGATAATAGCGCTATTATCGACCTTGAATGAAATCCAGAGGCTAATTATGCTGGCTGTGTCTTCAATGTCATTCAGCACGGTCAGCGAGTATTATTGGTCCTTAATTCTCGCTTGGCTGTTTATAGATACAATGAATTCAATGAGTATTACATGGCTGACCGTGCCACCCACCGCTGAAAGGTAGTTTTTTACTTCTGATTTGCCAACTTGCCAACCCGCCAACTTATTGTTTCGGCAGTAAAATCCTTATAGTCGTTCCTTGTCCGGGATGGCTTTCTTTAACGAATATCTTACCCTGATGATAATCGGCGATTATCCGTTTGGCTAAAGACAAGCCCACACCCCATCCCCGCTTCTTGGAGGTATAACCCGGCCGAAAGATGTTGCGGTAATTAATTTTTTCAATACCGTGCCCGGTATCGGTCACATCGACGGCGATGAAATTATCTTTTTCACTCAAGGATACTGTGATAATCCCGGTATCGCCTTTAATGGCGTCTAATCCGTTCCGCACTAAGTTTTCGATCACCCATTCCAACAAATAAGCGTTCACCATCAGCCAGGGGTCGCATTCATACCTTTCCACTAACTGCACTTTGCGCTTAGTTTGGGGAATACGCCGGCGGAAGTATTCCATAGATTCTTGAATGATGGGAATTATCCGCTGGCGGTTGAGTTTGACCTCGGAGCCGATTTGAGAGAATCTGGCGGTTATCTTCTCCAAACGGGCGATGTCGCTCTCCATTTCCGGTATCAACATTTCAGCGGATTCTTCAGTTTTTAATAACTCCATCCAGCCCAGCAGTGAACTGATGGGAGTGCCTAACTGATGCGCGGTTTCCCGCGCCATACCCACCCATACCGAACGCTGCTCGTTGGTCTTGATATTCTTGAAACCCAGATATCCGATCAGGATAAACAGTCCCACTACGCTGATTTCTATGACCGGCAGCCATCGAAGCTGGGTGATGAGCATGGAATCGCCGAAATGGAGATAATCGCTGAATCCTTGAGTATATTCCAAAGCTATGGGGCGGGAAACTTTGTCCATGCTGACAATCAGGTTCTGCAGTTTCCGGCGGGCTTCAATTGTAGTGTCGCCGAGCGAAATCCCCACATTCCGCCAGAATTTAGGATTATTATCCGCGTCGGTCAATATCAGCGGGATCTCAATCCGCTTAATCTCTTCAAAGGCTAAATCGGGGGTGGCGTTATCCAGCAGATATTTGTAGTGCTCTATGTTCATGCTCAGACTGCGGCGCGCTTCACTCCGAAGCTGCTCCACCAAATACTGCGTATAGAACAGCGCTCCCATGATGATTAAAACCGCGGAGATGAACAGGAAGCCCTTGAACTGTCCCACATTGCGGTACCTGCCGGTTATAGTGGATTCTACTTCCATGCGGTCACCGCCAATCCTGACCCCGTCTTTTTATCAGACTTTACATCCAAATACATGAATAATTCCGCCGCCGGATACACTAACGCGAAATACAACGGCAGGAGAGCGAGAAATAGTTTGGAAATTTTTAGCAGAGACATCGGATATCGCTGTAACAAGTTCCAGGCTAAAGCGCCCCATTCGCCGTAGGTGAAATCAACTTTAATTCGGGAAAATCCCGCTTCTGACAATTTCGCCTCAATCTCGGGCTTTGAATAACCGTCCCGCACATGTTCGCCGACAAATTCCATACTGCCGGACTGCGCGCCTTGAGGAAAATGCGGGGTCGTCATATAGAAAATTCCGCCGGTTTTGAGACTGCGGCATATATTTCTGAAAACGGCGTCATCATCTTCGATATGCTCCATCACATCGATACAGAAGGCGAAATCGAATTCACCCTCATATTGAATCTTAGTTAAATCCGCTAAAGCTAATTTCACATTGCCGATGCGCTGGTGTGTCAGAAAATGATCGAAATCCTCTATCATCTCTGATTCAATTTCTACACTTTCTATTTTGGCATGTGGAAATCGCTTGATGATATAGTAGGTATACTGTCCGAAACCGAAACCGGCATCGAGCACCTGCGCTTCTCCGTTGATATCACTCATGATATTGTTAATGGTAGATATAGCGTATCTTTCCCGCAGGAACAGCCTGCCCATCAGGAAATAGAACATCCGGCGCAGGATGGGACTTCGCCTTATCCAGCTTCTGAGTATTTTTTTTACCGGTTCGTATTCCAATGATTACTTTAAAAATAGGGTTTAGGGTTTTGGGTTTAGTTCAATGTGGTGTCGACTCTCCGCAGTTGACACCATACATAATAAATACAATATCTTAGTGTCATGCGGGGACGCATGACACCACAAGGAACTGTGCAGTCAGGCGTCCCCGCCTGACTGAAACCCGATTTTCATTCTAAGTTGTCAGCCGTACGGCTGATGAGGGTTTATCTTGAAAATAGCAGTAGGGTGGGTTCTTAACCCGCCAAAATACTCTGTTCCCGCCGGGTTTCAAGCCCGTTTTCGGGCGTAACCCGGTGGAAAATAATCCCCCTTAGTCCCCCTTTAATAAAGGGGGAAACTTGGATGCCCCGGTTTCGGAGAAACCGGGCTGCCGGAATTCGTTCAATTCGTTCAATTTGTTGTGAATTTTTTGTTCCTGCCGGGTTTCAAACGAAGTGTAAATGACAAATTAGGTCATATTTATAGTTGTGCAACAGATCCCTCTGCGGTCGATAGCATATCTATAAATTACAAGCATCTGGTGTCAACTGCGGAGAGTCGACACCACAAAAATCTACATTTTACATTCTTCATTTTACATTCTTCATTCGATATTTCAATTCCTTCACTCCCGCCGGCAGCAGCATCAATATCAACACTATCATAGTTCCCGCATGAATAGTCTGCGATAAGCTGTGCAGCCATGATGAGCATTTGAATTCGACTGTATGAACACCGGCGGGGATTTTCACACCCCGCAGTAATTGATCCGCCGGATAAATTTTAACGGATTCGCCGTCAATGGAAGCTTTCCAATAAGGCGGATAATGCGTCTCCGATAATATTAGAAAAGCTGGATTTTGGCAGTCGGTTTTAATAGTGATATTCGCCGGTGAATATCCGGTTATTTCGGCGGTTCCGGGCTCGCCGGGAGGGATATCCACCGCTTCCTCCACCACCGCTTCCGCCCAGGGATTGAAACCGGACTTCATATATTTCAGCCGTTCCGCTTCATCGGGGATGAATTTTACCTTGTTCACAATCCAAGCGCGGGGCATCACCGCCGTATTCTCATAGACTTTCTGCTCTCCGTCTAAGACTAAATTCAATGCGGGATGGTTCAAAGGCTGATTATTGAGGATATACTTGCAGTTCAGCATACAGAGGAGACTAAAATTGCTCAAGCCGATGCCGTCGATTGCCGCCTGATACCGTTTCATCTTGGTGCCCATATAGCCGGAGATGCTCTGCAGGCCGAAAGCGCCGTACCAGTTCTGCGAACGGATATTATCAAGCGGATAAATGCGGAACAAGCCCTCTTGTTGCTTGAGGAATTTGACCGCCGGGGTGGGCTGGAAATACTGCGTTATATAAGTCTGCGGCGTTGCCCCGGTCAATTTTTGATTCACCAGCCACAGATCGACGATATTAATCAATCCCAAAATTAATATGAAAGCGGTGAATTTCATCCTGCCCTTGAAATAGAAATATATCAAACCCAGGATGGCGAGGGCGGTGAGCGCCGCTTTCCACAGGTCACCGAAAGCTAACTGGAACAGCATACCGGACATCTGATTCAGATTCTGTACCGGGATTCCCGGCCGGTTATGAGCTATCCAGCCGGCGAAGGCTTTAGTCAAAGGCGATGTGAACAACGTGAACAATATCGCTATCCCGATGACCGCGCCGCCGCTGTATAAAATCCAGCGGTAGTCTTTACTCTTTCCGGCTAATTCCCGGATTTTTTCCAAGCCGTAACCGAATAGGACGCTAACGGAGAATAGCATCAATATCTGTATCATCACCGGCACCCGGAAGCGGTTGAAGAAGGGCATGAACTGGAACATCGGCTTGTAAAGTATGGGGAAAAATTTGCCGAAGGACACTATCCAGGCGAATAACAATAGAATAATGAAAAAGGTCACGATCCGATTGCGGACAAATACAGCGGCGATGACCGCGAAAATGAAGGCGGTTAGTCCCCAATAGAGCGGCATATCGGTGAACGGCATATAACCCCAATAAGTTTCCCCGCCGAAACCGAAAAAGGAAGGTATGACATAAGTCAACGATTCCAGTGGATGAAAAGACCAGCTGGTGGCGTAATCCCAGGCTAAGCCCTCTTCCGCCCCGCCTCTTATCGAATAGGGTGAATATTCATATAACGGAAAATACAGTGAAGATGCGAACATCACCCCTAATATGACTGCGCCGAGGAATAATAGAGCTTTCGCCGGTATCAACCCCGGTTTGGTTCTGATATCGAAAATCATCGACCATACTAAATACATCCCCGCCGCTAACAGCGCATAAAATCCCACCTGCACATGCAGAGACAACAGTGTCATTCCTATCGCTATTGAACATAATGAAAAATACAGCAGATTCCGCTTCTCCAGCATCTGCTTGACCGTGAGGAACACTAAGGGGATATAGGCGGAAGAAAACAGTTTGGAGCCGTGCCCCACATTGGTGAGGGCTATGAGTGATGGAGTGAACATATAGATGACGCCGCAGATAAGAGCGGTTATCCAATGAAATCCTAAAGAGCGCGCCAGCAGATAGGTGAAAGCGCCCGCCATTATCAAATGAAACAACATTAAAGCGACGCTGTAGTCCATCCCCGCCCGCAGAAAGATGAGTGAAATTATCCCTTTGACTATACCGGTATTGAAGCCGGTGTATGTGTGAATGGGGATCTGCAGGGAAGCCTGCAGGGGCATTCCGGCGAAGAAGTAGGGCGTCCATAAAGTCGATTCTTGATCGGTCACCAGCTTTCCGGCTCTTTCCACCGATAAAGCTCCCAGGTAGTCCGGGGACAGCTTCACCGAGTTAGGAGCGAAGATGATGCTGTTGAAAAACAGGATGATAAGGATATAATAAACCGCCAGGGCGATGAGGAATTGCAGGCCCGGGCTGTCGAATGAGCTCCGTTTCACAGGTTTGGTCATGGGAATTAGATTTATTTTTGTAAAATAATTAAAACTATTAAATACAATAGGATCAATGAGTATCTTTTTTGAATTGATTTTCCATTAAACGACAACGACAGGCTTCACTGTAAGCACATTCAAAGTATTCTGTTAAAGGTCTTTTCATTTCTTGATGTTCTTTAATAATGCTATTCTTTTCACCATTTGTTAGAAATGATTTAAAAAAAAGCCACCCAAGTAAATGAGGCGTTGTCTGTGTAACAGAACCTTGAATTACTTCGTCTGCAAGTTTCCTTGCAGTCTGATCATCGGTAAGGAAAGCCTGTCGAGTCTTAAGCGCAAAGGCAATCGAAGACAATTCACCTTTTCCGAGCCTTTTGCGCCTTTCTAAAAGGTCTATAGTCTGTAGATCACTGATATCTAATGGATAAGTAACAAAACCGGAATCTTTCTGGGCTACCTTCAAGCGTAATTGCAACTCTTTATCGTTTGTGGTTTCCATTTTTCTTGGTTTGAATAGACATTCATATAAGACAAATCGAGTGCAGATGAAAGTTATCCCCGCTTCTCTGGCTCTGCTATACAAAGTTCTTGATGAAAGAACATTCCAGACTGCACAGGTATCGGTTATATTATGTCTATGAAAGGTAGAAATATTAATCGACATAGATTAGTCTCCTCCCATAAAGTTCGGCAATCTCATGTATTTCCGTTTCATGAACTAATAAAATTTCGACCAACCTTCCTGCTGTAATTATTCCATTATAATAACTATCAAAACATAATCTGACATAAAAATCAGAAAGCCCTCGTTTAAGGAATTCCTCTTTGCGTTCTCTTACTTTTGGTGATAAGTTCTGGGATAACTCAGGATCTTCTTTTTTATCTGAGGAAATTTTTATTTTCGTGTAATTGGAAACTTGTTGGTCATCAATTAAACCTGCATCTTTAAGTGCATAGGCCAGCGGTTCTGAATTAACCCTTAATTTGACAGCCCAATCGACGAATTTTTCATCATCCCAAGTATTAGAATCAGGAATAGTCCTAAGAAATTCAGGAGGTAATAAATAATGTGATGCAAAATTGTTCGCTCGAATCTCTGATAAGTCGTTTTTATCCCATTTCGTCCTTACAAATGAGACAACAAAATCTTTGTCATCGTCAAGTATCGCATGAGCCACTTCATGGGCAACTGTGAAACGCTGACGGAACACATCTTCATCATAGTTAACAAGAACGCACTTACCGGCTATTGGATGCTTAATAAATAATCCTGATAATGCACTTTGTCCAAGTTTCCGGCGGAAAATATGTATTCCAATTTTCCGAAAATCACTGTAAAGATCTATAGGAACCTGATTGAATGGGTATTCTATATATCGACGCAATGTAGACGAGGCTTCTTGTCCATGTCTTTTAAAGATTTTTCCACTTTTTTGAAAAGTAAAAGTACGCCTTTTTATTTCAGGATTATTAGATAACAAAAACTCCTGACATTCGCATAGAAACAAGAACTCCTGTATTGCCCATTTATCATCTTTGGTAAGAGTTTCTCCATGTATCCTGAATAATGACTCCGTTTGTTCAAATGGTGCGAGCTTTTCATTGGAAATAAAAAACTTAAAATCACATTTAAAAAAGTCTGCGAGAATTAATATTTCATCTCCAGTTGGTTCAGACTCTGCTTTTGCTAAAGCTTGAAGCCGTTCAACACCAATGCCAGTATCCCGTGATATTTCATCGAAAGAAACATCAAACTGTTTACAATATCGTTTGAGTTTTTTCGAAAACATTTTAGTATCAAAAGGCATTTTTTACCTATATTAAATTTTAATACAAAGACTAAGAGATTTTTTTGAAATCAAGAATATAATCAAAATTTCCTGAAAGGTCTTATGTATCATGTATTAGTCACCCCAAGACGATAAAAAATCTTTACTTCATTCTTTATTCTACATTTTTAATTCTTAATTCATCTTCCCCTTTTTCCTCCTCGGCAGCAGCGCCTTTTCCAGCACCTGATCTATCCGTTCTACGAAGTGGAATTTGATTTTAGAAGCCACTTCTTCGGGGATGTCCTTCAAATCCTTGCGGTTCTCTTCGGGGAGGATGATTTCTTTGATTTTAGACCTGACCGCCGCGGTAACTTTTTCCCGCAGAC
>JADHWD010000087.1 GCA_016783645.1 bacterium
GGAAAATCTACATTCGTTATTCGATATTCCTTGTTCGATATTCGTTTTTTCTTTACCCTTTACCCATAATTCTAATCATTCAACTAAATCTAATCAATCCTCGTTCCGCATAACATTCCGAACAATGATTTTCATCTTCGTCATTCCGCAATCCGCACCGCTGGAAAAGTTCAATCAATTCACAATCTATTTTTGGGCAGGTCTTGATGAACTCGATGAAAATCTGAATAGCCTGAACAGTTTCCGGTGAAATATGATGTTCCAAGGCGCAGGCTTCGCGGTCCGCCATCACCAGATTTAATCCGATTATTTCATTCAATAGAATCCTGATAGTATTATGCCGGCCGCTAAGCATACCCGCCAAATCTGCGCCCTCTTTAGTGAGCGTCACATATCCGTAGGATTCATGCTCCACTAATCCCTGCACCCTCAGTTTTTCCACGGCTGACGAAGCGGTGGGCAGGCTGACACCCCGCGCCTTGGCGATGTCTTTCACCCGCACTACCGGGGCTTCGCTCAGCAGTTCATCGATTATCTCGATGTATTCTTCGACAGTGGCGTCAGGATTCATGGGAATTATATTGATATAATAATATTAGACGAAACTAATATAATGAAAAAAAAATATAAAGTCAAGTATTTAGACTAAATTATTCATAAATTAACAGGGATAAACAGGATTCACAGGATTTTAAATCCAAAATCTAAATCTGAAAATTTTAACTATATGATTTTAATAATACAAGATCTATCCTGTTTATCCTGTACATCCTTGTTTAATTTTTTCATCTCGTTCCCACGCTTCTGCGTGGGAATGCATATAATGATTAAATTAATTCATACCGCAACAAGAATGCTTCGCCCCTGCGTCCGTTGATATATGTATTCTGTCCCCGTCAAGTTTCAAGGGTACAACCCGTAAACCGCCGGGAACGCTGATTTTAAACCGGCGGTAGTAACAGCCGCTCCTTTATCCCCTCACGATCTGAAACGCTGGCGTTAGCCAGGCAGTCCAATAACAGCTCTGAAGCCTGCAGGTAATCCGCAATATTATCAGCTTGTTTTTTAGTCATTTTATATTTTTCAACCAAGTTGTATTTTTCCAACAAAGAAAAAACTTTTTCATCATATTCTGCTATTTCTGTATCATATTTAGGAATTTGAAGCTTATTCAAATCATTCTGCAATTCGCTTTTTCCGATTTCACCGCTTAAATCAATCGCCAGCCGATGTAAATAGTCCAAGTTATCCCATTCGGAAGAAATGATTAATTTGTAAGCGCTATCGAAACTTTTTTCCATAGTGAGAGTGAATGTGAGGGTGCGGGCGAGGGTGAGGGCGTTGTCGAAGTCGAAAGCGCGGTTGAGGGCACGGGTTAGGTCGTGGTCACGGTCGAAGTCGAAGAGGTTGTCGAATGCGGGGGCGAGGGCATGGACTAGGGCGAGGGCGCTGTCGAAGACGCGGTCGAAGACGCGGTCGAATGCATTGTAGAATGAACTTTGGAAGAAGAAGCTCAAAAAGAAAAAAATATAAAAATATTTCTTTTTGCCCGCCGGAATTTCCTCTATTTCTTCTCCGCCTTCAGCCTTCAAAGCCTCCTGCAACAACCAAAGCAGTTTTTCATCCGCTAAAGCCATTTCGTCCAGCTTACAGAAGAACAGACTGAAAAATTCATCGGCGTCATCCAGCGTCTCCGCCGTCAGCAGAAAGACTTCCCGCCAGTTATCGTCTAATATATGATCATCTATCAATTCCTTCAAAGTACCCCTGTGGGCGTTATCGACTATATATTTAGCGGTGAAGTATTCCTGAAAGGTTTTATGGGAGAATGAGTGAATCTTCATCGTCCTTTCCACCAGCACCCCATGCTGGGCTTCGACAGCTTTCAATACGGCTTCGCCGTCGATATCCTCCGGCGCTTCCGCCTGCGGCAGTGTCCTTAGATAATCGATAATCTGCTTTTGGAGTTTGTTTTGGTCGATTAGATATTCCCCTTTTTCAAAGTTCACAGCGGCGATCCTCGCCAGCATATTCAACTTCCGCCCGTGAGAGAGGTTCTGATAAATTTCATCTCTTGTTATCTTTCGGCTGACATCCCATTCTCGCATCAGCGAATCTAAGGCATCACTGTAAATCTCGCATCTGCGGGAAGGGAAACCTAAATTCTTCCTGAATGCAAGACATAATAAGGTCAATAACAGCGGATTGTTCGCCAGTTCCCGCAGGCGCTTATTATCAGTCCTTTGGAATTCCTGTATAAACCTTTGATGTGTCTTTTCATCATCGACGAACCATTTGCCGATGAATATTTTAATTTGTTCCTCATCGAAGTCGGCCATCTCCACATAGGTGAACTTTTCAAAGGAGTATTCGACCGCGGCGCCCCGGCAGGTTATTACGAAACGGCTCTTATTATACTTTTCGCTGAAATCCGCCAATTGGTCGATCACTTTATCCCTCGCTCTCCCTTCCCGGTTGACTTCATCCAGTCCATCGCATAACACCGCCGCTTTGCCGGATTTTAAAACCGCTTCGATGAAGGGCTTAGCTTCCGGGAAACCGCAGATGTCGAATTGCTCGACTATATAGTCGATTAGTGGAATATCTTTGTCGGCGAATCTGCGCAGTTCCACGCATATAGGGATGAGCTCAAGTTCTTTGGTGGTGGCTTGCAGGATGATATATTTGAGGAAGGTGGTCTTACCCGCGCCGGGTTTGCCTAAAATGAACAGCTTATCGTGTTGATTAAATACATCGAGTCCGGTTTGCGGTTTCCCGGTATGCTTGCCGAATGAACTCTCTTTCAGATACATTTCCAATAGCTGATCTTTGGGGACTCTGGTGAAGGCTGAAGGTTTGCTGAGCATATTTTCCCGGGTGTATAAGCCCTCTAATGGGACCGGCGATGTCATTCCGAGGATTTTGATGGAGCCGTAGCGTTTGTGCATTTCATTGGCGTAATCGACCGCGGCTTTTTCAAACCGCTTCTGTTCGCTGAATTCCTGCCATTTTTTCTTGGCGGCCGATTCTAACAGCTCTTTGCCGTAGTCATACCCATTTGACAGCCTTTATGATGGCAGTTCCGGCGATTATTTCCGTTATCATTCCGTTCTCCATTATAATTTAGTTGCAATAATGATATTTTCCTTATTCCCGGCAGGTTACAGTTATACTTTTGAAATCCGGTGTAACAATATATCATTTCACATATCAAATATCAAATATCATTTCACATATCACACATCAAATATCACCTCCCCGCCTTCCGCCTGTCAATTTCCTCCATTATCTGTTTTGCTTTTTCATTTCCGTATTCATTAGCTTTCCGCAGGTCGATGAGGGCGCGGTCAATATCTCCTATCTTCAGATATGCGGCGCCGCGCTGGTATAACGCTTCATGGTAATCCGGCTTCAATTTCAACGCTTCAGTGAAACTGCGGACGGCGGAATTATAATCCTCCTTTTCTAAATATATCATTCCCATATTGAAATGAGCCCGCCAATGCCCGGCTTGCAGTTTTATCACCATCTTGAAATCCGCCAGCGCCTTGTCATATTCTTTGACATCATTGAAAGCCGCCGCCCGGTAGAAATAAGCCGCAATATGTTTAGGATGCAGTTTCACCGTCTGAGTGAATTCCAGTAAAGCCAGCCAATATTGCTTTTTATTGTACAATTCCCGCCCGGATTTATAATGTAGTCCGGCGGCGTAAAACGGCGAAAGTTCTGCGATCTTATCTTGATAATAACCCGCTTTACCGTAATCTCCCTGCTGATTATATAATTGGACTAATATCTGCATCGTTTCCACCCGGTTGGGGCTCAATTCCAGACATTTTTGGGCGGTTTCAATCCCCGCTGAGGTATATTCGGAATCACCGGAGAACTTCGCCAGCAGATAATATTCGCAGGCTGACAGATGATAATACTGGGGATTGTAACAGTCGGCTTCTATAGCGGAATTCAACCACTTTATGATAGTTTTCAAATCATCAATCCGTTTATCCTCCGAAGTTATTTTAGGAAAATAGCCCAATAACTGATATGTGAATTTCGCCGCCGGTTTCGCCGGCTGGGATTTATTCAAAGCGGTTTGATGCGAACGGCGGAATAATTCAAAGGCGGAATCATAATGTTCTTTCCGCGCTTCCTTAACCGCCTTATATAATAGCAGATTCGCCCGCGCCTCCGGCAGATTGACGAAAACCTGCAAAGCAATGATTAATAAAAAGGAAATCAGAGTTGAAATAATTATAATCGTTCCGGCAGGTCTTGCACGCCGCTGGCGGGTGTGACCTGCCGGTAAATCTTCATGTTTCTCCCCGCCCCGCTCGAGGTAAATCAAATATCCCAGCATAAAATAGAACATTATCAAACTGTTGACGGAATCGAAAGCGAAGAGGTTGTATCCGAAATATGCGGTGAATACGGCGATGAATGATAAAAATTCTATTATATCTATTTTCTTCTGTCTATATACGGATACAATTTGCCGGAATATAAATATGTATAATATCAGGTACGCCAGCAAGCCGGGGATACCCATCATTACAATATGGTCGATCAATATATTATGCGCCCGGTCGAACCATATATCGCAGGAGTCATGCCGGTAAAAATCCGTATTGAAATATTTATTGAATGCGATGTCATAATTTTCCGGTCCAAACCCGAATACAGGACTATCCTTGATCCCTCTAATACCGCTGTCCCATGCCAAAAAACGAGTCTTAGCGCTGTGCCCTTCTAAAGCGCGGCTGAATCTGTTCAGATAATAGCTGCTCTTAACTATCGGTGATCCTTCAAATACGAAAGAAAATGCTATTATTAATACTATCGTTCCGAATATTAAAACTACAGCTTTCGCCCATAATTTACCGAATTGCTTCAATATAATGAGCATAATCGATATCAACACCATCGACGCCAATAATCCGGCGAAAGCTCCCCTGGAAGCCGCGAGAAATAATACTATCAAATGTATCACAGCGATTGATAGATATAACGCTTTATACCTGCGGCTCCGATGAAGAAAAAGTATCGTGATGAATATGCTGAACAATGTGTATCCGCCTAACAATATGGGACTGCCGATAGCAGAGGTCACACGCTCTTTGTTCGGCGTCAATATCAATCCCGGTTCAAAATGCTGTAAAACAGCATATAAACTGATCAATAATCCGGTGATGAACGCCGCTTTTAAAAGGATAATCCATTCCTTCCGCCTCCGGAAAACCGATGTAATTACGATGAAACATAAGTAATAATGCAGATAAGTGAATGTCCCGCCCATTCGATCCCAAGTCCCCCACCAGCTTTTGTGAACGCTATGACTGGGCAAGGTGGTGATGAGCATCACCGTAATATAGACAGATATGGCTGTGAGCAGAGGCGATTTTTTAGGCCTATAATCCGGAAAATTCACCGCCAGTATGATATAAGCCCCGAAAATTATTTCAACTAACAGCCGGAACAGGAGTGTCTTCAATCCAACATGGGGATAATAAGAATGGGGATAGAAAAACAGAGGCAGGCAGATCACACAGCAGGAGGCGATAGTGATGATTAAAACAAGTATTTTCTCAAATTTATACCGGGAATTCATGATCTATATCTTCAATCTGAAAATAGCTGCGAGATGCGGGTAACCAGAAGTAAGTCGCATGAGGCAAATTACATGAAAAAACATTCGTGACCATTCGTGTATAATCCTAACCCGGACGAGCCGGAACCCAAAAAGGCACATGACTCAAGACTCAAGGCTCATGACTTTAGACTTTGGACTTTAGTAAAAATAAAAAGTACAAAATCCGAAGCTCGAAATACGAAATTCGAAACAATCCATTGATTGCAAATATCGACAATTTGTTGTCGATGTTGCAGCGGTAAGCGCCTAATAGTCTTATTATAGAATAACCTTTAAAAATATAAAAGTCAAGTTTGCATATTTGCTAGATTGATATTATATTCACATATACGAAAAAAAATCCTCATAATTAAGGCTTTAAATATGGTAGAAGTCAGGGAATTGACCAAAATTTACTCTTCTAAAAAGGGCGGAGATGTCAAAGCGGTGGACAAATTGTCTTTCAATTGCGCCGCCGGCGAGATTTACGGACTGCTAGGTCCCAACGGCGCCGGCAAGACCACCACTTTGCGGATGCTGAGCACCGCTTTGAAGCCCACTTCCGGCGCCGCTTCTATCGCAGGTTTGGATTTAGTGACGCAGGCTGACGATGTCCGGCGTAAAATCGGATTTCTGTCTTCAGGCACCGGTTTATACCGCAGATTAACCGCGCGGGAGATGTTAGTGTATTTCGGTAAATTGAACGGGATGCAGGGCGACAGCCTGCAGGCGCGGGTAGATGAATTGATTAAGTTGATGGATATGGATTCCTTTGCAAGCCGCAAGTGCGATAAACTGTCATCCGGGCAGAAACAACGGGTGTCTATCTGCCGCAGTATAGTGCATGACCCGCCGGTGATGATTTTCGATGAACCGGCTGACGGCTTAGATGTGATCGCCGCCGAAACTATCGACAATTTCATCAAAGACTGCCGCAGTGAAGGCAAATGCGTTATATTTTCCACCCATGTAATGCGGGAAGCGGAGAAATTATGCGATAGGATCGGCATCATCCACAAGGGACTGCTCTGCGCCGAAGGAACATTGGAAACACTGTCGAAAAAGTTCGACAGCAAAGATTTGGAAATCATTTTCAGGAGAGCGGTGGAGTCGGTTTGAAATAGTTAAGCGGTTAAGTGGTTAAGCGGTTAAATGGTAGGGGCGAAGCATTTTTCAATAACGGTTGTATTTTTCATAGGTTTCGGAAAATGCTTCGCCCTTACGGATCTGGCAACCCGGTTTCTCCGAAACCGGGGAAAATAAATTAACTTCGGATATACAGGATCAAAAAAATTCACTAGTAAGAATGGTAATGATGGTGATAATAGCTTTAATAGCTTTAATTGCTTGTGAATAATATTACCAGATAATATCATCATTACCGGTGAATAAGTCACACTGAAAATATGATAAAATCAGATAATTTATTAAACCGGTTTCAAGACTTGATAGGCCGGCATCCGCTGATGTCGCTGATGCTTATTGCGGGGATCCTGCGGTTATTGGCGGTGATTTTCGCTAAAGGCTATATGGCTTCCGACGACCATTTTTTAGTGATAGAGATCGCCGACGGATGGCTGAACGGGATCAACCGCTGGTCCGTAGGAAAACCTCCCCAGCGAAGCATCCTCTATCCGTATTCTGTAACCGCAATTATGTGGCTGTTGAAGCAGATATCGGTCACAAAACCCGATATGGTGATGTATGTTGTGAGATTCGTTCATGCGCTGTGGTCGATGACATTGATTCCAATATTATATTACGGCGTTAAGCGGTTTGCCGATGAAAAGACAGCTTTCACGGCGGGATTGATGGGAGCGGTGTTCTTCGTGATGCCTTTCATGTCGGTGCGCAATTTAGTGGAATTTGTGGGTCTGCCGGTCATATTAGCGGGAACATTATTAGCGGATATGAACTTAAAATCGGAGGAAAGAAGGAACTCATTGTGGCTGTTCAGCGGAATGTTGTTAGGCTTCGCCTTCATCATTCGCTATCAGAACTGCACATTCGCGCTGGGAGGATTTATATATTTACTGTTCCGCCGGGAATGGCGGGGAGCGCTGTTTTTCGCCGCGGGAGCGGTTTCTTTGGTGATTCTCGAAGCGGTGATCGATGTCCTCAGCTACGGGAAACTATATCTGCCTTATATTAATCTGTTGAAATATCAATCAGAACATGTGAACGCCTTCGTCACCAATCCTTTTTATGTCCATTTCGGCACGGTCTTATTGGGATTCATCCCGCCTTTCAGCCTGCTGTTCATATGGTGGGCGGTCAAGGGGGCTAAGAAGATGCCGGTTACTTTCTGGGGAGCATTCGCATTCCTGTTCGTCCACAGCCTTATCCCGCAGAAGCAGGAACGGTTTATACTGCCAATTCTGCCAGCGGTGATGGCGCTGGGGATGACCGGCTATTACTACAGCAAGCTTAAGGGAAAAGCGGTTACTAAATGGTTCTGGCGATGGTTTTGGGCGGTGAATACCATCCTGTTGATTATCACCACTTTCAACTACTCGCAGAAAGCGCGGGTGGAATCGATGATAAAATTAGGCGCTATCGAAGATGCGCGGAATATAGTGGTCATCAACACCGAGCATCCCATGAATCCGCCGAGTTATTATTTGGGACGGGAGGCGGACATCACTACGATTTACGATTGGGATGCTTTCTATTCCTTCGCCGATTCGCTGGAAAATATTCCGATGCGGAATATAAACATTGAACCGCTGTATTTCGTAGTGTACACTCACAAACCATTGAATCATTATCTTTTCAAGATGACCGAGCGGTTTCACCCTTTGGAAAAGATTGAACATATCAAGCCCAGTTTAGTGGACGCGCTGCTGCATTTCATGAATCCCGAACATAATCACAGCAAGGAGGCCTATATCTTCCGCTGGGAAGGAAGATAGAATATCGAATATCGAACAAGGAATAAAGAATGATGAAGTGAATTCAAATGCGCCGGTTGTTTTCAAGACCGCCGGAACATTTTTTAGAAATATAGCGTTCCTGCCGTTTTTCAAGCCTCCGCAGGAGACGTAAAGCGGCAAGTACATCTCCGGCAGGTTACGGGCTTCGCCCTTGAAACCTGCCGGGAACAAACAGCTGACAGCTATTTTTTGATTAAATATGAACATAAAACCAATATAAATATAACAAGTCGACACTATGAAATTATCGCAGATAATTATCATCTACCGTAAAGAGATGCTGGACATTTTGCGCGACCGGCGGACTTTGGCCAGCATGATTTTAATTCCCATCATCATGTTCCCCTTGATGACCATCGGTTTGGGGTCGATAATGGGCAGTCAGATAGAGAAGATGAAAAAGCGCATTTATGTGACCGCGGTTGTAGGCGGCGAACATGCGCCGGAACTGGTCGAATATCTGAAAAGCGAGCCGGATATCCAATTCTTCGATATCAAGATAGACACCGGGATGGCGCGGCTGATGTTAGCGGATAAGACTATACAAGCGGCGGTCAATATACCGGCGGGATTTCAAACTCAACTTTATGATTTCATCGCCGGGAACGCCGAAGCTCCTCATATTGAAATCCTTTCCGATATGTCGGAAATGGAATCGGAAATCGCCGGGGACAAAATTCGGGAAGTCATCGGCCAATACCGCAGCGGAATCGTGACAACCGAACTGGAGAAGCGCAATATCCGCCCCGATATACTGAAGCCGTTCTTCATGAATATCATCAACACCGCTTCCAGCCGCAAAATGGGCGGTTTCATGCTGGGGATGATTCTGCCCTATATGGTGATACTGTTGGCAATCACCGGCGGGATGTATCCCGCTATCGATTTGACCGCCGGCGAAAAGGAGCGGGGGACTTTGGAAACCTTGTTAGTGTCGCCGGCCGGTAGATTCGAAATCGTATTTGGCAAGTTCTTCACGGTGATGACCGCTTCTTTGATCACCACACTGCTGGCTATCGCCAGCTTACTATTCACCTATACCAGCGGGTTTGGTTCCATGATGGAGATGGAGGAAGCGGCTAAAATGAGCGTTGATTTCGCCGCTGTATTCTGGGTGGTGTTGATGATGCTGCCCCTATCCGCCACTTTCTCGGCCCTGCTGTTGACTTTAGGGGTGTTCGCTAAAAGCTACAAAGAAGCGCAAAGCTATATGACTCCCTTGATGATATTGGTGATACTGCCGGCTATGGTGTCGATTATACCCGGCATAACGCCCACACCCAAATTAGCGTTGATACCGGTGGTCAATGTATCGTTGATGCTGAAAGAAGCGTTGATGGGGCGCTACGACCTGGCTTTGATAACTATCACCATCATATCCAGCTTGGTCTATGCCTTCATCACCATGTTCATCGCCTTCAAGCAGTTTCAAAGAGAAGAAGTTCTCTTTAGGATTTGAGAAATTTGATTCTCGAATCTCGATTCTCGATTTCAGAAACACTGATTTCACTGAAGAACGCTGAGGACACTGAAATAATCAATGAAATCAGTGAACATCAGCGGAATCAGTGGTTTAAAAAAGACTCACTGGTGATGACGGTGATAATGGTAATAGGAAATAATTCACAAGCAATTAAAGCTATTAAAGCAAGTTACTGTTATTAATAGCTTTCATCGCTTTCATAGCTTGTGAATCTTTACCTTCAATTACCTTCATTACCTGTGAATCTTTATCCGCTTCATCCGCTTCATCTGCTGTGAATCTTTTCCGTTTTTTTATCTTAGAAAAACTTGACAATTCGGTAAAATTTATTATATTGAAATAAGAACAATATCGATTCATAATCACATAATCACCAAATCAACAAATCTGAAGGGAGTAACACTCATGAAGAAACAGATTATATCCTTATTTGCGGCGCTGTTCATATCCGCCGCCGCGCAGGCGCAGTTATCCGGTCCTTTGAGCGGGATACTTGAAGGGAACACCACTTATACTGTCGTGGGAGACATCTCGGTTGAAGAGGGCGATTCGTTGATCATCGAAGAGGGAGCTACTTTGATTTTCAACTCTGGAATCCAATTCGACATTAACGGCTACCTTCATGCCGCGGGGACGGAGACCGATAGTATTAGGTTTGTCAATAGTCCGGGATCAAACTGGGGTGGGATTGATTTCAATGGTTTATCGGATGACTCCAGTAAATTGGGATACTGTTTTATCACCGGCTCGTCTTCAAGCGGTATTGACTGTAGTTATTCCAGCCCTACTATCACTAACTGCACCATCAGCGGCAATACGGATGGATACGGCGGCGGGATTCGTTGCTCTTCTTCCAGCCCTGTTATCACTAACTGCGTCATTAACGGCAACATAGCGGTTGTAGGCGTCGGCGGCGGGATTTACTGCTCTTCTTCCAGCCCTACTATTACTAACTGCGCCATCAGCGGCAATATGGCTGTAAGCAACGGCGGCGGGATTTCCAGCTTAGATAATTCCAGCCTAGCTATCACCGGCTGCACCATTAGCGGCAACACGGTTGTATACAACGGCGGCGGGATTTACTGCAGTTCCTCTTCCAACCCTGTTATCACTAACTGCACCATCAGCGGCAACACAGCGGTTGGATACGGCTACAGCAGCGGGGGCGGCGGGATTTATTGCCATTCTAATTCCAGCCCTGAAATATTAAATACCATAGTCTCCGGCAATTTAGGGAATAATGGTGTTTATTTATCAAGTTCCTCCAATCCCACCATCACTTTCAGTGATTTTTACAATAATCAAACCGGCAATTTCAACAATCCTCCGCAATGGATCGGTCAAATCATTACTACCAACGCCAATGGTGATTCCTGCGACCAATTCTACAACATATTCTTGGATCCGCTGTTTTATTCTACTACCGGGGATTCTGCCTATTATCTGACCGCCGGTTCCCCCTGCATCGACGCGGGCGATCCTGACAGTCCGCCCGACCCCGACGGTTCCATCGCCGATATGGGCGCGTTCCCCTACGATTCAAGCTGGGTGTCAGTCGATGAGCCGGAAATATGCCAAATACCAGCGGAAACATCTCTGCATCATCCCCACCCCAACCCCTTCAACCCTTCCACAGTTATAAGTTTCGAGCTGCGAGCTGCGAGTTTTGTAAATTTGATTGTCTATGATGTTCAAGGCAGAGAGGTGCAGTCACTGGTCACTGGTCACTTGTCACTCGGATATCATGAGGTTGTGTTCGATGGATCGGATTTATCCAGCGGGATT
>JADHWD010000088.1 GCA_016783645.1 bacterium
CGGGCGTGAGGGAGCGGACTATGCAGTATTGCGCCGTACAGCATCCCCGGCATGGTCATATCATCGGTATAGACCGCTTTTCCGGTAACTTTATCGAAGGCGTCCACGCGGGGAGCGCGGGTGTTTAGTATTTTGAAAGGTTTAAACATAGAAAGTTAAGAGTTAAGAGTTAAGAGTTAAGAGTTAAAAGTTAAGAGTTAAAAGTTAAAAGTTAGGAGTTAAAAGTTAAGAGTTAAGAGTTAAGAGTTAAGGATTGCGTTTGGAAGTTATAAGTATCGATGATAATATTTTTAAAATCTGTTCGGATTCTTCAATTAATTCTGTTATTCTATCTGAAGATATTGTTTCTGTATCTCGTGTTAGCCTTAACCAGTAGTTGGTTTCGCGCGCTTCTTTATAAGCGATACTCATTTTAGCAATGAAATCCTTTTTACTCTGCCCTCCTAAAGCTTCCTCAACATTTGCGCCGATTGAAGTTCCGGATTTCAACAGTTGTTTCACAATAATCCCGAAAGCTCCATCTCTTTCCAAATATTTGCACAGTTTGAATATCCTTAAAGCGAATTCATAACTTCTTTCGCTGATCTTCTTATCTTCCATAATATGTAAATCATTTATTATTAAACACTTCTTTTTTTAACTCTTAACTTTTAACTCTTAACTCTTAACTCTTAACTCTTAATTCCTCCTCCGCTTTCTTCACCGCTTCCACAATCTTCTGGTAGCCGGTGCAGCGGCAAAGATTGCCGGAAATCGCCCGCCGGATTTCAGATTCGGAGGGATGTGGATTATCCTTCAATAACGCTATTGAGGTCATCACCATCCCCGGAGTGCAGAAACCGCATTGGATAGCGCCTTCTGACACGAAAGCCTCCTGCACCGGATGCAGTTTATTGCCGTCAGCCACTCCTTCGATGGTCCGAATCCCGCATCCGTCAGCTTCCATCGCCAGCACTAAACAGGAGAATACCGGTGTCCCGTCCATCAACACGGTGCATGCGCCGCAGTCGCCGATGCTGCAGCCCTTCTTAGTGCCGGTCAATCCTAAATCCTTTCGGATAAAATCCACTAATGTGCGGTTAGGCTCAACCGCCAACTCATATTCGATTCCGTTGACTTTTAGTTTTATAATTTTTTTCATTGTATCTTATTAAAATTTGACAATTGAACAATCACCGTCATTCTGGCAAGTCCGCTGAACTGCGGACGCCTCCGGAATCGGTACATCTATTTAAATAACAACCGATTCCGGACAAGCCGGAATGACGAATATGGAGTGCAGTTTTAAAAAGCTAAAATGTTTCATTATAACTTTTGCGCTAAAGGTATAGCGATTCTGCCGGGCCCGCAAGCTAAATCGAGGATAGAGTTCTATCCGGAAGGAATCGTCATCGTGCCCTTCAGTCATAATCTATTCAGCATCCTTTAATCAAATCGATTCTATTTACGGTTTCGTTCAGCATCCTATGTACTAACACTTCCACCATTTCTCTGCGATAGATCATCGCTCCTCGATGGTCGGAGATGGGTTTGGCTTCGGAAGCGGCGATGCGCGCCGCTTTTGACAATAGATCATCGGAAGGTTTCTTTCCAATCAATGATTTCATCGCTTCAAGCGCGATGATTGGAGTGGGCCCCACCGCGCCCATCGCTATCCGGCCCTCGGTTACAGCGCCTTCATTGTCTAAAGTCAATATCACAGCGATATTGACGATGGATATTTCCAGCGCTTTGCGGTTGGCGAGCTTATAGAATGCGCTGGCGGATCGATTATTGGGTATTTTGAAGATAATCTCTGTTAATATCTCATCGGATTGAATTTTCGTCTTCCCTGGCCCTGTGACGAATTCCGAAACCGGAATATCTCTTGCGCCTTGTGCTGACTGCAGTTTCAATGTTGCGTTTAAAGCTACGGCAGGTATTAGAGTATCCGCCGCCGGACGGGCGTTGCAGATATTGCCGCCGATAGCGCCGCGGTTGCGCACTAAAGGCGAACCCAGGCTCACCGCTCCTTCATACAAGGCGGTAAGATGTGTTTTAACAATTTCAGACTGGCATAATTCAGCGATAACCGTCATAGCTCCGATGCGGATTTCATCATCTACGATTCGAATGCCCTTTAGTTCCGGTATGCGGGACAGAGCCACTAACAGCTTGGGCGGAGGAGGCGCGGTCTGCGCTGTTAATGACCCGGGTTCACAGCCTTTGCACCGCGGCAGATGTTCCGGAATTATCTTGCGCCGGATATCGACTAATATGTCGGTGCCGCCGGCGAGTATTCGGATACTGCCGTTCCTATTATCCTTCAGGACATCACAGGCTTCCTGAAGCGTCTTCGGCTGTAATAAATCGAACTTGGGTAAAGACATTTTTCAAATTAAGAATTAAGAATTAAGAGTTTAGATATGTGATATTTGATATTAGATATGTGATATGTGATATGTGATATCATTTTAGCTTTATCAAGAACACCCCCATATTCGTCATTCCGGCTTGTCCGGAATCCGCTTAATCCGCTTCATCTGCTGTGAATCTTATCACTTTTGCCTTATCATCAGCCCCTAATCCCTCAACAAGCTGTTGGCTATCACAATACGCTGGATTTCGTTAGTGCCTTCAAATATGCGGGTGACGCGGGCGTCGCGGTACAATCTTTCAACCGTGCATTCCCGCATATATCCCATACCGCCGTGAATCTGCACCGCCTTGTCCACGATCCTGCCTAAAGCTTCCGAACAAAAAAGTTTCACCATAGCCGACTGCCTTCTGAAAGGCATCCCATTGTCACATAAATAAGCCGCGTTATACAAAATGCTTTCCATGCAGTAAATATCGGTCGCCATATCCGCTAACATCCATTGAATCGCTTGGAATTTAGCGATGGGCCGTCCGAACTGTTCCCGCATTTTCGCCTGTTTTATGGAACAAGATAAAGCCTCCCGCGCCGCTCCCAGACATTGCGCGCCCAGCGATAATCTGCCGTTGTCCAGCGTCTTCATAGCGATACTATATCCTTCGCCTTCTTCACCGATCATATTTTCCACCGGGATTTCAACATCCTCCAGGAACAAATCGGAGGTATGCGAACCCCGCAGACCCATCTTGTCTTCAGGCTTGCCGGCGCTGAATCCGGGAGCGTCCTTTTCTACAATGAACACCGAAATTCCCCGCTTACCCTTTTTCCGGTCGGTCATGGCGAAGACAGTATAAACATCAGCGATACCGCCGTTAGTGATGAATGATTTCTGCCCGTTTAAAATATAATGATTACCTTTCTTTTCCGCAATTGTTCTTAGGGCGGCTACATCGGAACCCGCCTGAGGTTCGGTTAAAGCGAAAGCGGCGATTTTTTCACCGGCGCATAATTCCGGCAGCCAGCGCTTCTTCATCTCCTCGGAACCACCCTGATACACCGCCTGCGCTCCCAAAGAAGCGTGCCCGCCGATCATTGCGGCGGTGGAGAAACATCCCTGAGTCAATTCCTCTAATAACACACAGTAACCGGTTTCACCCAGCCCCGCTCCGCCGTATTCTTCGGGGAAAGGGACTCCGAAAAAACCCAGTTCCGCCGCCTGTTTAATCACTCCTTGAGGAATATCGCAGTTTTTATCCACTTCAACCGCGATAGGCCGTAACACTTCATCGGCGAACCTGCGGGCTAAATCCCGCAGCATCTCATGTTCTTCGGAAAAATAGTTCATATAAACGCTTATTTTGAGAACGAGTATAAATTCATATTTTTATAACATAATAGGCGCTTACCGCGCCGACATCGACAAAAAATTGTCGATTTTTTCTGAATGTTTTTTTTCTTTCGAACCGCTGATAAAAACTGATTTACACTGATTCCGCTGATTATAATATCAGTGTCATCATTCTTTTATCAGCGTAATCATCGGTTCAAAAAAATTGCAGCTGCGCAGCCCTCTCTTCCGGGCGCAGTCCCGGACGAGGCGAAGTACCTAAATTCTGATTTTCGTGTTTTTTCTGGAAGAAAATCGTGTATCAATATATTTTTTAAAGTTTCGAGCTGCGAGTTTCGAGCTGCGAGTCAAAAACTGTCAGTTTCG
Organism: bacterium; assembly: GCA_016783645.1. Taxonomy (GTDB): domain Bacteria; phylum Electryoneota; class Tariuqbacteria; order Tariuqbacterales; family JADHWD01; genus JADHWD01. The sequence goes on from JADHWD010000088.1 coordinate 4,071, forward strand.
GATTTCGAATTTCGAGCTTCGGATTTTGTACTTTTTGTTTTTACTAAAGTCTAAAGTCCAAAGTCTTGAGCCTTTTTGGTTCCGGCTCGTCCGGGTTAGGATTATAAAAAATCGCTGTCACCGTCATTCTGGCAATCCCGAATAAGTCGGGAGCGTCCGGAATCGGAGTATTGTAATTAATCCCAGCCGATTCCGGACAAGCCGGAATGACGAATAGGGTGCGGTTTTGATAAAAAGCTAAAATGTTACGAAAATTCATTTCATCCAGTAAGTAAAAGAAAAAACAGAGGCAGTCAGGTTTCGCCGATACCGGGAAATGCTGGCAGGTCACACCCGCCTGAAGCGAGCAAGACCTGCCAGAACTGCTTAGGAGGCCGGACTTTATTCCGACACTTTTAAACAGACTAACCTTATTAATTAAAGAATTTTACAAGATGAACTGGATAAACAGGATAAGTCTTATATTTTTAAAATTTTATAGTTTAAATTTTCAGATTTAGATTTTGAATTATAAATCCTGTATATCCTGTATATCCGTAGTTAATTTATGAATAATTCAGGCTAAAGTCTGTTCTCCTAAATTAATTTTTTCCGTTCTCCGTTCACTGTCAACTGTCAACTGTCAACTGTCAACTGTCAACTATTTTCATCCCAGATTATCCGCCAGCATATATCCCAGCCGCAAGGCGCGGATATTCATATCGATTATCTTTTCAGGTAAAGATTGTTTCAACGCCTCATCTAATGCTTCGATATCAAGGATGCCGGTATGTTTGACAATCGCTCCGAGGAAGATGATATTTCCCACGATTTTTCGGCCGATTTCATTAGTGGCGGTTTCGATCGCCGGAATACCGAATTTTTTCACACCTGATGAATCGCCCGGTTTTACCATAGAATCATCGTAATATATCCTGCCGTTTTCCGCCACCGAAGGCGCAAACCTGTCATATCCCTGCTGGGACATGACATACAATATGTCCGGTTTCAGCACTCGGGGATAAATGATGGGGTTGGGTGATAATATCACTTCGCTTTTACAGGCGGAGCCGCGGGCTTCGGAGCCGTAAGATGATGACTGCGCCGCCTGCAGACCGCTGACCACTCCCGCCTGCCCTAATATTTGCCCGGCAAGCACTATCCCCTGCCCGCCGAAGCCGGATAATAGTATTCCGATTTTGTGTTTAATCATAGATATTTTAACTTTCGTAATTTAATAAGTTTAACAGGGATAAAAGGGATAAAAAGGATAATTTTTCTATTATGAATTCACATATCCTGTTAATCCTGTATATCCTTGTTAATTTTTACTTATTTCACAAATTCCCCTACTATTTTCATTTCCTTTCGGTCTTTCTCGTCGAGTTTTTCATATTTCGCTTTGGAGACAAATTTCTTTTTCAGATCGTTGAACATATCGATGATTTCCGGCTGAGCGTTCCATCTGCCGAACTGGGTGGGGCAAGGCGAAATCACTTCTACGAAGGAAAATCCTTGATGCGCCAATGCAGTCTGAATCGATTTTATCAGCATCCTAACATGCGATACGGTGAACCTCGCCACATAAGACGCGCCCGCCGCTTCCACTAACCTGCATAAGTCGAAATCGGGTTCGGTGTTGCCTTTAGGCGAAGTGGCGGTGAAGGCGTGCAAAGGTGTAGTGGGGGCTAACTGTCCGCCGGTCATACCGTAAATGCTGTTATTGGCGCATATCACGGTTAAATCAATATCACGCCGGGCGGCGTGAATCAGATGATTACCGCCGATAGCGGTCAAATCGCCGTCGCCGGAAATCACCACTACTTTCAATTCGGGATTCATCAGTTTCGCGCCGGTGGCGAAAGCCACCGCTCTGCCGTGTGTAACATGTAAAGTGTCCGCCGCGAAATGGGGCGATGGAATCCAGGCGGCACAGCCTATCCCTGAAACAAACAGCATCTTGTCCATATCATAGCCTTCTGCATCGATCGCCCGCAATACCGCGTTCAATAATATACCATGCCCGCAGCCCGGGCAGAACGGAGTGGGGAACACTTCCTCCCGGAAATATTTCGATAAAGGATGATTCATAAGAAATTTAGAATTAAGAATTTAGAATAGTGAATTAAGATTATGGTGTAATAAGTCTTTATCGAGTGCTGTCGACTCTCCGCAGTCGACAGCAACACACTGTTATTATATAAGTTATGTGTCGAGTGCGGAGACTCGACACCACCATTTAATAGTGAATTAAGATGTTTTGTAATATTTTAGTTTTGTTGAAAACTACATTTTATATTCGTCATTCCGGCTTGTCCGGAATCGGCTGGTATTATTACTGATCCTCCGATTCTGGACTCGTCCGCTGTCCAGCGGATTTAGGAGAACAGACTCCAGTCTGTTCAAAGGCGCCGGACTAAAGTCCGGACTCCTATATTATTCTTTCATACTTTCACACTTTTACACTTCTTTCCTGAGACTTATTGTAATAAATTTTCATTAAAATATTCCAAAATCGTATCCGGGCGCATCCCTTCGCCGTCAACCTGCGGGACAGAATGCACCGGTATCTTGACATGCCGTTCGATTTCACCGGCTAACTGCCCGTAATTCATCTCCGGGACAATCACCGCTTTGACATTTTCCGCCGCTTGTTTGAACGGTTTTACGGGGAAGGGCCATATTGTGATAGGGCGCCATAATCCGATGTTGACTCCCTTGTCCCGCAGGTATTCGACCGCTTCCAGCGCCGCCCGGGCGGAGAAGCCATAGGCGGTTACTAAATAGTCCGGTTTTTCATCGAGGTAGTATCCTTCCCAGCGCCATATTTTATCCGCGTTATCCCGCACTTTCCGCAGTAGGCGGTTGACCAGCCGTTTATGGACTGCGGAAGCCTGCGTCTTGCGGTAGCCCCACTGATCGTGAGTGGAGCCAGTGATTAATAGTTTTTCGCCGTCTCCGAATTTAGGCATAGGCGGGACTCCATCAAGGTCGTCGGTATCGAAAGGCGGTTTACCTTTTTCATAAGGTCTATGCCATATCTCCACTGCCGGTTTGACAGTGAAACTTTCCCGCAAATGCCCGATGCATTCGTCAGATAACACAAAAGCTGGCACGCGGTAAGCGTCAGCCAGGTTGAAAGCGTCGATGGTCAAGTCGTAAATTTCCTGCACTGACCAGGGCGACAGGGCGATTATCTCATAATCGCCGTGCGAACCGTATTTCACCTGTAGTATATCGCCGGAGCCGGGACGGGTGGCTTGACCGGTGGCGGGGCCTGCCCGCTGGATATCGACTATGACAATCGGAGTTTCGGTCATAGCGGCGTAACCGATATTCTCCATCATTAGAGATAATCCTGGGCCTGAGGTGGCGGTCATCACCCGTCCGCCCGCCCAGGACGCGCCCATCATAGCCGCTACCGAGCCGATTTCATCCTCCATCTGGATGAACCTGCCGCCCACATCGGAGAAGCGTTTTACGATATGCACCATACATTCGGAAGCGGGTGTTATAGGATAACCGGCGAAGAATCTGCATCCGGCGGCGATCGCCCCTTCCGCGCAAGCTTCATCGCCTAACATGAAATAGCCGCCCGGCTTGAGGGAAGATTTCACTTGTTCGGTTGAGTACAGCATTAAGAAATTATTTTAGATTTTAGATTTTAGATTTTAGATTTTTTCGAGGTTTTCACTGAAGACACCAAAATTGAACATATTTCATTCGCTTCATTATAAATAACTTCAACCTTTTCCGACTTGATTAATCCCGCGTTTTTTATAATTTTTATCCAATACAGACTTTCACGGGTTTCTTTTAGCGATATTGTCAGTTTATGAATGAAATCCGCACGGCTTTCCGCACCCCGCGCCTCTTCATAATTTGCGCCAATCGATGTCCCTGACCGAAGCAATTGATTGCTGATTATTCTGTTGTCTCTATCCCTATTCAAATATTTACAAAGCCTTATTATCCTGATGGAAAATTCAAGCAGTCTTTCCGATAATTCATCACCCCGCATCATTACCTCATTTTTAATTCTAAATTCACTATTCACTATTTTTAATTATTATCGCCAAGTCCGGGCACAGCAGTTCGCATAATTGACATCCGGTGCACTTCTCCACCTCTCTGACTGCCACCGGCGGAAAACCCTTTTCAGACACATAATCCTCTTTGATGAATATCCCTTCAATAGGGCAGACTTCTATACACAAATAACAGCCTTTGCACCAGGACTGGTTGATAGTGACAGAATAGTTCTTCTTTTCTTTGACCGATGTAAGCATGATTATCTCATTTAAGGGTAAAGTGAAAAAGTTCAAAGTTAAGATTTCAAAATTCAAAAAATAATAAGATTTTATAATGAGCGGCATTAATTGGTGGTGCCCGTATATAATTGTCAGGGTAGGCGGGGGGTTTATCCCCCCGCACAATTTGTCGGGGGACAAGCCCCCGACCTACCATTTTTTGTTTTCAAATCAGTATAATATCGAATTTAATACCGTAAAACAACTATATAGGGACACCACCCATTAATTCTAATTATTTAATAATCCCCCCTTCCCCCCTTTTTTAAAGGGGATTTATGTTTCCCCTTTTATCAGAGGGGGGTTATGTTTCCCCCTTTTTTAAAGGGGGATTAAGGGGGATTATAATCAATGTAAAACATATTTCCGAACAAATTATTATGTCGTTTATTATAGTTCCCGTCTGCATTTCTTGACTCGGAACTCGGAACTCGCAACTCGCAACTCGCAGCTACGGAATAACAACCGATCTGATGACCGTCGGATCGCCGGAACGGAGTAAATCGAAGGCGTCGTTAATCTTTTCCAGCGGGAATTTATGGGTCACCAATTCCTTGATTTTAATCTTGCCGGTGCGGGCCATTTCGATGATTTTGGGATAATCGACCGGGCGGCAGCCTAACGAACCAATCACTTCCTGTTCAAAGAACATGATTTTGGAAGCGGGCAGTTCCACATTTTTATTGGTATAGCCCACCACCACAGTCCGTCCGCCTTTGCGGATGCAGGAGAATGCCTGCTGGATAGTGGACGGATTGCCGATGACTTCGAATGTGACATCGGCGCCGCCGCCGGTCATTTTCTTGATAATTTTATCGATGCGCTCGACTTCTTTAGCGTTTATTACAGCGTTTGCGCCGAATCTTTTAGCCGCCGCCAGTTTCTCCGGGACAATATCGACGGCGATGACGGATGCTCCCACTGCCGCCGCTATTTGCACCGCGTTGATTCCCACTCCGCCGCAGCCGAATACCACCACATTATCGCCCGCTCTGACCTGCCCGCGGTTAACAACCGCGTGATAAGGGGTAGAGACAGCGTCGGCGATGATCGAGCCTTCGATTAACGGCACTTCATCCGGCAGATGCAAAGTATCCTTCGCCGGAGCTAACACATATTCGGCGTAAGCGCCGTCAACATGGTTGCCGAACATCACCATATTATCGCAGATATTCTCCCTGCCGATACGGCAGTTAAAGCAGTATCCGCAGGTTAAGACTGCGGGAAGCAGGACTTTATCCCCTTCCTTGAAATTTTTCACACCTTCGCCGACCACTGCGACAATGCCTGAAGGTTCATGTCCTAAAATCAAGGGCGGTTGTTTGAATGTAGGGACGCCATGGTCGATATAGTGCATATCGGTGTGGCATACGCCGCAAGCCGCTACTTTAACTAAAATCTGCCCGGCGCCGGGTTCCGGCGTAGGGACTTCTTTCAATTCCAAAGGCTGATTAGGTCCGTTGAATATCGCTGCTTTCATTGTTCACTCCTTGAAATGTTTATTGGGGATTTGAAAATTGGTACATTATAGTATTATGAAATATTCACAATCACCGTCATTCTGGCAAGCGAAGCGCGTCCAGAATCGGCACATCAGTAATAGCAACCGATTCCGGACAAGCCGGAATGACGAAAAAGGGAATTATTTTAAATAAAGCTAAAATATTACAACAATTGGTCAATAGTCATTGTTATAAATCGCATTTTTTCTATCTGTTCACCGTTCACTGCTCACCGTTTACTGTTTTCGGTTTTCGGTTTTGTATATATGGTGACGAAATTTTCCTGTCCGTGTTTGAAACATTCGTTACATTCGACTTCCTTGTCTAATTCGCCGAAATCCATCGGTTCGACTTTGACTTCAAAGCCGAGTGATTCGTACATCTCCACCAGTTCTTTGGAACGGGCGAGGCCGGTGGTATTGCGTTTGAGCCAGGTCATTTTAATTATTTTCCTTTTTGGTAGGCGGGGGGTTTATCCCCCCGCAAGATTTGTCGGGGGACAAGCCCCCGACCTACCACAATATTCTAATAATCTGATAAATCAAATACAAATGATCCTATATATGGAAATTTGCTATAAACCTCTGACAATCCTTTTCTTAAAGGATTTTCCAATATATATCGAACTTGTTTAAATAGATCATCCTCTTTTCGTAAAAAATGATCATAAAAACTCTTTTGGAAAATAGTATCTTTAAAACCATAATTCCACGATTGTCTAGTAATTTTTCCCTTAATTAACGCTATCCAATCTACAAGGCTGCAATCCGATGTAGTCGAAATCAATAAATGCAAATGGTCCGGCATAATACAGAACGCGAAAACTTGAATCCGGTGTAAATCGGCTTCCTTTCTAATAATCGCCATTATTTCATGAACAAAGTCCTTGTTGTTAAATATAGTAATTCTGTTCTTTGAACAAATAGTTATTGCGCATGGACGATTTCTTTGACAATATGTTTCTTTATCGAGACGGATTTTTTTCATTTTAATAGTAGGTGAGTTATCCCCCCGCAAGATTTGTCGGAGGACAAGCCCCCGACTTACCAAAGATTTATTAAAACAATTCATCCCAATCATCATCTCCGCCGCCGGGCATTTCCCCGTATTTCTGCAAATACTGCTGGATCAATTCCGATTCCCGCATGGAATACATGTGGTCTTCTTCCCAGCAGAACATAGTTCCGTCAGGCTGATTTACCAGCGCCTTTTCCAGTTCGCTCCGAACATTCTGCACTCCGGAGATTATAAATACCTTTTTCGTTCCATCCGCCAGTTGCATCACACCTTCGACGGCGGGAATGTCAGTGATATTATCTTCAACCAATAACATCCATTTGTCCGGCGGCAGTATCACCGGAGTGATAGACGCCCTCAGATTACATCTTAGACAGCGGACGGCTTCGTGGACCGCCTGTTCCCGGGTCAGCGATTTTTCTATCAGTTGAAAATTCAAGACTCTTTCTTTGGGCGGGATATTTTCAGGGATAATATGCGCCCGGCTTAGGAACAGTTCGTCCTGTCCTATCCACTTATTGACTTCCCGTTGAGGTTTATCGACATCGATGCCTTCGCCGCCTAAAGCCTTATCAACCGCATCAGCCGCCTTCCTGCCGGAAGCTATCGCTTCTATCACCGAACTGGGCCCGTGTACAATATCGCCGGCGGCGTATAATCCTTTAATTTCAGTCTCTAAAGTGTCAGGATTCACCTTGATAATACCGCCGGAACCGGTACCTATACCATTCGTGTTGACTAAAGCGGATTGCTGGCCGATGGCTATAATCACATGGCGGGCTTTTATGCTAGTGATTTGACTTTCATCATACTGCGGATTAAACCCGCCGTCCTGGTCGAATACATTGAGACATTTCTTGAATTTGATATTCAACTCACCATCGGATTTTTGGAATTCTATCGGACCCCATCCCGGCAT